>NZ_CP048635.1:900000-1070000 GCF_010669145.1 Rhizobium oryzihabitans
GCCGACGGCGCCGCTGCCGGTGCGCAACGGCAGATAAAGCCGTTTGGCGCCGGGCAGCGTATCCGCGCCCCTTCCCGCAGCCTTGTTGTGTTCCCAGGCCCATTGGGCTGCCGCTATATCCGCATCCATCAGCGTATCGTCGGGAGGATAACCGGCCTTGACCGCAATCGTATTGTTTTCCGGCAGCAGCAGAACGACCCGGACGTTCAGCATTGACGCCATCTGGAAAGCGGTTGCCCACAACACGTCGTCCAGCGTGCCGGTGCCTGCCAGCTTTTTGGAAAACAGATAAAGGTCCTCGGTGGTTCGCGCCCTTGCACGCGCGGACGCCGCCTGCCGTTGCACGGCGACCGTCAGGTTGGAGCCGATAAGCGCCACGCCAAAATAAAACAGCAGGGCGACGACGCTATCGGGTGCGCTCACCGTCAGCGTGTAACGCGGCTCCAGAAAGAAGAAGTTGAAGGCGACGGCACCGAGCACGGAGGCATAAAGCGCCGGCGCCAACCCGCCGCGCACGGCAGCGGCCAGAACCGCCATCAGGAACACCAATGCCAGGTTTTGAACGTCGAGTGTCTGGTCAAGCACGATACCGACCAGGATCGCCAGCCCGACAAACAGGGTGCTCTTGAGATACGGCAGCACCGAGAAACGTGATTGCACCAACAGCGGCTTTACGCTCTGCGCTGGTTTTTCCTCGCTCTTGTCGCCGGAGATGACATGCACGCTGATATCGCCGGCATGGTCGATCAGATCATGCGTCAGCGAGCGCTGCAGAATTCTCTGCCACCAGGATTTTCTGGGACGGCCGATGATGATGTGGGTGAAATTATTGGCATTGGCATAGGATATTATTTCGCGCGTGAGATCGAGCGCCGGCAGGGTCACGGTCTCCCCGCCGAGCTGCTGGGCGAGACGCATGGTGCCCGCCAGCCGATCCTTCTCCGCCTCCGACAATTGCTGCGATCGGGGCGTGTCCAGATGCAATGCCGTCCAGGGTGCGCGCAGCCGATCCGCCTGCCGGCGGGCATAACGCACCAGACCCGGTCCGTTGCCGCCATGATCGAGACAGACCAGCACCCTGTCTCCCGCAGCCCAGGGGCCCGAAATGGCGTGCGACTGCATGTGGTTGAGCAATTGCTCGTCGACCCGCTGGGCTGTGCGCCGCAGCGCAAGCTCCCGCAGGGCCGTCAGATTGCCGCGTGAAAAATAATTCTCGATGGCGCGCCGTGCGGTGCGGGGCAGATAGACCTTGCCATCCTGCAGGCGCTTTATCAGATCGTCGGGGGTGATATCGATGATTTCAACATCGTCTGCCCGGTCGATGATGCTGTCCGGCACCGTTTCGCGCACGCGGATGCGGGTGATCTGCGCCACGACATCATTCAGGCTTTCCACATGCTGGATGTTCAGCGTCGTGTAGACGTCGATGCCCTGTGCCAGGATTTCCTGAACATCCATATAGCGCTTAGGGTGGCGGCTGCCGGTGGCGTTGGTGTGTGCCAGTTCATCGACCAAAACAAGAGCCGGCCGACGGGCGAGAATGGCGTCGAGGTCCATCTCATCCAGTACCTGGCCGCGATAATCGATCTTCCTGCGCGCAATGATCTCGAAACCCTGCACCAGCGTTTCGGTTTCCTTGCGGCCATGCGTTTCCACGACACCAATGACCGTATCGACGCCATCCGCCAGTTTTGCCCGGCCCGACATCAGCATTTCATAGGTCTTGCCGACACCGGGCGCCGCGCCCAGAAAAATCTTCAGCCGGCCCCGCGCCTCGCGCCGGGCGTTTTCCAGCAGCGCATCCGGCGACGGTCTGCTCGGCATATTGCTGATATCGTCAGGCATTTAACCCACCAGTGGTCGAGGCGATGGCTCCAAAGAAGCCATCGCCATTTCAGGTCATGAGCCGGCTGCGTCAAGAGCCATGTTGAGAGCCAGCACATTTACGACTGGTTCGCCCATGAAACCGAGTTCCGGCCCTTCGACATGGCGTTCGACGATGGCGCGAAGCGAGGCCTCATCCATGCCCCTCGCCTTGGCGACGCGCGGAACCTGGAAATAAGCGGCCTCAGGCGACACATGCGGATCAAGACCGCTGCCTGACGCCGTGACCAGATCGGCGGGAACGTCAGCGCTCGGGTTTTGGGCCTTTGCCGTCTCATAGTCCTGCTTTACCCGGTCAATGAGTTTCGCGCTCGTCGGACCGAGGTTGGAGCCGGAAGACGACGCGGCATTGTAGCCATCGCCGGCGGCCGATGGCCTGCCATGGAAATATTTCTCGCCGGCGAAGGCCTGCCCGATCAATCGTGATCCGACGACAGTGCCATTCTTTTCGATCAGGCTGCCATTTGCCTGAAAGGGGAAAATTGCCTGCGCAAGGCCCGTCATTCCAAGAGGATAGGCAAGGCCGGTGATGGCGGTGGTAGCAAGGATCAGCACCAGTGCGGGACGTAGCTGTTTCAACATTTCTATACTCCTCAGGCGAGACCAAGCGCCGTAATGGCGAGGTCGATGGCCTTGATGCCGATGAAGGGCACGATGATGCCGCCCAGGCCATAGATGACCAGATTGCGCGACAGCAGCGCGCCGGCGCCGATCGGGCGGTATTTGACGCCCTTCAGCGAGAGTGGGATGAGCGCTATGATGATGAGCGCGTTGAAGATGATGGCCGACAGGATCGCGCTTTGCGGCGTCGAAAGGCCCATGACATTCAGCACGCCAAGTTGCGGATAAAATGCCAGGAACATGGCCGGGATGATGGCGAAATATTTGGCGATGTCGTTGGCGATGGAGAACGTGGTCAGCGCGCCGCGCGTCATCAACAATTGCTTGCCGATTTCCACGATCTCGATGAGCTTGGTCGGGTCGCTGTCGAGATCGACCATGTTGCCGGCCTCGCGCGCCGCGACCGTGCCGGTGTTCATGGCGACGCCAACATCGGCCTGCGCCAGTGCCGGAGCGTCGTTCGTGCCGTCACCGCACATGGCGACAAGCTTGCCCTTGGCCTGTTCCTCGCGGATGAGGTCCAGCTTGTTTTCCGGCGTCGCCTGGGCGAGGAAATCATCGACCCCGGCTTCTGCCGCAATCGCAGCGGCCGTCATCGGGTTGTCACCGGTAATCATCACCGTTCGGATGCCCATGCGGCGAAGCTCCGCGAAACGCTCGCGAATGCCGCCCTTGACGATATCCTTCAGCTGCACGACGCCAAGCAGCTTTCCGTCGCGCACCACGGCAAGCGGTGTGCCGCCGGTCTTGGCGATCTCTTCCGCAATGGTGCGGATGTCGCGGGTGGCATCGGTTTCGGTTTTAACGGCGAGCGCCGTATTGCCCTGTTGCGGAGCACCACCGTCGACATAGGAAAGAACGGCATCGACCGCACCCTTGCGAATGGAAGAACCTTCGAAATCGACGCCGCTCATGCGGGTCTGGGCAGTGAAGGGCACGAATGTAGCGTGCAGCCTCTGCATGTCGCGAGCGCGGATGCTGTATTTTTCCTTGGCGAGAACGACAATGGAACGGCCTTCCGGCGTTTCGTCGGCCAGCGACGCAAGCTGCGCCGCATCGGCCAAATCCTGTTCGGTAACGCCGGTGACGGGGCGGAATTCGGTGGCCTGCCGGTTGCCGAGCGTAATCGTGCCGGTCTTGTCGAGCAGCAGCGTGTCGACGTCACCGGCAGCTTCGACAGCGCGGCCCGACATGGCAAGCACATTGAAGCGCACCAGCCTGTCCATGCCGGCAATGCCGATGGCCGACAGGAGGGCGCCGATGGTGGTCGGGATAAGCGTCACGAACAGCGCCACCAGCACGATGATCGGGATCGAACCACCGGCATAGGCGGCAAAGCTCGGGATTGTCGCCGTGGCCAGAACGAAGATCAGCGTCATGCCCGCAAGCAGAATGTTGAGCGCGATTTCGTTCGGCGTTTTCTGGCGCTCGGCACCTTCAACGAGCGAAATCATCCGGTCGAGGAAGGTGGAACCGGCAGCGGCGGTGATGCGAACCCTGATCCAGTCTGAAAGCACCTGCGTGCCGCCGGTAACGGCGGACCGATCGCCGCCGGATTCGCGGATGACGGGGGCGGATTCGCCTGTTATCGCCGCCTCGTTGACGGAGGCGACGCCTTCGACGACTTCACCGTCCGAGGGTATGATATCGCCTGCCTCGACGAGGACGATATCGTTTACCTTCAGGCTGGTACCCGCCACCATTTTATACTGGCTGCGATCCTCACCGGTCAGCAGTTTCGCCTGGGTTTCGGTGCGGGTGCGGCGCAGCGAATCCGCCTGCGCCTTGCCGCGCCCTTCAGCGACGGCCTCGGCGAAATTGGCAAACAGCACGGTGAACCAGAGCCAGAGATTGATCTGGAAGGAAAAGCCGAGATTGGCGTTGCCGATGATGAGATCGCGAATGAACAGAACGGTGGTGAGCACCGATACCGTCGCCACGACGAACATGACCGGATTGCGCGCAAGCGTGCGCGGGTTGAGTTTTTTGAATGCGTAGGCAATGGCCGGCACGAGAATGCGAGAATCGAGGATGCTCGCTTGTTTGGACTGGCTCATGAAGAGGCTCCAGCGTTTGAAACAGGGCGACCGATGAGGGTCGGTCAGGCCGTGAGAATTTCGAGAGCGACGACGGCGGCGAACAGGACCGCCATCATCGCAAGAATGAGATTGGATGCGCACCAGCCGCCGGGACCGGCGCTCCTGCTCACAGGAGCGCCCGAGCGGACAGGGAGGGTGCGGTTACGTCGGGAGTTATCTCTGGTCATGGCACCACCTCAAAAAACCTGACCGGCGGCCATAACGAGATGTTCCACGACCGGACCGAGCGCCAAAGCTGGCAGGAAGGTGAGGCCGCCGACGATCAGGATCGTGCCGACGAGCAGACCGACGAACAGCGGACCATCGGTTGGGAAGGTGCCGGCCGATGCTGGGACGGTCTTCTTGGCGATCAGCGAACCGGCAATCGCCAGTGCGGGAATGATCACCAGAAAACGCCCCATCAGCATGCCAAGACCAAGCGTGATGTTGTACCAGGTCGTATTGCCCGTGAGCCCGCCAAAGGCCGAGCCGTTGTTGGCGGCCGCCGATGTATAGGCATAGAGGATTTCGGAAAACCCGTGCGGCCCCGCCGTGCCGATCGACGCAACCGCCGAGGGCAGGATGGTGGCGGTGGCGGTGAAGACCAGCATGGCGAGCGGCAGGCAGAGAATGGCCAGAACCGCCATCTTCATTTCCTTGGCCTCGATCTTCTTGCCGAGATATTCCGGCGTGCGCCCCACCATCAGGCCCGCCACGAAGATGGCGATGATGATGAACAGGAGAATTCCGTAAAAACCCGCACCGACACCGCCGACGATCACTTCGCCAAGCTGCATGTTGATGAGCGGAATGAGGCCGCCGAGCGCCGTGAAGCTGCCATGCATGGCGTTGACCGCGCCGCAGGACGCCGCCGTGGTGATGACCGCAAAGAGCGACGAGAGTGCCACGCCGAAGCGGGCTTCCTTGCCTTCCATGTTGCCGCCAGCGAGACCAAAGCTGTGCATCAGCGGATTTCCGGCCGCTTCCGCCCAATAGGTAACCGCGACGCCGGCGATGAACAGAACGCCCATGGCGGCGAGGATCGCCCAGCCCTGACGGGCGTTGCCGACCATACGGCCAAAAACGTTGGTAAAGGCCGCGCCGATTGCGAAGATCGACACCATCTGGATCATGTTGGAAATGGCGTCCGGGTTCTCGAACGGATGCGCGGAATTGGCGTTAAAGAAACCACCGCCATTGGTGCCGAGCATCTTGATCGCCAACTGCGACGCCACGGGGCCGACCGCAATCGTCTGCCGCGCCCCTTCCAGGGTCTGCGCGAAGACGTAACCACCCAGTGTCTGCGGCACGCCGAGCCAGACGTAAACGAGGGTGAGCACGATGCAGACGGGCAGAAGCACATAGAGCGTCGCACGGACCATATCCACCCAGAAATTGCCGATGGCCTTGCCGGAAGCGCGTGCGAAGGCGCGGATAAGCCCGATGGCAATCGCCATGCCCGTCGCGGCGGATACAAAGTTCTGTACGGTGAGGCCAGCCATCTGGGTCAGATAGGACATGGTGCTTTCCCCGCCATAGTTCTGCCAGTTGGTATTGGTGACGAAGCTGACTGCCGTGTTGAAGGAGAGTTCCGGTCCGACTGCCGCCATTCCTTCCGGATTATATGGCAGAGCGGCCTGAAAACGCATCAGGACATAAAGCAGGATAAAACCGAAAAGGTTGAAGAGGAGCATGGAAAACGCATAGGTCGTCCAGTGCTGTTCTTCGCGCTCACTCGTCCCGGCAAGGGCATAAAGGCCGCGCTCGACGGGTGCGAGAACCGGCGAAAGCAGGGTGCGTTCGCCACTAAAGACACGCGCCATATAGAAGCCGAGAGGCTTCACCAGCGCGACAACGATCCCGCAGAAAAGCAGGATCTGAAACCATCCATTGAGGGTCATGGTATTGAACTTTCAATAAAGCATCGGACCGAAAAGTGTCATGCGGTTTTCGGAAAATCCGATGCTCGGACAGAAAGAGAGAGCGGCGGATCCGATTCCGTTTTCTCTCCGCCGCTCGAACGGCCGCTTCCCGATCAGAAGCGTTCGGGGCGAATGAGAGCATAGGTGAGATAGGCGGCGACAAAGACGGTGACGGCACCGCTCAAAACATAGTCGAATATCATCGCAGCCTCCGCCTAAAGCCGGTCGCAGGCGCGGGTATAGGCAAAGCAGAGTGCGAAAAACGCCGTGGCCGCGCCAATTAGAATAACGTCCATCATTGATGGGACTCCCTTTTTAACCGAGGAGCCGGACAGGAAGAAAAGCGCCGTCATGTGGGACGTCGCTTTTCATTCTTTCTGGCTTGAGAAGGGAACACCATCCCTTCCCGCACAGAAGAATGCACCCGAACCGCATAAAGGTTCGAGACGGCGGCGGATGGAATAAAATAGGAATCCTATAGGAATTTCAATGCCCGCTGAGGCGGGCATCTCAGCCGCTTCCTAGTGAGAAAGCGACTCACCGAAGGCGGAAACAATGGTTTCCGCGGGGCTTTTATTAGCCAGCAACGCCGCCAGCAGAATACGGGCTTGCCCAGGCCGAAGGGTGGACGAATGCACGGCGCCCGCCGCGACAAGGTCATGCCCGCCGCCGCCGCCGCCGTAACTTGCCACCAGCAGCCCTTCCGGCACACGGCTGGAGACGACGACGGGAACGCGGCGCTCCGCACAGCGCTTCACGGCAACTGCGATGCCGGGATTGGCGTTGCCGGAACCAAGTGCGGCAAGCACGATGCCATCAGCACCTGCCTGCAGGCTCGCCTCGATATGGGCGACATCGCAGCCGGGATAAATGGCAACGATATCGACCCGCAGACCGGCGACGGGAGCGGCAAGGTTCAGTGTTGCGGCAGGGGCCACCGGCCGTGCGGAGCGGAACGCATCCGCTGAATCCGCGCTCAGCTTGTAAAGCCCCCATGCCGGCAGACATCTGCCACCGAAGGACAGGAGCACGCCGCGCTCGGCATTCGTCTGATCGAGCGCGATTTCTATGGCCCTGGCCAGATTGGATGGGCCGTCCGCATCCGGATGGTCGGCGGTAAACTGCGCGCCGGTGAAGACAACCGGCTTGGTGATGGCGTGCTGCAGGTGCACGAGCAGCGAAGATTCTTCCATCGCGTCGGTCCCATGCAGAACGACGACGCCCGCGACGGTGGGATCGCCGAGTTCCACACCCACCGCGTCGCTGATGCGCTGCATGTCGGCCAATGTCAGGCTGGACGAATCCTTCGCCATCAGATCGACCGGCTTCAGGCGTGCACTGATCTGCGGAACCAGTGCAAGCAGGTCTTCACCCGAAAGGCTGGGGGTGCTTACGCCATCGATGCCGCGCCTGCTGGCAATGGTGCCACCGGTGGCGATGACCGCCACCAGCGGCGCTTCACCCTGCCCGCTCAATGCGATGCTCCCGCGCTTGCGCCCGCGCGTTCGCCGGCCAGACGGTGGATACGGTCGCGCAGCAGATACCAGCCGATGACCAGTGCCGGGATGATGACCAGCAGCGACGCGATGGTCCACGAGCCGATGGGATAGTCAAATGCCATCAGCACCAGCACGCCGAACAGGAAGATGAGCGTGAGGATGCCCGTATAAGGCGCGCCGAACATGCGGAAATCCGGACGCACCAGCTCGCCGCGCCGGGAAAGCTGCCAGAGCTTCAACTGGCAGAGCACGATGACGGCCCAGGCGCAGATGATGCCGAGCGCCGAGAGGTTGAGCGCGATCTCGAAGGCTGCAGCAGGCACGACGGCATTCAGCGCGACACCGAGAACGGTGACGACAGCGGTCACCGCGATGCCGCCATAGGGCACGCCGGCCTTGTTCATCTTCGCAAGCGCTGCCGGCGCCGAGCCGGAAACCGCCATGGAGTGCAGAATACGCCCGGTGGAATAAAGGCCGGCATTAAGCGATGACAGCACGGCGGTCAGAACCACGAGGTTCATGATCACATCCGCACCCTGGACGCCAATGGAACCGAAGAAGGTGACGAAGGGACTCTCACCCGCCTTATAGGCGGTATAGGGCAGAAGCAGCGTGAACAGCAGCACCGAGCCGACATAAAACACCACGAGACGCAGGACCACGGCGCGGATGGCACGGGGCATGACCTTGCGCGGGTCTTCAGTTTCGCCAGCAGCCGTGCCGATCAGCTCGATCGAGGCATAAGCGAACACCACGCCCTGAATGATAACGAAGGCCGGAAGAATGCCGTTCGGGAAGAAGCCGCCATTATCGGTAATGATGCTGAAGCCGGTGACATGGCCTTCGATGGGCGTGCCGAAGATAACGAAATAAATGCCGACGACCAGGAAAATGGCGAGCGCCAAAACCTTGATCAGGCTGAACCAGAATTCAAGCTCACCGAAGACCTTCACCGACAGCATGTTCATCGCCAGCACGACCAGAAGTGCCGTCATTGCGAAGACCCACTGGTCGATACCGGCGAGCCACGGAACATATTGCTTGAAGAAATTCATGTAGAGGGCAACGGCGGTCACATCCGCCACTGACGTCATTGCCCAGTTCAGCCAGTACATCCAGCCGGCGGCAAAGGCCATTTTCTCGCCGTAGAACTCGCGGGCATAGGAGACGAAGGAACCGGAACTCGGGCGGTGCATGATAAGTTCGCCAAGCGCGCGCAGCACGAGAAACGCGAAGAAGCCGCAGAGCGCATAAACAAACACCAGTGCGGGGCCTGCCTGCGCCAATCGCCCGCCAGCGCCGAGGAAGAGGCCGGTCCCGATGGCGCCGCCGATGGCGATCATCTGGATCTGGCGCGGCTTGAGAGCCTTGTGATAGCCGAGGTCTTCCTCGGCAAAAACCTCTCGTTCGGCGGGTACCTTTTTCACGGATTGCATTGATATTTCTCCTCCCGATGAATTTGCTTTTCAGTCGGCGATACGCCGGAAATCAAAATGGAACTGGCACAGCCCTCGCTGGAGATATGGCTAGCATGCCCACGCACGCTGTAAAGCTGCATGACAGATTTTCGACCCTCATAATCGGACAGAATGCCGCTCGTCAAGGGGATGCAATCATTATTGACCTTCTCAAGACCAAGGATTAAGGTCGAAAAATCTGTAAGACAGCTTTACAGATACAGATAACGCTTTGAGCCATTGGAGGAAAAAGTGAGCGTGACGCGCAGGGAGCATGATTTGCTCGGGACGAAGGAAATTCCGGCAGATGTTTATTGGGGTGTGCACACGGCACGCGCGGTGGAGAACTTCAAGATCACCGGCGTGACGATCGGCCACAACCCCTATCTCATCAGGGGGTTGGCCTATGTGAAGGAAGCCGCCGCACGCGCAAATCACGAACTCGGCCTGCTTGATGGGGAACGGATGGAAGCCATCGCCGCTGCCTGCCGCGAAATCCGCGCCGGGGCGCTGCATGAGCAATTCGTGGTGGATGAAATTCAGGGTGGAGCCGGCACTTCCACCAACATGAATGCCAACGAGGTCATCGCCAACCGCGCGCTGGAACTACTTGGCCACCAGAAGGGCGATTATGCCCGCCTTCACCCCAACGACCACGTCAATCTCAGCCAATCGACCAACGACGCCTATCCGACCGCGATTAATGTGGGGCTGATCGAGGCGATCGATGACCTGGCGGCCTCCATGGGCGTGCTGAAAGACGCCTTCGACCGCAAGGCACAGGAATTTTCCGGCTTCATCAAGATCGGGCGTACGCAGCTGCAGGACGCCGTGCCGATGACGCTCGGCCAGGAATTCCGCACCTTCGTGGTGATGCTCGGAGAAGATCAGGCGCGTCTGATCGAGTCCGCCGCGCTATTGCATGAGATCAATCTCGGCGCCACCGCCATCGGCACCGGGCTGAATGCACCGCGCGGTTATGCGGCGCTTGCCTGCCAGCATCTGGCGCAGCTGACCGGACGACCGCTGGTGACGGCGGCTGATCTGATCGAGGCGACGCAGGACCCCGGTGCCTTCGTGCATCTCTCCGGCGTGCTGAAACGCGTCGCCGTCAAGCTGTCGAAAACCTGCAACGACCTTCGCCTGCTCTCTTCCGGCCCGCGCGCCGGCATCGGCGAAATTACCCTGCCCTCCGTGCAGGCAGGCTCCAGCATCATGCCGGGCAAGATCAATCCGGTCATTCCCGAAGTGGTCAATCAGGTGGCCTATGCGGTGATCGGCAACGACATCACCATCACAATGGCCGCCGAGGCCGGGCAGCTTCAGCTCAATGCTTTCGAGCCGATCATCGTGCGCGCCCTTTCCCAGAGCATCAGCCAGCTGAGCGCCGCCTGCCGGACACTGGCGGAGCGTTGCGTCGACGGCATCGTGGCCAATCCCGCCATCATGGCGCAGCGCGTGGAGGAATCGATCGGCCTCGCGACCGCGCTCAATCCGTTGATCGGTTATTATGCGGCTACGGAAGTGGCGAAAGAGGCGCTCGCCAGCGGCCGCACCGTGCCGCAGGTGGTTCTGGAACGCGGCCATCTGACGGCTGAGGAACTGCAGCGGGCACTGAGCCCCCGGCACCTCGCCAACCTGCCGGCACTTACGGCTGGCGAACCCGATCTTCTCCAATGATGGTCGTCACCACCTGCTTCACCTGCCCCAGGTGAAGCTCCATCGCCTCCCGCGCCTCAGGCGCGGAACCCCGCCGGATTGCCTCGACGATCCGGCGGTGCTCGTAATTCGAGGCGACGCGGCGGCCTGCCATCAGGTTCACCATCTCGGACTGCTGGGATACGGCCTCGCGGGCATCCGCCACTACCTTGGCAAAAAGACCATTGGCCGAGGCTTCCGCGATGGCGCAGTGGAATTGCCCGTCCAGCAGCACCCAGGGGTGCGGCCTCTCTTCAGCTTCCATCCGGTCGCATAGTTCCAGCAAGACTTCGAGCTGGGCCTCCGTGCGTCGCAGCGCCGCCCAACCGGCGGCGGGCACCTCGATGAAAGGACGAGCCTCGATCAGGTCGCGGGCGGAATAGGCTCCGTAATTCAGTTCGGACGGCGGCGTTCCCGTCATGACATAGGTACCGCTTCCGGTGCGGGTCTGCGTCAGCCCAAGCGTCTGGAGAGATCGCAGCGCCTCGCGCACGATCGGCCGGCTGACGCCATATCTTGTCGCGAGATGGGCTTCGGACGGTAGCCGGGTTCCGACCGCAAGCTGGCCTGAGGTGATGGCGGAACGGATATCCTCAAACACCGCTTCTGCGGCATTCTTACGATTGATCGGCTGTGCATCCGCAAGCCAATCCGACAACCCGCCCATCTTTCAACCCTCCGGCACCCGTGATCTGTCCTTACCCATGGGAGAAGCCGCCGTTTGAGGAACGGCGCTGATCCCAAAGCCAAGTCGATCTTCCTAACACTATCGGCACAGAAGGAACAACGATGGCAGGCATATTTACGGGAATTTAAGGTGAAGGCACTGCTCCCCACCACCACACCCTCGCGACCGCAAGGGTGTGGTATCCGTCGCCCGTATCACGCCTTGACTTCGTCTGCCTCCAACTGGTCGTCCTCACGCGGAATACGGAACCACGCGACGTAAAGCGCAGGGAGGAAGAGCAGCGTCAGCGCCGTGCCGACCACAATGCCGCCCATCATCGCATAGGCCATCGGACCCCAGAAAATCTCCCGCGATATGGGGATGAGGGCAAGTGTCGCTGCCGCCGCCGTCAGCATGATCGGCCGCATGCGGTGCTCGGTCGCCTCAATCACGGCACGCCAGGCCGAGACCCCTTCGCTTCTCAGATGCTCGATCTGCACGACAAGAATAACCGAGTTGCGGATGAGGATGCCGATCAGCGCCAGCACGCCGAGAATGGCGACGAAGCCCATCGGCGCATTGGAGAAGAGTAGCGCCACAACGACCCCGATCAAGGCCGTGGGGGCCACGGCGAAGACCAGGAACAGCCGGCTGAAGCTTTGCAGCTGGATCATCAGGATGGTCGCCATTGCAAACAGCATCATGGGCACAACAGCGACGATCGGCGCCTGTGAATCCGCGCTGGATTCCACCGAGCCGCCCGTCTCCAGCGTGTAGCCGACGGGAAGCGTTTTCTGGAACGCCTCGATCTTCGGTTTCAGCTGCTCCACGATCGTTGCCGGCTGCGTTGGACCGATAATGGCAGCCTTGACCGTGATCGTCGGGATCCTGTCACGACGCCAGATGGTCGGCTGCTCCAGCTCGTAGCGGAAATTGGCGATGGCCGAGAGCGGCACGGCCTTGCCGTTCGTGGCAGGCAATTGCAGGTTCTGCAATGTCTCGATGGAGCCGCGTTCCGCCAGCTGCGCCCGCGCCACCACATTGACAAGGTAGATGTCGTCCCTGACCTGCGTGACGGTGGAACCCTCGACAATGCTGTTCATGGCATTGGCGATATCTTCCGACGAGACGCCGAGCTGACGGGCCTTGTCCTGCAACACATCCACCTTGACCACGCGCGTCGGCTCGTTCCAGTCCATGACCATGTTGGACAGCAGCCGGTGTTCGCCGACGATGCCCGACAGTTGCTGCCCGAGTTCGCGGACATGCTGGATATCAGGACCGCTCAGGCGATATTGCACCGGTTTTCCAACCGGCGGGCCGATATCGAGCAACTTCACGAAGGCGTCGGTCCCGATAAAGGTCTTGTTCAGATAGTCCTGCAACTCGGCACGGACCTTGTCGCGCACATCCAGCCCCTTGGTGACGATGACCGTCTGGCCGAAAGTGACATCCGGCGTCTGCACGTCGAAGGACAGGATGAAACGCGGCGCGCCTTCACCGACATAGGTTGTCCAATGGTCGACATCAGGATTCTTGACCAGCATCTCCTGCTCGAACTGCGCCATCTGCCGGTTGGTTTCGGCAATCGAGCTGTTCTGCGGCAGGTTCCAGTCGACGATCAGCTCCACACGGTCGGATGAGGGAAAGAACTGCTGCTGCACAAGGCTCATGCCGCCGACGGAGAGACCGAAGAGGGCGATGGTGAGGATGATCGTCACCCAGCGCCAGCGCAGCGCCCGGCCGAGAAGCCAGGAAAAGGCCGAGGCAAAACGGCCCTTCTTCTCATGATGCGATTTCATCGTCTTCGGCAGGATCGTCACACCGAGAAGAGGTGTGAACAGGACCGCGACGATCCACGACACGATCAGCGAAACGGCGATCACCACGAAGAGGGTAAAGGTGAATTCGCCCGCCGCGCTGTTGTTGAGGCCGACGGGGATAAAGCCGGCAACGGTGACCAATGTGCCCGTCAGCATCGGGAAGGCGGTGGAGGTATAAACATAGGTCGCCGCTTTCCTGAGGTCGTCACCGACCTCAAGCCGCGCCACCATCATCTCGACCGCGATCATGGCATCATCGACGAGAAGCCCGAGTGCGATGATGAGGGCGCCAAGCGAGATGCGTTGCAGCGAGATGCCGGTGTATTCCATGTAGACGAAGGTAATTGCCAGCACGAGCGGAATGGAGACGGCAACCACCATGCCGGCCCTGAGACCAAGGCTGATGAAGCTGATGACGAGAACGATCGCGATCGCCTCGAAGAGCGCCGAGGTGAAACCGGAGACCGCCTCATCGACCACGGCGGGCTGATCGGACACGCGATGCACATCGACACCGATTGGCAGATCCGCCACGATGCGCTTCATCTGCGCATCCAGCGCCTCGCCGAAATGCAGGAGGTTCGCACCGGTTTTCATGCCAATCGCAAGGCCGATGGCCGGCTGGCCGTTAAAACGGAACAGCGAGGACGGCGGATCGACATAACCGCGCCGGATCGTCGCCACTTCCGTCAACGGGAAAAACCGGTTGTTGACGCGCAGGTTGATGGCGCGAAGGCTGTCTTCCGAGGTGAACTGGCCGCTGACGCGCAGCGCCACACGCTCCGGCCCGGCATTGACGAAACCGGACTGGGTGACGGCATTCTGGGATTGCAGCGTCTTGATGATCGATTGCTGGTCGATGCCAAGCGCTGCGATCTGCCGCGTGGAAAACTCCAGATAGATCGCCTCGTCCTGCGCGCCGATAACATCGACCTTGCCGATATTCTCGACGGTCAGAACCTTCGCGCGGGCGTCCTCCACCAGATCGCGCAATTGCCGCTGGCTCAGACCATCGCTGGTGAAGGCATAGATATTGCCATAGACGTCGCCGAAACGATCGTTGAAGAAGGGGCCGACGACGCCCGAGGGAAAATCGCCCTTGATGTCGGCGATCATGTTGCGTACCCGCACCCAGGTGGGCTCAACGTTGCGCGCCTTGGTTTCAGGGACAAGCTCCACGAAGATCGTGGTACGGCCAGCCACCGTCTGGCTGCGCAGATGGTCGAGATTGTCGAGTTCCTCGAGCTTCTTCTCGATCCTGTCTGTCACCTGCCGGGCAACCTCTTCGGCGGAGGCGCCGGGCCATTGGGCGCTGATCACCATCGTCTTGATGGTGAAATTCGGGTCTTCCTCACGTCCAAGGTTGAGATAGGAGAAAACGCCGGCAAGAACGAAGACCAGCATGAAGTACCAGACGAGCGAACGGTGTTCGAGCGCCCAGTCGGAGAGATTGAATTTCTTCACTGATGGACCTCCTGATCGATCCTGATGGCCTGTCCATCCCTAAGCTTGTGCACGCCGGCGCTCGCGACGCGTTCGCCGGGCTTGACGCCACCGGTGATGCGCACGCTGCCGCCCTCGGCCGGCTCGCCCTCCAATGTGACAGGGCGCAACGTTACCGTGGCGGTATCGGCGTTGACGATCCAGACACCCCATCCACCATCGGTTTTCAGCAGGGCAGAAGAGGGAAGCATGATCTGCGGCTCGGAGGCGGCAAGCGCCGAGGCCGTGACGACCGATCCGAGCCGGAACGCCGGCGGCGCATCCTGCAGGCTGATTTTCGTGCGGCGCGTCCGCGTCGCCGTTTCGGCTTCCGGGGCAATCTCGCGCACCACGCCGGTTGTGTGTATTTTAGGGTCGAGCTGCAACGCAATCGCGAAGGCCGATCCGATTTCCAGTCGCTGGGCCGCAAATTGCGGAACATCGACCACCACATCGCGCACTTCCGGGCGGGCGATGGTCACGACAGTCTGGCCGGCCGAGACGACCTGGCCGATTTCGCCTGAGGTTGCCGTCACCACGCCATCGAATTCCGCATGAAGCTGCGCATAACCCAGCTGTTCTTCGGCCTTGTCCAGATTTGCGCGGGCCTTGGCGACGGCGGCATTGGCGGTTCGCGTCGCCTGTTCGGCCTCTTCCAGTGCCGCTTCCGTGCCGCTGCGCGCCTCGGCCAGCACGCGCTGGCGTTGTTCGGTCGTTACCGCATTCGCAAGCTGCGCTTCGGCATTGGAAAGATCGGATTGCGCGCTTTTCACTGAAAGTTCGAGCGCGAGCGGGTCAATCGACGCCACCACGTCGCCTTTCTTGACGAGATCGGCGACATCGACGTTACGAGCGATGATCCTGCCAAGAACACGAAAGCCGAGATCGGTCTGAATGCGCGATTCCACCGTGCCGGTGAGGCGCAGCGCATCGGCCGGCTTCTCCTCAACCACGACGGAGAGCACCGGGCGCGGTGCCTCGGCTGGCGCCTCCTGCTTTTCCCGGCAGGCCGAGAGCGCGAGCGCTGGAAGCAGCAAAAACAAGCTTCTGTTTATCCTGAACATTATTGTGCCTGCCCCTTTTCATAGGCGACCTTTTCACCGGTGCGGAGAAATTTGGTCCCGCCGGTCACGACGAGATCACCGGGAAGAAGCCCTTCCGCGACGACGAATTGACCCGTCTCGTAATCGGCGACCTCGATCCGGCGCATCGCGATTTCCGAGGATTGCGGATCAACCACCCAGACGGCTGGAAGACCGTTCTGCGACGCCATTGCCGACCAGGGAAGCTCGATTGCATCGACCTGCTTGAAGCGGAAATGACCCGAGACCGGTGCGCCGAGCGGCATGGTCAGATCACCATTCAGGCCGACCTTGACCCTGATCGTTCCATTGTCCGGATCAATCGTCGGGGAAACCTCCCGCACCGGCGCATCGACGCTGCGGGCGGGATCCGACAGGAGGCTGACATTGACGAGGTTGTCGATGTCGCGCTCAAGGAACAGGGACTCGTAGACATCAAAAACCGCATCGCGCGGCCCGTCATGTGCAAGCGTGAAGACAAGCTGGGCGGCCTGCGCCACCTGGCCGACTTCGACGTTGCGCGCCGTGATCACGCCATCCGCATCGGCCCTGAGTTCGGTGTAGGACAGCGCGTCGCGCGCCGTGTCCAGCTGCGCCTGCGCCGATCTTACTGCCCCTTGCGTGGTGAGCAGGGTTTCCTGCGCCTTGTCAACTGCCGAGCGTGAGGTCACCTGCGTCTTGAAAAGACTTTGCTGGCGGTCGAATGCCAGCTGCGCCTGCGTCATCTGGGCTTCGGCGGATTGCAGGTTGGCGAGAGCAACGTCGATATCCGCTTTCTGCTCTTCGGGATCGATGCGGGCGAGCAATTGTCCGGTCTTTACCCGCGCGCCCACATCCACCAGCCGCTCGGTGATCTTGCCGCTCACCCGGAAGGACAGGTCCGTCTGAACACGCGCCCTCACCTCGCCGGTGATGACACTGCCGCGATCGACGGGTTTTTTCGTGGCCGTGACCACATCGACGAGACGCAGCGGCTTTTCGGCCGGAGGCTCTTCACTGCTGCAGGACGACAGGGCGAAAATGCTGCCAAACGCCACTGCCATAAGAATGGTTTTCATGGTGACCTCTTGATCTTCGCCGCATCCTATAATATTTGACTGACTGAATAGTCAATGAAATTCTTGTGTCACCGGTCTGGGAACTTTTCCGATATCGAAGCCGGGGTTCCCGAATGATCATTTCGTAAGTCTGCCCGATGCGTCCCATCGGACGCATCGGGGATGTTCCGGCATACTGAACCAGGCACCGGATACTGCAAAAATCGATTCCGGTTTTTGCGCCGGTGTTATAGGCAGACCACCTGTCATTTCCGCCGATTACGGCGGACAAAAGGGCACGCGCTTAAAAGAATACGTAGGGATCCGGGGCTATGGCCAAAGCAAAACTGACACGTGCTGAGCAGAAGATACAACGTCCGCTGCAAATTCTCGACGCCGCATTTGAGGAATTCACCAAAAGGGGATTTACCGCGACGCGGGTTGAGGACATCGCCGAGCGGGTGGGGGTCACGAAAGGCACGGTCTACGTCTATTTCGAGACCAAGGAGGCACTTTTCGAGGCGATGATCCGACACGCCTCCGCGCCTTTTCAGGCGGCGTTCAAAGCCTATGAACGCAAGTCCGACGATCCCGCCGAAGAGCTTCGGCTGCTGCTCGAATTCCTGTTCGACACCCTTGTCGACAATAGAAGGATGCGGGAACTGTTCCGCCTCATCGTGGCCGAAGGCGCAAAATTCCCTGATCTCATCGACCAGCACCATGACGTGTTCATCGCACCGATATTCGCGCGCATCAATGGGATCCTTGAGGATGGCGTGGCAAAAAAGCGGTTCAGGGCCAATTCCCCGGAACTCGCCAAGGTCGTGATGTCGCCAATGGTCGGAACATTGGTGTTCCGGCTGATTTTCGACGACCGGCGCATTCTGGACCGGCAGGCCGTTTTGAAGGTCCATCTCGAACTGATCATGCGCGGGCTGCTGGCATAGCCAATATCAGCCGACGCCAATGCAGACACCACGCCGGCGCACCTGTGTTTGCCAGCATCCTTGGAGTTGCTGAATTGTCGCCATAGGGTTCCGAAGCAGTGCCACGACTCGCCCCGGCACCGCAAATTTCGCATTGCCACGACCCATGGCTTTCGAAGCCACTCGATCAATCACTGTCGAGAGTCGCCTCTGCGGACTTCAGGCTTCGACAGGCTCGCGAACATCATCCAGGAGAAAATGCACAAGAGGATTGTTGGCGATCAGCGTGATCGCCTTGCCCGAAAACCTGCCGTTCAGCCGATACCGGGCCTCAGCCAGATGCCAGATCTTCTCAAAATCCTGCTGGGTGATACGGGCTTTCAAGGCCTTTCTGGAGATTGCTTCTCCTGGCGAATTATCGTCGTGCGCCACCGGTGGAATACGCAGATCAACCTCTTCCGCACCGTCCAGCAGAAAGGCAAATTCGTCTGGCCACATCCGTCTCATGTATCGCTCCTCCCAAAGCTATCCATCCACTGCACAACCATGATAGCGCCTCTGCCGCGAGAGGCAATGGTGGATATGAACCTGCGCCTGCACCGGGAAGCCGGGAGAGAGCAAGTGAGCGAAGCTATGCCGGGAGTGTGGTCCGCGCCAATTTTCGCGCTTTCATCTAAGATCGAAAGTTCAGCAAATCACGGGAAAAGTTAGCGACGACTTGCTGATGAACACAACATCGGATTCCATGCTTTCGCATTCGGAGAACGCGGCCAACGGTGCCATACCTCTCGTCACAGCGCCTTTTCGAGTTCCGGCAGCGCCACGAACAGATCTGCGACGAGGCCGTAATCGGCGACCTGGAAGATCGGCGCTTCCTCGTCCTTGTTGATGGCGACGATGACCTTTGAGTCCTTCATGCCGGCCAGATGCTGGATGGCGCCGGAGATGCCGGCGGCGATGTAAAGCTGCGGCGCGACCACCTTGCCGGTCTGGCCAACCTGCCAGTCGTTCGGCGCATAACCCGCATCGACCGCCGCGCGCGATGCGCCAACGGCTGCACCGAGCTTGTCGGCGACCGGAAGGATGACTTCCTTGAACTTTTCCGACGAACCGAGCGCGCGACCGCCCGAGATGATGATCTTGGCCGATGTCAGTTCCGGACGGTCGGAAGAGGCGAGCGCGTCGGACACGAAGCTGGACAGGCCGGGGTTCTCGGCAGCGCCAATGGTTTCGACCGGAGCCGAGCCGCCTTCAGCCGCCGCCGCAAAGGCGGTCGGGCGCACGGTGATCACCTTCTTCGCATCGGTCGCCTGTACCGTCTGGATGGCGTTGCCGGCATAGATCGGGCGCTTGAAGGTATCAGGGCTGACGACCTCGATGATTTCCGAGACCTGCGCCACATCGAGAAGGGCCGCCACACGCGGGGCAACGTTCTTGGCCGACGCGGTCGCCGGCGCGATGATGACGTCGTAGGAGGGGCTGAGCGAAACGATCAGCGCCGCCAGCGGCTCGGCGAGCGCATTGGCATAGGACGCGTCATCGGCCAGCAGCACCTTGGAAACGCCGGAGAGTTTCGCGGCCGCGTCGGCGGCACCCTTGGCACCGGAACCGGCAACCAGAATGTGGACGTCGCCGCCGATCTGGGTTGCCGCTGTCAGCGTCTTGCCCGTCAGGTCGGAAAGGGTTGCGTTGTCGTGTTCTGCCAGAAGAAGAATGGCCATGAGAATATCTCCCTTTTCCGAAACCTTAGAGGACGCCGTCGGCTTTGAGCTTTTCGACCAGTTCGGCAACCGAGCCGACCTTGATGCCCGCCTTGCGGCCTGCCGGCTCCTCGGTCTTCAACACCTTCAGGCGCGGCGAAACATCGACGCCGAAATCGGCCGGCGACTTCTTGTCGAGCGGCTTCTTCTTCGCCTTCATGATGTTCGGCAAAGAGGCATAACGCGGCTCGTTCAGACGAAGATCGGTGGTGACGACGGCGGGAAGCTTCAGCTCCACCGTCTGCAAACCGCCATCGACTTCACGCGTCACCGCAACCTTGCCGTCGGACGGCTCGACCTTGGAGGCGAAGGTGCCCTGGCCCCAGCCCAGCAGCGCTGCCAGCATCTGGCCGGTCTGGTTCGAATCGTCGTCGATCGCCTGCTTGCCGACGATGACGAGGCCGGGCTGTTCGGCCTCCGCCACACCCTTCAAAAGCTTGGCGACGGCCAGCGGCTCGACCGTCTCGTCGGTCTCGATCAGGATGGCGCGATCGGCGCCCATGGCAAGCGCCGTGCGCAGCGTCTCTTCCGCCTTGGCCGGGCCGATCGACACGACCACAACCTCTTCAGCCTTGCCGGCTTCCTTCAGGCGAAGCGCCTCTTCCACCGAGATTTCGTCGAACGGGTTCATCGACATCTTCACATTGGCAAGCTCAACGCCAGAACCATCCGCCTTCACGCGGATCTTGACGTTGTAATCAACAACTCGTTTGACGGGGACAAGGATCTTCACGGGATGCCTCTCGGAATGGATTTAGAAAACGAATGGATCAGTGAATGATCTGGTCGAGGAAATAGCGGGCGCGCTCCGTCTGCGGCGCGGAGAAGAAGGCTTCGGGCACGCCCTGCTCGATGATTCGCCCCTTGTCCATGAAGATGATGCGGTCGGCCACCTCACGGGCAAAGCCCATCTCGTGGGTGACGCACAGCATCGTCATGCCGTCGGTCGCCAGTCCCTTCATCGTCTCGAGAACCTCCTTGACCATTTCCGGATCGAGCGCCGAGGTCGGCTCATCGAACAGCATGACCTTCGGTTTCATGCAGAGCGCCCGCGCAATCGCCACACGCTGCTGCTGGCCACCGGAGAGCTGAGCAGGAAACTTGCTGGCCTGTTCGGGGATGCGGACCTTTTCCAGAAAATGCATGGCACTGTCCGTCGCCTCCCTGCGCGACAGGCCAAGCGCCGACATGGGGGCCAGGAGGCAATTCTCAAGCACGGTCATATGCGGAAACAGGTTGAAGCTCTGGAAAACCATCCCGGTTTCCCGCCGAACCATGTCGACGGACCTCGCATCGCGTTTCAGTTCGATGCCGTTGACGGCAATTCGCCCGTCATCGTGCTTTTCGACGTGGTTGATGCAGCGGATCAAGGTCGATTTGCCGGAACCGGAAGGGCCGCAGATCACGATCTTCTCGCCCTTCGCGACGGTGAGGTCGATGTCCGTCAGCGCCGTGAAATCGCCGAACCGTTTGTAGACGGCCTCGATGCGGACGGCGGAGGGCTCGGTGCGGATGTTGGTGTCGTTGGTGCTCATCTTTTATCCTGCTCGAAGGTTCAATGCTGCACGGTGGCGGGTTTCGTCTCGCGGGCGACAGAACGTCCGAAATGACGTTCCAATCGCTGCTGGACGAGATCCCAGACCGACACCAGAATGAGGTAATAGACGGTCGCCGCGGCAAAAACCTCCAGGATCTGGAAGTGCTCCTGCATCAGCATGTCGCTTCGCCGCATGATCTCTTCTACGGAGATAACCGAGGTCAGCGACGTCGCCTTCAGCAGCGAGTTCACGGAGTTTCCGAAAGGCGGGATCATCAGGCGAAAGGCCTGCGGCAGGGTCACACGCCAGAAGATCGTCGCCTTCGGAATGCTGAGCGCCCAGGCAGCCTCACGCTGCCCCTGCGGCACCGCCATGAAGCCGCTGCGGATGATCTCAGCGAGATAAGCCGCCTCATGCAGGATGAGCCCGATCAGCGCCGAACCGATGACGCCGAACTTCAGGCCCAGTTGCGGAAGGCCGGTATAAATGACGACGAGCTGGATCAGCAGCGGAGTTCCGCGAAAGAACCAGATATAGATCTTCGCGGGAATGGAAAGAGAGCGGCTGGCGGACATGCGCATCAGCGCGATGACCATGCCGAGGACAAGGCCGCCAAGCACGCCAGCGACGGTCAGCCCGATCGTGACGAGAACACCGCCAAGCAGAAATCGGTTGAAGAGGTAGTCCACGAACGCGGCGGGATCGAAGTAGCTCACGGCTTGGCTCCTTGTCTGGATGCATCGAGGTTCAGGCTGGACCCGGGCCGGCGATCTCAAGCGGCTGCTCGGGCGGGAGCGCGGTCAGGCCGAACTTGTCGAAGAGCGCCTGATAGGTACCATCAGCACGCATCTCGTTCAGCCCCTTGACGATGGCATCGGCGACCGCCTTGTTACGGAAGGCAAGCGTGGTGCGCGCTGCACCGAGCCCAGTCAGGGCCTCCTTGACCTTGCCTTTGCCGACAAGGTCGCGGGCGACGCTGTCGACGAGGAAGGCATTGTCGACCTGTCCGGCCAGCAGGGCGCTGACGACATTGGTGGCTGTCGGGAAGGTGCGGATGTCCACCGCCTTACCGCCGGCGGCGACCCGCTCCTCGCTGAACTTCTTCAACCAGTTCATCTGGTAGGAACTGACCTCAACCGCCGATACCTTACCCAGCAACTCTTCCGGCTTGGAATAGGTCGTGCCGCTATTGGGTGCAACGACGACGGAGACGGACTGGCGGCCGTAGGGAACAGTGTACATGAGCTTGGACCGCTCCTCGTTCCAGAACATGCCGGTGTTCAGCCCATCAATACGGCCGGCATTCATGGCCGGGATCATTCCCGGAAAATCCATGCGCACGAGCTCGATCGGCATGCAGATCCGCTTGCCAAGCTCGGCGGCCAGCTCGACGTTCAGCCCCCGCAGATTGCCGTCCTTGTCGACGAATTGCTGTGGTGGGTTGGTCGGGTTGATGGAGAGAAGCAGTTTGCCTTTCTCGACGAGATTGTCGTCGCTGATGGCCGGGATACATTGGGCGCTGGCGACGGCAGGTGACAGGAGAAGCGCCGCTACGGCGGTCGCCTTCAGGAATCGTGAAAACATGTTCTTACCTCTGAAGTTTTGTTGACCGGATTTCTCGTGGTCTTTTTTTATTTGGACGTCCGCCGGACCGGCTAATCGTCGGACGTCAGTATCATAGCGCGTCAGCAATATGGGCGCATATCTCAGCCAATCGAGCGGAGCTGGATGCGGGTGAAATTGCGGACGTGAAGTTCGAACGGGCCGAAGCCTTTTACCTTCTGGAATTCAGGTGTTTCAAAGGCCCATTGCCCAGCCACCTCGTACATGGCCGCGTATTTGGGGCCCTCGCCGAGGGAAATGAAGCGCCTGGCCGAAAGCCAGCCGGGACAAGCAAGGAGGTCGGGGAAATGCCGGTCAAGATACCAGGCGTTGAAGGCTTCCTCATGCTCGGGATCGATGTCGACCCGCACGATATGAATGAAAGGTTCGTCGTCCATCTCCGCCTCCTCAATCGACCCGGACATCGCCGGCACACCGGGCCGCATCCATCGCCCGGGCGATATCGGCCGCGATCCCGGGCAGCGTCGGCATCATCGGCGATCGGGGTGCATCGTTGCGGATCACGCCCAGCGACTTCAGGCCGGTTTTTATGCGCGTGTGCATGTCGATCAGCGGAGACGGCCCGTAGATCGCGCGGACGATCGGATAGAGCCGGTCGTTAACAGCTCGCATCGCCCTAAGGTCGGCCGCCACCGTCGCGGCCCACAGTTCTGCAAAAAGATGCGGCGCAAGGCTGCCAAGACCGGACAGGATGCCATCAGCACCGGCCGCCATCTGCGGCAGCATCCAATTGTAGTTCGAGGCCAGGATCGCGACGCTGGGCGCCGATTTCTTGATGGCGCGCCAGTTTTCGTCATAGGCAAACATGGTGTCGCTGCCTTCCTTGATTGCGATCACGCCGTCAATCGCGGCCAGTTCGCAAAGCGTCTCGGTCGAGTAACCGAAGCCTGATGTCACGGGGTACTGGAACAGCGACACCGGAATATCGATCGCTTCGACGATTGCCTTCACGTAGGCCACGGGTGCGCGCGGGGACGCCGATGCGCCGCCACCGAGTGGCCCCGGTGGAAACAGCACGGCGCAGTCGGCGCCGGCTTCCCGCGCCTGCCGCGCTTCCGCGATCGCCTCCGTCGTCGAAGTGGCGATCACGCCGGCGAGCAGCGGCTTGTTTCCGATATGCGCGCGGGTGCGTTCGATGACCTGGCGGCGCTCCTCGATGGTGAGAAGCCCGCCTTCGCCCGCATGGCCGTTGACCAGTGCCGCAGTGATACCGTCCGGGCCGACGCAATAGTCGAGCACCTTCGCATAGTCATCCCAGTCGATGGAGAAATCCTCCTTGTAGGGAAGCACGGTGGCGACGGTAATGCCGCCGAGATCAAGCTTTTTCATAGCGTTCCTCATGCCGCAGCCGGCTTCTTGCGCGGGAATTTGAGCGTGGCTTCCGCCTTCAGCACTTCAAGGCCGTCTGTGTTGCGCGCACTCGCCTGCCAGATGATGGTTCGGTTTTCCTCGCGCTTCTCGGCGATCCAGACATCGAAAGTGATGGTATCGCCATAGAAGACCGGTCCGGTGAACCAGAAGCGGTCCTCGATGGACACGCCGATCGTGCCAACGAGCTCGCTGGTGAGGACACTCGTGCAAAGCCCCGCCACCATGATGCCCGGCGCAAGCCGCTTGCCGAAACGGGTCGCACCGGCATAGACCTCGTCCACATGCACGGGGCCGAAATCCCCCGTGGCCGCGATATAGAGGGCGCCGTCGGCCTCGGTGATCGTCTTGGAGAGGGTGACCTTCTCTCCCACGCTGAGGTCATCGAAGGATTTTGGATCGTACATCGCATCACCCCTTGCTGGCGAAAGGCACGAGGCGCGCCGTGCCGGTCGCGACCTGTTCACCTGTGCCGGTATTGGTGCAGGCGATACGGCAGGTGGTCGCCTCGCCTTCAAGGGCGGTCACCTCGGCACTGGCCTCAACGGATTCGCCCACCATGACCGGGGCAGAAAAAGAGAGCGCAAGATCGGCGATGCGCCGCTCAGGCCCGCCTAGACGCGCAAGGCAGGTGGTGGTGAGCGCGCCGACGGCCAACTCGAAGGCAACCATGCCGGACGCACCGGCCCTGGCGGCGGCGTAGGCATCCACGTAAAGCGGGCCGAGATTGCCGCTGATGCCGGTGAACATCGCCTGTTCGGCGACCGTCATCGTCTTGCGGAAGGAGAAGGTCGCGCCGACCGTAAGGGGAGTTTGCGTGCTCATGAAATGTCTTCCTTAGAGATTGAGGCCGTTCTTGATGGTGCTGCGGGCAATCAGCATCCGGTGGATTTCCGAGGTGCCGTCATAGATGCGTGTGACGCGCGCATCGCGATACATGCGCTCCAGCGGCATCTCCTTGGTGAAGCCCATGCCGCCGAACACCTGGATCGCGCGGTCGACGACGCGGCCCTGCATTTCGGAGGCAGCGACCTTGATCATCGAGACCTTGTCGCGCGGCTCCAGACCCTGGTCGATCTCCCAGGCAGCATTGAGAACCATCATCTTGACAGCGAAGATCTCGATGGCGCTATCGGCAATGAGTTTCTGCACCATCTGGAAGTCGCCGATGGCCTGGCCGAATTGTCGGCGCTCACCCGCGTAGCGCCGCATCAGTTCCAGCGCGCGGCTGGCCATGCCGACGGCGCGGGCACCAATATGGGCAAGGCGGATTTCCAGCACGCTCTGCATGATCAGCTTGAAACCCGCACCGATCTCGCCGAGCACGGCGGAGGCCGGGATACGGCAATTGTCGAAGACAAGTTCCGCATGACCGTAACCGCGATGGCCCATCATCGGCTGGGTGCGGGCGACGCTGAAGCCCGGCGTGCCCTTGTCGACGAGGAACAGCGTGATGCCGCCGCGGGCGCGTTTTTCTCTGTCCGTCAGGGCCATGACGATAACATAGTCTGCGATATCGCCATCGCTGATGAAGTGCTTGGTGCCCTTCAGCACCCATTCGTCACCGTCGCGTTCGGCCGTCGTGGTGATCGAGGCAGCATCGGAACCGGCGCCCGGCTCGGTTATGGCCATGGCGCAAATCTTCTCGCCTCGCACCGTCGGCAGCAGATACTTTTCCCTCTGCTCGTCCTTGCAGGCGAGCAACATGGGATAAACCTGTCCGAAAACTCGGCGAATGAGCGCGTCGGCGGTCTTGCCGAACTCCTCTTCGACGAGGCAGTGATCGACGCAGGAAAGGCCGCCGCCGCCGACTGATTCCGGCATGTTCATGGCATAGAGGCCCAGTTCCTGCGCCTTTGCCCTGACGCGCTTCAGCTCTTCCGGCGGAATGCGGGCGTCACGTTCCGTCGCCTCCTCCAGCGGTTGAACCTCCGCTTCAACGAACTTGCGGACAGTCTCAACCAGCAGCCGGCTGTCATCCGGCAGTGAAAAATCTATCATCTCTGTCTTCCAATCGGCCCGAAGGCGTTGTCTCAGATCATCGCCGGCCTGCCTGCGGCAGCCCGACCACACCCTTTTCGACGAGGTCCGCCTGCCTATCGGCGGACAAACCCATTTCCGTCATGATCTCACGGCTGTCGCTGCCCGGATAAAGTGGCATGCGCGCAAGCGCCGGCACTTCGCCATCGTAGCGCAGCGGATGGCTGATCAACGTTGCGGACTTGCCGTTGACGTCGATTTCGCTGAACACGCCCATATGGTTGGCCTGTGGATCAGCTCTCAGGTCCTCATAGGTCTGGACCCGCTCGAACCAGATGCCGTGGGCATCAAACCGGGCACTCAGCTCTGCAAAGCTGCGGCTCACCAACACGCCGGCCATGACAGTCGCGTAGCGGTCGCGTTCGGCATATCGGTCGACCGCGCTGAGCGCGCGCAGGTCTTCACTGTCTAGCGCCTCCGCCAATTTCACCGCATCGTTCATCGACAGCACGATGTGGGTATCGGACAAGCGATAGAGCCCGTAGGGCGCGTCGTGATACCAGCTACCGACATTGCGTCCACGTTCGAGAAGTGCTTCCCGGCCGGGTGCCGCATAATATTTGGTCAGGGCCTCCACCTGGAGATCGATCGCCGCCGAGAAAAGACTGGATTCCACACGCGTCCCCTTACTCGTTTGCAGCCGGCGGACATAAGCGGCGAGAATGCCCATCGCCAGCAGCGATCCACCATGCTGATCAACGATGGCGGCGCCGACCACGGCGGGTCCCTCCTCACCGCCGCCGGTAGCGGCGATGAGGCCGGAGCGCGCCTGCATCAGCAAATCCTGTCCGGGGCGGCCGGAGGCCGGGCCGGTCGCGCCGAGGCCCGAGGCGGAGGCATAGATGATCGCCGGATTGATCGCGCACACGGCCTCGTAGCCGAGCCCGAGCCGGTCGAGCACGCCGGGACGGTAATTCTCCACCACGACATCGGCCTCGGCGATCAGTGAACGCACAAGGGTCAGTCCCTCCTCTGATTTGAGGTCGATGGAAATGGAGCGCTTGTTACGATTGACGGCCAGCGAGAAGGCACTGACATCCGTGACCCAGGAATTGCCGCCGGACCAATGGCGCTCGAAGGCTCCCTTGAGTGGTTCGATCTTGATGACATCCGCCCCCATATCCGCAAGGTACTGGCTGCATGCCGGCCCTTGCAGGTAGTGACAGAAGCTGATGACCTTCATGCGGATGTCGAGGGAGCCTGCCATCAGCGTGCTCCGAAAGCGCCGTTGGCGACGAGGGCGGCGATCTCGCCGTCCGCATAGCCGGCTTCTGCAAGAATGTCGCGCGTCTGCGCGCCGAGTTGCTGCGGCACAAGCCGCACATCGGGCGCCTTTCCATCGTAGCGCGCCGGGTGCATGACCATGGTCACCGGCTCACCGTAAGCACCCTCGACCGTCTTGAACGCACCCATATGGGCGAGTTGCGGATCGTTCCGGAGGTCTTCGTAATCCTGGACAGGCGCATGCCATATCTGGCCCGCCTCCAGAGGCGGGAGCCAGTCGGCGGTTGCCCTCTCCGCCAGCCGCTCCGCGACCAGCCGGGTGATTTCCTCGCGGCGTGCGAAACTATCCTCTTCGGTGAAATCGTTAAGGGCCGGGATATTAAGTGCCGACGCCAGCGCCTTCGGCGCGGCCATCGAAATCGCCAGATAACCATCCATCGTCGCATGGATGCCGTAAGGGCCAGGGCTGAACCAGGAGGCGATACCGGCCGGGCCGCGGGGAGTGGGCGAGGACGCACCGTTCAGCCAGGCCGTCAGCGGCTCGACCTGCAGGTCAATCGCTGCCTGAAACAGATTGACCTCGACCAGCCGCCCTTCGCCCGTGTTCGCTTTGGCAAAAAGCGCTGCGAGCACTGCCATGGCATAGAGGGATGCAGCATGCTGATCGATGATGACCGCACCGACCGCGGTCGGTGCGCCGTCGGCGCTCCCGGTGCGCGCGGCAAGACCGGACATTGCCTGCAGGAGAAGGTCCTGACCGGGGCGGTTGCGATAAGGGCCATCGCCTCCGAAACCGGTCGCCACCGCATAGATCAGCCCGGGATTGATCGCTTTCAGGACCTCGTAACCGAGGCCGAGTTTTTCCATCGTGCCGGGACGGAAATTCTCCATCACGACATCTGCCCCCTCGACCAGCTTCTTCACGGCCGCGACGCCGTCCGGGTGCTTCAGATTGACAGCGATGCTGCGTTTGTTGCGGCCGGTCGCGAGGTGGTTGACACTGTCGCCGCCGACGAAGCGGTTGGCGACCGCCCAGTTCCGCTGGAAAGCACCCTCGATAGGCTCAACCGCAATGACATCCGCACCGAGATCGGCAAGTGTCTGGGCGGCCAGCGGTCCCGCCAGGAAATGGTTGAAACTGAGGATTTTCACGCCGTTCAACAGGGTCATTATTGCCGCTCTCGGGATATGTTTCGCATCTGCACAAATCTAATGCACACACGAAATCTGCTTTTCTTATGAGCAAGAATAGAAGTAATTTTGAAGACCGCAATATGCGTATCAATTATTTGATAAAGGTAGTTCATAACTGATAGATATGAACTGGACTGATTTCCAAGCGCAAAACCAACTCGTCTTCAGAGGCACCCCTTGAACCTTCGTCAGCTTGAAATCCTGCGTGCCGTGATACGTACCCGCTCCACAATTGCTGCGGCGCAAGATCTCGGCATGTCGCAGCCGGCCGTATCGAACGCGATCAAGAACACCGAGGCCTCGCTCGGCTTCCTGCTGTTCGAGCGCGTCAACAAGCGCCTAATTCCGACCCAGGAGGCACAGATTCTGCTCTCGGAGGCCGAACCTCTGTTCCTGATGCAGGAGAAGGTCAACCAGACTGCCGTACACCTGAAAAACGGCCGCAAGGGCCGTATGCGCATTGTCGCGACGTCGGAACTTTCGGAATCCCTCCTGCCGCAGGTGGTCGCGCATTTCCTGCAAGACCATGCCGGGGTCGAGGTTTCGCTGGAAACACAACGGCTCGACAACCTGCTGGAATATGTGGAAACCGGCATCGCCGACATCGGCTTTGCCAT
Organism: Rhizobium oryzihabitans; assembly: GCF_010669145.1. Lineage (NCBI taxonomy): Bacteria > Pseudomonadati > Pseudomonadota > Alphaproteobacteria > Hyphomicrobiales > Rhizobiaceae > Rhizobium > Rhizobium oryzihabitans. Next base: position 929,541 of record NZ_CP048635.1, read on the forward strand.
GGAGCCGCATCCACGCCGCACGCTGGAATATCTGCCGCTTGCCATGCTGGACATGGTTTGCGCCTGCCACACGCACAGTCCGCTCAACGCCCTCGACTTCGTCACGCCCGCCGACCTGGTCGGCTATCCGTTGATCAATGCACGCACAAGCAGTCGCATCAGCAATCTCGTTGAAGAAGCCTTCCGGCGAAGCGATGCGCCTTACACCCCAAGTATCGACGTCCGGTTCATGAACGTGGCTGGTCACTTCGTGGAGGAGGGCCTCGGGGTGACGATCATGGACGAACTGACAGCCTCGTCCCGGCGCTACAGCGACTTGAAAAGCATTCGACTGCAACCGCGGCTGCAGGTAACGATGTCTGCCATCGTTTCGTCACAACGGCTTCCGCAAAGCCTGACGAAGGGAATCATCAAGCATGCCCGCGAGGAAGTGAAACGGCGACTAGGGGCATCGGACCGACCGGCTCCATGAACGCTCTGGCAACTGCGTGATCTTGTTGGGGCGGTCGCCTAGCGCGACCTGGAAGTGCTCGGACATAAGATCGATGCCGACGTTCCCAGCCGGCGGATGCCTGCGTCTACCCAACCCTCAAGGTGTCCGGCCGCACTTTGTGAACGGACGGCTTGCGGGTTCTGCTGAAGTCGAGTCGAACAACCGGCTTTTCGACGCGAAACGCGTCATGGCCGAGAGAGATACCGACGCTCAATACCCCGCCTCGTCAAATATGCAACGTATCCGGTGCGGCTTTTACGTGGAAAAGCGGTATATGGCGGAGAGGGTGGGACTCCTTCCCGCAAGCCCAAAATGCCTAGAAAATAAGGAGTTTCGAAACGTCGACCTGATGCTGTGTGTACCAATGCTGTGGCCCACGTCATACCCTGCGGTCAGGCACAAGGTCAAGGCTCGTGGAAGTGGGGCAAGTGATCTGTCTCGCCAGCTGTAGGGCAGTGGGAGTAAGGCGTGATCGTGCGGATACCTGGCATTCCCAAACCACGATGACCCTCCAGCCCAAAGCTTCCAGTTCTGAGATAACCCTTCGATCACGGTCGATATTTCTTTCGAACTTGGCATTCCAGAAGTCAGGATTTGTCTTCGGGTTTGATGCCACCTTGCACCCCAGATGACGATGCCAGAAGCAGCCGTGTAAAAAAACCACTGTCTTATGACGAGGAAAGACGAGGTCGGGCCGACCGGGCAAGCCCGCGCCACCAAGCCGATATCTCAATCCTAGCTGATGTAGTGCCTTGCGAAGCGAGATTTCAGGTTTGGTATCTTTTGAACGGATGCGGGCCATGCGCTTGGAGCGTTCGCTTGGGGTAAGGAAATCGACCAAAACACCGCTCCCGCTGCTTCGTGCCTTTTCCTGAGGGCAGGAGCGGCACGTTTGATTCCATCTTTAGTAAATCGTTGATATAGACAGCGGTCACGAAAACATGAGCAACCACTGAATGCCGACGATACGGCTCCGCCAATTTTTCCGTGTAGAGGTGGCTCGGCCCCCTATTGCAGCAGCTTATTTGGAGTAAAAGAAGGCATGGGGACAGAGACTTTTCGAATCAGCTCGTATCTAAAAGACATTATTGGTCGCGACCTCGTGACCAACGAGTTTGTCGCAATATTCGAACTTGTTAAGAATTCCTTTGATGCAAAAGCCAAGACAGTCGACATTGAGTTCGATCCCAGCGAGCGAACAATTACAATCGTTGATAACGGCATTGGAATGTCCCGAAAAGATATTCGCGATAAATGGTTGTTCGTTGCCTACTCGGAAAAGGCTCTTGTTGACCCCGATACTTACCGGGACAAGATCAGGCCAGCTGGCCAATTTGCTGGTAGCAAAGGTATCGGCAGATTCGCGTGTGATACCCTCGGCCAACAATTGGAGCTGTACAGCCGAGTGGAAGGCAGTAAATCCATATCAAGATTAGAAATTGATTGGACGAAATTCGAAGCAAGCAGCACCGACGAATTCCAAGACGTCCAGGTGACTCTTGATACTGTTAGCGCTTTCCCTTCCGGTGCAAATGCCAAAGCGCCCGTCGCGAATGGTACTGTCCTCGTAATTAAGAGCACGCGCCAGGAATGGGATGCAGAGCGAATTCGGCGACTACGCAAGGACCTAGCAAAGCTGATCGATCCGTTTGGGACCACTACCCATGTGAAAGTCCAAACGTGGCTGCTAGATGGCTCTACTGAGCAGATAGAGGGTGTAGACGGACCGGTTGGCAATGACGTCGCTGGGCTACTGCAGGAAAAAACAAGTCGAATTGAGGTCGTGATCGAGGGCGACAAGATCACGAGCACCCTCTTTGACCGTGGACGGAAGATTTACGCCGTACGTGAACCGTCGCCATTAAGCGAACTGAGTGATTGCCGCATTGAAGGGCACATCTACTTCCTTAATAGGTCGGCAAAACATACGTTTACCGTCCGCATGGGGGTGCGACCAATTGAGTTTGGAAGCATATTTCTCTTCCTCAATCGGTTCCGAATTTTTCCCATAGGGGAGGAATTTGACGATACCTTTGGACTAAACCGAAGGAAGCAACAAGGGCAGTCTCGCTACTTTGGAACTCGCGATATAATCGGTCGGGTTGACGTGACAGCTCCTCCAAAGATGTTCCGCGAAGTATCGAGTCGTGACGCCGGACTCGTCGAGGACGCCCGAAGTCGAGCCCTATTCGAGGCAATCCGGAGGTACATGATCTTTCGGCTCGAAAGATATGTTGTCGGCGTGAACTGGGCAGACGCACGCGATCAGGAACGCGATACAGCTGAAGGTCTTGAGACAGATAGGGCGCGGGAACGGGTTTTGTCCGTGATAGGCACACTGGCTCGAACCAAAGATGTTGAAATCCTATACTACGACAAGGAGTTGGTCAGGGTTTCCGACGATCCTGATCAGGTCACGGACGCGGCGCTCAAGGCCATGTCGGAGGTCGCAGAGAGCCGGGGAGATACTTCGCTCCTACGGCAGGTGGAAGACGCGCGTAGGCGGATCGAGGAACTTCGTGCTTCGAGAGAGGAGGCGAGAGAGATTGCGCAGCGCGCCGTTGAGGAAAGGCAGCGAGCTGACGCCATAATCGAGCGACTGGAACAACAGGCCGCGTTTCTCGGACGGAGTAAGGATGTTGATGTCGAGCGTGTCGAGCTGCTGATGCACCAAGCCATCATTCATTCCGGTCATATTCGCTCAGCCATCTCAAACGCTGCGCACGAGATTAGGAACGTACTATCTCATGCTACGCTCCCCGAGGAGCTTGAGTTGGAAGATGCGGGAGATGTGGAGGACATTTTCGCCTCGATCCGCCAATCTGCTCGTCGAGTTACGGTATCCCTAGCAGAAGCGAGTCTTTCAGGCGATAGGCTGCGAACCGTGCTTTCCTTCGCTCCAAATATCCGAGTGGATTTGGAGACTGATGAAGTGCGCGGCGATCTAATGACCTTCCTCAAGGAATACTTCGAGGTGAGGCTGTCGGGAATTCCGGGGATGCCGCATGCGGCCTTCGACGCGTCGGGCTTGTCACTTCACCGCGAGTTTTCACCTGTCGACGTCGCGGTCATTGTGGATAACCTTCAAGACAATTCCCGGAAAGCGAAGGCCAGCAGGGTCGAATTCAAAGCTGCGAAAAAGGGACAGAATGGCGTCGTCATCAGAGTTTCGGATGATGGTTTAGGCATTGATCAACGAAGAGTCGATCCAGCTAAGATATTTGAACGTGGCTACACCGGGTCAGCCACTGGGACAGGGCTAGGCTTATACAGCGTCCGCCAGATCATCCAGAAGATGGGTGGCACAATCGAACTTGTTGGTGATGGCAGCCGCGCAGATTTCGATATTACTATTTTCGGGGATAAACATGAACCTTGACTTTGGAATCCTTTGGATTGAGGATTCTTTTAGCCGTGAAGAAGAAGAAAATCTGCGGCGGCGCGTCCTTGACGCAGGTTTTATTGCAAGAATCGAAGTAATTCCGAACGGGACCGGGATCGAAGAACTATCCAGGGAACATGGTCTTTACCACCGATTTGATATTATCCTCCTTGACTATCGCCTGAAGGACGAAAACGGAGACGATCTCGCTCCTACGGTCCGGAGATTGTTCCCATCTACCACGATACTCTTTTATTCAGGTAGCGTGCCCGAAGACAGCCTGCGCCAGATGATCGCCGAAAAAAAGGTCGAAGGTGTCTATTGCAGCGCCAGGGGTCGCTTCATTGAACGGACCGGCGGACTCATTGACCAAACGGCAAGATCGCTGGACAGGCTCTCGGGAATGCGAGGACTGGCAATGCGTGTGGTCGCGGAATGCGACGATCTTATGAAGAAGGCCATACAGTGCATGGCCGTGCGCGATCCCAACTGCGCCGCGAAAGTGTCAGAACTCGACGAGGATGTCCTAACATTTGTTATGTCGATGAAGGAAAAGTACGAAGCGGCTGTTGAGGCCGACCTTGACACGCGTTTCGGCACATTCGCAGTAGACAGCACGAAACTCTTCAAGCATTTTCGGCGACTTACTCAAGTGGTTGCATCCGACCCAAAGCCGTTTGGTCTCAGCGATGAGCAAGTCGAACGGCTACGCGAATTGCGGCGGCTTAGTGCCCAGTACGATCAAAAGGTTCTCAAGAAGCGAAATATCCTCGGCCACGTCATTGAGATCAAGAGTGACACGGGCTGGGTACTACAGGGAAGCAACGAGATTGGTGTCGGTGACTTCCCGGAAATCAGAAGGGTTTTCGCAGCCCACATCGACGCTCTTCGTGAAATGAGTGATCTCGTCCATTTCACGGAGCCGAAGCAAGCCTAGCAGCATTTCGCCAAGCGCTTCAGCCAAAAGGGGTGGTACAGCGTTGCCGACCTGAGTGAAGCGTGGACATGCATCCTTTCGTCGTGCCCCCCCGTCGTATAGGGACCTTGAAATGAAAACCAATCCGGGAATGACTGCAGGCGCGCGTGTTCGCGGACAGTCATTGCCCTTGGCTCGGAATAGTGGATGAAGTCGTCAGGCAGCGTTCCAATCGTCGGAGACGGTGCGTTCGGATCGAGCGGCGTAGTTGACCGCTTCTTGATACCGAGGCGCATCCTGTCATCCGGCCGCAAACACACGCCACGCTCGCAGTTATCGAGAATGTCCTTCATCCGCTTAGTCGCAGCTTCAGTATGGCGCGGTAGTCGCATGTCGGTCGGCTGGGCAGGACTGCCAATCCTCATCAGTTGCTGAAATGTGCTAGTTGCTGAAGCCGCGCGCTGCAGGGTTTTGAACCCGCGATGGCCCCACTCGGCATCCAGGTGTAATCCGTCAATTTCTTCAAGGTCCGAGATCGCAGCCTTCGCACCCGTTTCCCCAGGACCAAGGCCCCTTGCCTTGAGGAACGCCTTTCGGCCCACGCGCATTCGCTGAATTGGATCAATCCCACGCAACGCACCTTTGATGGCCGCAACCAGCACGAACCGCGGTCGTCGCTGTGGTACACCCCAATCCGCAGCGCGCAATACATCGTACCATGTGTCATACCCGAGATCATCCAGAACCCGAACCACATAGTCGCGGTAGGTCCCGCCAGTTCTATGGTTCATCGACTGGAAGCCAACGACGTTCTCCAGCAAGACGAGACGTGGCCGTACAGTGTCGACATACTGCAGGTAAACGTCAACCATGCGACTTCGGGGATCGTCCGGACGACGCAGGCCGTTCATGCTGAAACCCTGGCATGGGGGTCCGCCAGCGATCAGGTCAACCTTTCCGCGAAGGGCAAGCAGTTCTGCTTGATGTTGTACCAGAAGGTCCTGTGCATACCAGGCCCGTTTTTCCAACCATCTAGGCCAGCTATGGGTGGCGGAGCGCCTGTCCAGTAGATTATGCTTGTAGGTCGCAAATGCATCAGGATGGGCCTCGACGCCAAGCAGGGTCTTGAAACCGGCCTTACCCAACCCAAGCGAAAGGCCGCCGCATCCGGCGAAAAGGTCGATAGTTGTTGGCTTCATGTGACTGGCATCGCATGGCGTTCAAGGATTGTCCAGGGCGATAGCATCAGATAAGCCATCCACGATGTCCTCATTCATTGTCAAATCTCTATGGGATGACGCAGTCGCATTATAGCCTTGAGCCTAGATAGTTGAGGTTTACAAGTGGTTAAGTGGCAGATCGTACGTTCGTTCGCACTTGCCACAGCGGTCTGGACGGGCTTGTAGAGCTCCTGCGGCGGAGCAACTGCCCAAGCGTCCAACGGAGGCAACGTCAAAAAGAGAACATGCGGTTTCCTCGAAGCCAGCGGCGGCGATATCGCCCCGCGGCCCTCGGAGAGCCGATGTCATGAGCCCTGCGAATGACTGTAGTCGGTCACTACAGTCATTTTTTCCTTTCCGCCGGCGGCATTTATGGGCACGCTTCAGGCATCCCCTGAGCGCCCTCAATGGCCTATCAATTCATCCATCTCGAGTCCTGGAGCCGCAAGCCCGACGACAAGGGCCGCTCCACCGATTTCATTTTTGACGAGGCGTCCCGGAAGCCGATCGCCTCGGTCCACGTCGCTGATCCCAAACCTCCGACGGTGATTTACGGCCTCAGTGTCAATGAGGTTCGCCAAATGCACGATGAGGCAGTCGCGGCGGCGATGACACCCGGTGCACGGGGGAAACTCCGTAAAATCGCCTCGACGCAGAAAACCTTGCATACAGTCGTTGCATCGCATCCATACACCGTCGAGGACGTCCGCGCCGACCCGAAAAAGGCGAAGGAAGTGCGGGATTGGGAGCGGCGCACGGTTGCATGGCTCAAGGAACAATATGGGCTCGCGCTCAAATCCGTCATCCGTCATACGGACGAACAGCAATGGCATATCCACGCCTACGTGCTGCCGACCCATGATCCTGAGCTTCGGGCTGGATTGTACCATCCCGGCGGCGTCGCCAAGAAAGCGGTGAAGGCGGCCGGAAGGCGTGACGGCGAGGATGGGAAGGCGCTCAATAAAAGAGCGGACGTCGCCTACAAGTCGGCCATGCGCGACTGGCAGGATTCCTACCACGAAACCGTCGCCGTGCCTTGCGGCCTGACGCGCCTCGGTCCAGCCCGTCGCCGTCTTACACGGGAAGAGTGGAAAGCTGAGCAAGCCCAGGCACGGGCGCTTCAGAACGCCGTTGACCGAGCGGAGGCCGTGAAGCGGCAAGGTCAAGCCTACATTGATCGCACGAAGGCGGAGGCGACCGCCGTCAAGGCTGAAGTGGCACAGGCCAAAGCATCCGCCGACCGCCTGGCGGGGATCGGCGGTGCTGTTCGCGCCGTCGTAGACGGTATTCAGGAATCCCGAATCCGCGCCCAAATCCGCAACGACTTCGTACGCGATCTCGCCAAAGCAAAAGCAGCGATGGAAAAAGCGCAAGCGGAGGCCGCAAAAGCAAAAAACTCCCAGCGCAATGCCGAGAAGCAGGCTGCCGAGCAGCGTCACGCTTTCCGTCAACAGCGGGAACGGCTTGTGGCCGCGCAGCAGGAAATCCGGACATTGTCCACCGCACTCGCAGCGGCACTGGAGGAACCTGAACCGACACCGGGAGTACCAGCACCATGATGACGACAGGCGAAGAAATCTCGTGGACGAATGCTCGTGCGGTCCTTCGGGATATCGGCATGCCACACCTTGATTGGGCGCATGGTGTTGCCGTCAACATCGTGCGGCAGTGCCAGAACACACGGCATCGCCCGACCTACCATCAACAGACGTTTCTGGAGGCAGAATCTCCAGCCCTTCTGGCGTACCTCGAAAAGCTGGCGTCGTCGGGCGATAGCGTCGGATGGCGGACGCTTCGGGATCGTGTTCAGGTGCATGCTGATACTCTTCGAGATAGCGACATGCAGCCATGTCGTCGGCCATGGCTGGCGGCAATCTGGCACGCGCTCCCCGAGTTGGCTGCTATAGGCCAGTCGATCCTCGACAAGCCATCAAAACCCAAGAGCGTGGCCGATTTCGAAGTCATGCCCGGGTCGGCGGATGCAGGCTCGGCCTCGGGGAACGGTGGAGACGAGAAAGGCAGCGCGGGGAAAACCGGATCGGCAGGAACGGTGGCGAAACCGAAACCCTCGGCACGGCTGAAGCTGCCGATTGTCGCGTTTATCCTGACCGAAGCCGAAAAGAAGGCACTCGGCCTCGACAAGCCCGCCTCGGATGCCGACGCGAGGGATGAGGTCACGCCTGACGATCCAGACGAGACGAACCGCATATCGGGTCCAGAGATGTCGGGAGGTTTCAAATGATTGATCTGCTGGCTGAACCGCCGTCCACCGATATCGCATGGCAAATTGTCAACGCCGTGCTGCCGAGCGAGGCGACGACGATGTATGGTCGCGTCCTCCAGGTCTTCACGTCGGTTCTGTTTTTCCTCGGCGGACTCTTCGTCGCTTACCAATCTACACAGGGCATCGTCGCCTCGGCCCGCACCGGACAGGCGCTCGGCGAACGGTGGCATACGATATGGACTCCGTTGCGCGTTGTCATTGGCCTCGGCCTGCTCGTCCCAACGCCGCAGACTGGCTTTTCCTCCGTTCATTACATCCTTCGAGATTTTGTTGCCCGTCCCGGCATCAATCTTGGCAATGCCCTGTCGAATACGGGCATCACGACCGTGGTGAAAGAGGGCGTCACCATCACGCCCGCGTCCTCGAACGGATCAAGCATCGCGATGATGGTGCTGCGGCACGAAGTATGTGCGGCGGTCTACAACCAGGCGGGTAATCTTTGGGGTTGGAATGCGCGACTGCCCGATCCTGACGGGAAAGTATCCGGTCTCGGCATTCTGGGATACGAGAAGCGGATCACTTGGGCTTACGGTCCGACATGTGGACAGTTTTCCGTCAGTGCGCTTGACGATCGCACGACGTTCTCGACTGCGAGGCGGGAGGCCATAAAGGCGTTCGTAAATGCCTTCCGGGCGGAGTCCGGCAGATATGCGCGTCTCGCTGCCGAGACCTCTGGGCTATCGTCCGCGGGCGCTGCGGCGAAGGCGGTGACGTCCAATGTCCTGTCGCCCGATCTCGTCCAGCGCATCCGCTCAATGGGAGCCGCCTATGACCGTGCGATGACGGCAGCCGCAAAAGAAGAGGCCAAGACCGTCGCTACCGCATCCCGTGACGCTCTTGTAAGGGATGCGCGTGAACAGGGATTCCTGACCACGGGCATGTACTGGAGTACTCTGGCGCAGGTTTCGGAAATCACGACGGCGATGACGAATGAACGGCCCGAGGACACACCGCCCCGTATCGACGGAGACTTCAGTGAAGCGATCCAGAAAGCGTTCGACGCGCTTCGCTTGCAGGTGTCGGGTGAAGCGGAACGGCAGGCATTGAGCGCCAACGATTTCGCGGCAGCCGGCGACGAGACTGCTGACCCCGCCACGAAAATCATCGCGCCGATATCGCGCTCGATCATCGAATGGGCCGCGACGCCTGCTGACGACGGGCGACCTCATGATGAAATGGGCATTCTGGTTTCTTCGGGTCATGCGATGATGGCGGGTGTCTCCGCCGCCATCGCCGCGGGTGGTGTGATCGCGGGTGTTGCAGGGAACAAGGTCGCTGAGTTCTTCGGAGCGGCGGCAATTGACTACTTCCTCGACTGGTCGAGGTTCGCCATCATTCCTGTGTGGATCATGGGTGCGCTCAGGGCCTACGTAATCCCCATTATGCCGCACGTCTTCATGCTCGTGTCCGGTGTTGCTCTGCTCGTTTCCGTGATGGATGCAATGGTTGCCCTGACGATCTGGTGCCTCCGCTGGCTCAAGATGGACGGCAACGATGATTTCGCAGGAGACAGCGTCAAGCTCGGCTTGCTCTTCCTCGTCAATATCTTCTTGCGGCCGGCGCTGGCCATGCTCGCGGTATTTGCTGCCTATGGGGTGTTCAATCCCGTCCTCGGAATGCTGGACCGTCTCTGGGCAACAGCATTTCTGGCGCAGTCGGGAGGGCATATTGTTGGCCTTCCCGGTTACATCGTGATGACCTTCGGGCAGACGTACATGATCTGGTACGTCGTCTTGAAAACATACGGGCAGATATGGGCACTTCCTGACCGCGTTCTGGCCTGGTTCGGTCAAAGCACGTCTTACGGCGAATCCGGGCTCGTCTCCGGTGCGTTCGGCGGAATGATAGCGGTTGCCGGACGCGGGATGATGCCCAAGACTATTCTTCCAGGGCTTTCGAAAAAGGGAGGAAAACCGAAATGAAGAAACTCATGATCTGGACGGCTGCTGGATTTGGTTTGGCACTGGCCTGCGGCTTGTCGGGACTGCCGCACCTGTCGGCCATGGTCATCACGCTGACCGTATTTTGCGCCGTGCCGGCGCTCCTAGTTGTGGCGCTTGATGTCCTGTCTCGCAGAGGAATGGTGCGATGAGGGACGTAACAATCGCCGTTATCCTTGCGGCAATTTCCACGGGAAACGCCAGTGCCGAAACCTTCCGGTTTCCCGCCTCGGCACGGGCGGCTTACGGTGTCCCGCAGGTCGACATTGCCATGTCTGTCTACATGCACCCGGATTGCGCGGACCGTTGGTCCGTGGATTACCCGGCAGGCTTCGCGTTTCGACGCGGTGGTCCAAATGGCGGGAACCTCTATGGCAACCCAGGCGGAGGAACATATGACGTCGCCATCAAAACAGAAGCCTGTCTGTCGCGGGGGTCTGATTACGTTGAGCCGGCCCGCACGACCTGGCACAAAGTTATCGTCTACTGAGGAGGACCCATGAAAACGATCCTGACCACCATTTTCCTCGCCTTGGCGACCTTATCGGCTAACGCCGGATCACTCTTGCAGCCGCCTGCCGACGCACTGCGCGTGGAGTTCACAAGTCCCGACACGTCGCCGACCGAGCGCCTGAAGGCTGGCCAGCCGTTGACCGTGGGCGTGGTCGTCAGCAGAACGACGGGGTCCGTGGAGGTTGTGCCGACTTTGACGCCGGAATGGATGAGCTATGATCCGAAAACACGCGAGTTTTCAGGTGTTCCAGCTTCTGGCGGACATGAGCTCGCCGTCGAAGTCACTGACGCCGGAACGGGACAGTCTGCTACGGGCATTCTATCCTTCCACGTCGATGCGCGATGAGTAAGCGAATGCAAAAGGGGTGGCGCTTCAGCCACCCCTTTTGCCTTGTGGATCATAACTCATCAAACGTTCAACGCATCATGTGAAAGTCCGTGACATCATCGGGTGCATCACCTTGCTCGGAATGGTACATGCTTGGAGCGACGCCCCGCATCAACTCCTGAAGATCGATCGGGCGCGGACGACGGCGCTCTTCTCCGTCTTGCACGGGTTCCGGGTTATTGCCGTTGCGGGCATTCTCAAAGGCACGGTAGTGGCGCAATGCCTGACGAAGCTCGGACTTGGTGCCATTGGACAGGGCTTCGAAACCGGACGCGCTTTCCAAGGCCGCGATCTCCAAGGCCTCATTCTCGAAGGTGCGGCCAAAGAGCATATAGCGAGCACGCCCAAGGCTCGACTTGATGTTGCGGGCGGTTGCGCGTGAGCGCTGGTTGCCACGAACAAGCCACTGCATGAAGCGTTCCTCGGTCTTCGGGGAAATCTTTCCCGTCTGACGGTCGAGGATGACTTTTCCGATGATTTCGGCGGCCGTGGGCGGGACGGCGTTGGCGATCATCACCATAATGCGGCGTTTGTTCTTCGAGCACCATTTCCAACCCTCTGGAAACCCTTGGATACGGGACAGGAATTTCTGGTGGCCAACAGCTGCGTCCTCCAGCGGAGCGCTGTCATTCGGGTGCGCCTCATACTTGGCCTTCAGCGCTGCCGAGGGCGGCTCGCCCGATGTTCTGGTAATCGTCGCATAGGGCTCATCAACGCTGCGGACGGCACGGCCGGCGCGAAGCGGCCGCGTGTAGATGTGTCCTTTCACGACGATATCGAGATTGTATTCCGGTCGCCACTGGTTCTCTGCCGTTGGCATTTCTCCCATCGCTTTGGTGAATTCCCGCCGCACGGATTTCGGTACGTCGGTGGCGGCATCCGCGATCGCGCCCTCAATGAACCCATCGCGTTCGCCGAGACGTCCCACGACGATCAGACGACGTCGCGCCTCTGGCGTATTGTAGTAGGAGAAATCGACCCGGCACTCTGAGATACCGTAGCAAGCTTTCTTCAACATCGTGCGCGCCTCGGCCCACGAGCGGGAGCGCGCTGCCTGAACGACGTTTTCCATGATGAACCATTCAGGGCGCACCGACGCAACGGTGATCGCGTATGCCAGGGTCAGTCTGGCGTTCTTGCCCTCGGCACGCTTGCCGGCCACGGAGAAGTCCTGACATGGAGGGCCACCCGCGATGAGGTCGGGTTTCAGGTCCACGATATCCGGGATAATGCTGAGAAGATCGGACAGGTCACGCTGATGAACGTGGTCGCCAATGTTCGTGCGGTAGGTCTCGACCGCGTCCGGCATGCTGTCATAAGCAGCGACGACATCAAAGCCAGCGCGCTTGAGACCAAGCGACATACCGCCCGCGCCACAGAAAAGTTCAACAACCTTCATTCGATCTTCCTTTCACGACGCCCGTTTCACCCGCTGTGTAGCGGTGGCGCGTTAATGGAAGTCCGAAAAAACCGTTAAAGGTTTAGCGAAGGTGTAAATTTTCAGATATGAAAACTAAACAACCATCACGTATTTCTACATGATGGTGTGGCGGATGATTTCCGCATTTCAATGTGTGTCTTCACGTTGTTCGATCTCGCGGATCAGTTCCCATGCATCGCCAAGGGCGGCGTGTACTTTCTCCATCCGTTTTGCGACCGCCGCCCCGTCACGTGTTCCGAAATCGGAAAAGCGGGCTGCGATAGAACCGATCTCGTTGCGGAGACGACAGTACGTATCGTGGTTCATGGGGAACCTGGCGATTGGAAAGTCGGAGATTTTCGCCTTCATATTATTCTCCCCATCAGGCTTCTGTTTTAAGGGATTCTTCATGGGCCGGCCCGAGCACCGCCACCAGAAAGCGACCCCGTGCCGCCTCGGCTGCCTCCCACGCCCGGATGACTTCTTCCATGTCGCGGAAGTCGCAATCAAACTCTATCGCATAGCTTCCAAGATGCTGGCGCAGCACGTGACGGGCGTGATCATCGCCTTCACCATCGCTCCCAACGAGATCGAACCGGACGCACCCTTCGCTTGGGACGTCCACGACGATGGGCTCGACCCATTCATAGTTGCCCGACGGATCGACAATCGCCAGTTTGCCGCCGAAGCCGAAGTCGTCGAATTTGAATTTCGTGTTCATGCACGTTGTCCTTGTTGGATGGCCTTTTGAACGAGGGTGGTGACAACCTCCCGGATCGTCATTTCATGTTGCGCGGCGTGAACCTTGAGCGCTGTCAGGGTTCCGGAAGGAAGGTCCACCGTCAGCCTGTCCGCGCGGTCTCGTCGCGATGGGCGGCCTTGTTGGGTGAAGGATGCCTGAACCATGTCACGCATCCTCGATCACAAAGAATCGGGCAATTGTGTCCTCGTCGGCGTGCTGTTCGGCGAAATCGCGCGCCTCCGACGTGTCAATGGCATGCAGCCCCTCGCCACCTGACCGCCCGCCCTGGACAGGCTGGGCCCACCGGGTCATCGCTCCTCCGTGCCCGGCGAGGAAGAAACGTCCGCGAGGCGTTCGGTACAGAGACGTGACCTCGTAACGAAAATCTCCCCTGTCGGAATCGTTCTCGAACGAGCAGATTTCCTCCGCTGTCGCCGTGTTGTAGCGGAGACCGTCGATGATTTTGCTGATGTTCATTCCATTCCCTTTCCATTGACCTTCGGGCAAAGCTTCGCCGCCGCGCGAAGGCGCGTTTTTCTCTGTTTCTACTTCCATTTTCAGGAGCTTATTTGATGTGGGAAGGTGCGTTTGTGACTGCCCACATACACAGTGTTCGTCCATTCGAATCGCTGTGCAAGATGGAAAATGCGCCGACGGTGAAGTTTTTTACGACACCAGGACAGGGCCGCTGACGATGCGGCGGATAGCTTCCTCGACAGCCGCGACGGCTTCTTCCCGCGTGTGGACGATGCCGTTGGCAAGGGAGCGGAGGCGTTTCGGAAATCCGTTCTCATCCCGTGACTGAATGTCTGGAATGTCGATGGAATAAACCCATCGGGCATCGGGGCACTTCTGGAGTTCTTCCATCCAGGCGCACAGCGGGTGCGGATATGAAGGGTGATTGACTTCGGCGGCGTCATGAACCGCGAATTCGTGTTCGGCGTAGTACCAGTCTATCGCGATTGTCGTCATACGTACCTCCTGATGAGCTTGCCAACGATCAGCAATGGTAACACGATCCAAAGAGCGAGGCTGCCCGCCTCGATCACTTCCGGTGCTTTGATGGCGGAGGTGTGCAGGATCGCAAAGGCTGCCATGGCGATCGGCAGGCAGAGGACTCGTAAAACAGGCATGTCGTGTTCCTTCATGTGGAAATGTGGGTTTCAAGTGCGCGAAAAGCGTCGAAACGCCTGGATACCATCGCGCTGGATTTCCTGTTTCATGTCGTCGGCAGCTCCGGGCAGACGGGACTTCCCGACAAGGCGGCGCACGGACGTCGCTTTCTCGACCCTGTAGATGGATGCCACGTAGCAGAGGAGCCCCCCGCACGGTGCCCGCTCGTTAACCTCCTCGATCATGAGATTGAAGGTCAGACCCGGAATGAGTGTGGTCCTTACGGCCATTTTGAACCTCGAAAGCGGCTGTTTTCATTGGCCTATTTATAACATTTCGTGAGAATCGAGCCCAGGGAATAACGCGGCATAGTTGAGTTGTGCCGGAGGCGAGGTTAACGGGATCGGTCGAATTTTAAGGGTTCCGGAATGAAGGGCCTGTTCCCTGTTCGATCCTGCCGGAGGCGAGGTCGAACCCGCCCGCAGGGCGGAAGTCTTAACGTTCCCCGTCCCGATGCCTCCAGGACGGCCGGCACGCACAGCAGCAGTCACCCGGTGGGCCGCAGCACCGCGGAGGACGGCAGCGCCGTTGACATAGCGAGCATGCTGGCAGGCTCGGCGGTGAGGGTGGGGAAATGGATTCAGGGGGTGTCCTTGACCCATCTGAACGGCCAAACGTGCTGTACGGGCGCGTATAGAGCCTCGTACAGTGCGTTTGACTTCAAAATGGACCCGTGGGCTATCCTAATGCGGGAACCGCATCTGAGATGGAGAAGAGCATATCGGAGCGGCAAGCATCGCGGTCCCCGGCACAGGGGATGACGCGGTAATTCGCGCATGTGGTTTCGGAATCGACGTCTGCCGCAGGAGCGCCAGCATAGCGACCCGGAACGGGTGGCGCGGGACCGACTGACGCCGAAACCACATTCAGTATCTCCAGACGTGGAACGCGGCCGTCCTGCAAGGCGATCCAGACTTCGTGACTGGCTAGAGCCTCGGTGTCCTCGTCGCTGTTGTCGGGTAAGGCCGTATAGCTTGCGACTGTGTCAGACGTCAGGGTGTTTGAACGATCGCACGGGCCTGCGGGAGCCTTTTTATCTATACACTGTTTTTCACACCCTTGCTCGATCGCCGAGATCAGATCATTCCAACGATTGATGACGGTGCGCCGGGAAACCTTGGCGGCCTCCGCCAGTGCTGATTTCGTGACGTCGCCGCCCATGGTGGAAAGCGACCGGTAGGCTTCGGCGAGCTTGGAAAGGGTGCGATCCGCGTTCGACTTCGCGGCGTGCCGGCCTCCTGCTGCCTGACGGGCCGCCACGGATGTCATCCCGTCCACGACGTCCAGCAGGCGACCGCGATTTACGCGTGGGTTGTCCAGCTTTGCCGGATCGAAATGGGCCGCGAGGTAGTCGGCGACCTTGCCAGTGACATAGCCGACCTGCGTTTCGGAAAGCCCGGTTTTCTCCGCGAACATGGCGAGCGCCTGATGGAGATGATCGGCAAGGGCCTCACGAGTGCCGCGCATACGGCTATCGGCGGCAAAGTGCCATTCGGCAAGAAGGCGCTGCCCTTCCGTCCGGAGGGTGTCAAAGATAGTATTCGACGCGTTCAGCCCGAGGCCGGATTGAATGGCCGCGGCGCGACGAGCGAGCACTGGCCGACTTACACCTGTGTCGACGTAGTCGGCATATTCGGAGAGCGTCGGCCAGACGTCGGCGTTCGGGGTGATCGTGTGCCAGATCGGGGACGTCGGGCATTTCATCCGCATCGTCATCGTCGGTGCGGCGGGGTCCGCGCCGATGTCGAGCAGCGCTGCCGCCAGGCCACGGCAAACGGCGTCAAATAGGCGGATCGGTTCCTTGCGGCATCGTTCGTCCTTCGAATTCCAAACCGCGGCTCCGTAGGGGAGCAACCAGATGAAGTGTGGTCTGATGAAACGGCCATCGTCTAGTCGGTCCCCGACGACGATGTGCGGAAGACAGGGAATCCGGCCATCCCGAACGTGTTCCAGGAGCTCGAAGATACACGCGTCGGCGGTTGGGAAAACGCCGTCGCAATCCACGCGAAGCGCGGCCACAAAATCCTTGTTGAGCTCGATGTAGGGATAGTCGAGTGTCAGGACCTTCTCGCGGCATTGGACGTCGAGGGTGGCCTTGTCCCAGGACGCACGCGCACGACCCCGGCGGGGTACGAGCGATACGAAATACTTCAGAACGAGATTGTCCTCTGAACGCAGACCGTCCTCGTGGAATGGCTCCCGATAGCGTCCACCTACGTTCTTGCCGAAAGGAAGTTCGTAACCCTCGGTGATACGCTTCCGGACAAGGTCTTTCTGACCGGCGTTACGAATGGCGAACTCGTTTGTGGTGATGGCAGTCCGGTGGCCAGTTCCACGACTGGCCTGGCGCTGTGCCTCTGTATAGCGGGTCTCGAACCCACACATGCCGTTCGAGCGGTCGGGCCAAATTTGTTGACACGGTAGGTTGTGACAGTCCTCGGTGCCGGCTGGGATATGTCCCAGCCTCGGGCTCAACCTTCAAAAATGGGGGTCTTTACAACAATCGCGCCGTTGGCAATCATGGAATTGTCCTTGAAAAAACACCGCTGAGGGTTCCAGCCCGTTGATGTGGTGTTTTTTTATGGTCATGCGCGGCGGCGCACAGGTCAAGCGCCGAAAATATGTTCCGTATCCGAAACTATTTGGGGCTGCCGTCATGTACAATTACGTGATGCTTTCCATGCCCCCACCCCGACATTCGTCGGCTGCGGCCCTCCCCTGGGGAAGGGCCTCACGCCCCTCACGGGGCGACTGGGTCTCATCGCCGTCGCGCAAGCGCTCGGGCGATGCAGGTTATTTAATCTCAAATCTCGGGAACTTCGCTATTTCGTGCGCCAATACGTGAGGTTTGAAACCGCCGTATGCTTCCCCTTCGGTCGCGGGGATATGGCCTTGCATGTAGTCACGTGCTCCAACATCCATGTAAACGCCTCGGGCTTCAGTCTTGAAAAAATGACGCCACGCGTGGTTTGGCCTTATCCTATCGTCATCCACGCCGAGTTTCCTGACCCAATCGGCCAGCCGCTCACCGACCTTGTTGTACTGCGGATTACCTTCGGTGCCGCCACGATGTCGAGAAGGGTCGTAAAACAACGGGCCTTTCCGTCTCGCCTTAACAAAGTCCAAGAATCCCTGGTCAACGAGGTGCGAGTGGATGGCGACAAATCGTGGATTCCGGTTCTTTGTCGATCCAGCCTCTGGCGTGATCCAGATCAGGGAGTGCCCGTCATGAACTTGGATATCTTCTTTGCGTAGCTGCGCGATCTCGCCCACTCGTGCTCCTGTGTAAGCACATAACCAAGGAACCCAACGGTACGCTGCCTTCATCTCGGATGAGCACCTTGCGGGTGGCATAGCAAGCGATCCTTTCAAGATCGTCATTGCTTCATCGATTGTAAACCACTTCTGGCGCGTTGTCGTCTTATGGGGTACCGCGACCGTTATTCCATCAAGCGGGTTGACCTGTATACGCCTGTTTCCTTTTGCCCATGTGCATGTTGCGCGAAGGCATGCCAAATGACCGTCTCTAATGGAAACGGCGCTCAGGCCTTTTTTGAGGAGGCTGTCTTTCCAGTCAACTACCCAGTCGGCGGTCAAATCGCGAATATCTGGCACCTCGAGCGCCACTTTTGCGATAATCCCCTTCCACTTCTTATAGGTGGCCGCAGCCTGTTGTTTTTCGGCGAAGAAATCCTCGAAAACCTGGAGCAGGCCGTATTTTCCAGAATCCTCATGACCGTTTTCCTTTGGAGCCTTCTTTGGCGCGAGTTCAAGTTGGGGAAAACGATCGGCATCAGGATCGGGACGGTAGTCTCCGTTTGAGAGCTTCAGCAGATGTTCCTTTGCTTGCATGACGGCATGGGCGACGGCGTTGCGGAGGAGTGTCATGCTCAGGTCGTCGACACGATAGCCGTGACGATTAAGATAGTCATTGATCGCTCGGTCATTGCGGCGAACCTTGTATGTTTCCATGACTCGCTCGAAAAGCGCGTCATCCTTGGTCAATTGGAAGACCTTCACTTTCTCCGGGCGAAGATGCAGATGATCAGCAATCAGCGATGCCTCTCGAAGGTGAGGTGTTCCTGGATCATCCTCATTTTCGGCAATCATCGCTTGATAGATTTCCCCGGACATGGCGACCGCTTGCTTCTGGGAAAGGGAAATTTGGCCGGCAGATAGCTGCCGCCATCGTGCTTCGGTTTCCGCGAGTATCCGGGCATGCACAATCTTGGCTTCTTGGGGATCGCGTGTGCCGAGGCTGACCTTTTCCTCTCTTTTTCCTACAAGAGGAATCAGATGCTCAGGAACGCGCTTTCGGAATTGATAGATACCTGTGGTGGGGTGCTTTGTGGGACGTGACATTTTCAGGACCATGTGGACCGCCTTTGTGTACCAAAGCGACGGTTACAAATCCCTTAAAACTCAATGTCTTGAGCGTTTCCAATAGCTTCTGTGATTTATGGCGGAGAGGGTGGGATTCGAACCCACGATACCCTTGCAGGTATGCCGCATTTCGAGTGCGGTGCATTCGACCACTCTGCCACCTCTCCGCATGCGCGAACGCTTGCGTTGCGCGCTCCTCTTAAACATCAATGGCGGGACTGACAAGGGAAATTTCTTGTTTGTGTCACAAATTATTCGTCATGGGCGAGGCCGGGGAAAAGCTTTGGCATACGGCCGTTTTCGCGGATATTTTTGACGTGACAAGCCTCAAGCTTCAGCCGTGCGCGTCATGTTCGAACCATCAGCTTCACAGCCGTTAGTAACGCCGTAAGATTTCCACGATCCGGTCACCCTGCTCCCGATCCGGCAGAAGGGTGGGCCGCCGGCTAGCGCCGCGGCCGGTGTCTGGCTGAATTGGAGGAAAGACTGGCGATCAGGCAGAGCACGGTGACGGCGGAAAGAGCATCGTGCCGGGGGCGATCATCAGCGTGTTGCATGTGGCGGCAATGATACACGAAATAAACAGATGCGCAGCCTCAAGCCGCATCCATCAGATGGCGGCGCCACGGCGAGAAGACGGCGAGCAGCTTTCGTCGCTACACGAACCGGAACGGCAGGCCAGAGATCAGCGCTTTGACAAATCGCTTTTTCTGAAAATGCCCGTTCAGCGATACGCGGGGCAGCAGTGTCGGCTTTTCGAGACTGTGAGGTCCGAGAACACCAGCCTGCGTGGTAACCGCAACGGGAAACCCCGCGTCAAACACCGCCTTCGCCTCACGCTCTCCGGCGGCTTTCGACCAGCCATAGGGATAGGAAAAGGACCGGGGCGGATGGCCAACATAGGTCTCTACTCGGCGCGTCGATTCCTCGATCTCGTAAGCCAGACGCGCCGCATCGATCCTGCGCATGTTCACATGCGTCATGGTATGGGCACCGAGATGAGCGAGCGGATCTGCCGACAGCACCTTGAGTTCCCGCGCATCCATGACGAGTTCGTCCACGATCGCGATGGGATCGATACCGTGTTGCCTCGCGGCGCGATCGATCCTCTCCACCGCCTCGTCTTCCGCCAGGGTCTGGACGAAGGCTTCAAGGCGCGTGAATGCCTCCGCTTTTTGGGAAAGACTGGCGGATTTCACGTATTCCGGCCCGGACCCGAAATCGAACTCGAAGGACGCAGCTTTCTGCGTCAGCGCGGCAGCGGTTTCCCACCACACGCTGCGTGTCCTCTCGACAAAACCCGTTGTGATGAAAATCGTGTAGGGAACGCCGTATCTGCGGAAAATCGGGGCCGCATATTCGGCATTGTTACGATAACCGTCGTCAAGCGTGAAGGCGCAGAACGACCGCTTGTCGGAATCATCAGCAAGCAGGCTTGGCAGATCATGCAGATGAACGGGAACGAGACCACATTCGAGTGCGGCCTCTATCGCCTCTTCCAGAAACTGCGGCGTGATGGACAAATGCGCATTCGGCGCAAATGCCGGCCCCCCCATGTCCGGGCGCACATGGTGTAGCGTGAAGATAACGCCGCGTCCGGCAAAGGATGGAAAGGCCGAACGAACCGCCGGGAGAGAGCTCACCTCCAGCCCCGCCCTTATCGCCCCGTATTTCAGGGAGCGTTTGACCGATTGCAGCAGCATTCCTGTCGATTGTCGTGAATTCAGACCGGGCAAAACCCGTTTTTTGATGACTCTCCCGACCGTGAGCGGCAGATCGATCAGGCCTGGCAAGGGATCGTTGGGCGCAAAAGCGGCCCAGCTCCGGATTTTGCGCAAAGAGGCCAAATACTCGCCGATGCCCGCCTGGCCGCGCCGGTTCAACATGAACGCCGCAACGGCATCACGGACAAGATAGGACCACGACACGCCATTCCGCGCGAGCGGTGCTCTGTCGGTCGGCACATCATTGGCCACCTTCCACAGCATGGCGCCAAGATCGACGCCGGCAGCCGAACAGAGGCCAAACCACGACCACGGGCGCGGATTGACATCAAGGAGTTTAAGCGACCCATCCCTGCCATCCCGCTTGAACTCCACCTCGACAAGCCCGCTATGACAGGCCGGTTTCAATATTTTCCGGGCCGCATCGATCGCTTCAACATTATCGACAACCTCGACGCAGGTACTGGTATAACCGAAATCGACGGGATATTGGCGCGTGCGCCGGGCGGTGAATTCGGCAACCGGCTCACCTTCCCGCCACAGCGCCGCATAGGAAAACTGGCTTTCTCCCCCGCCGGGAATGAGTTCCTGCACCACGACATTGCCCGCACCGATCTCGGCACTCGCCTCGGCAAAAGCGGCTTTCAGCGCCTGCCGGTCATCGGCGCGGATAACCTTCGCCCGCGAAATCACGGTGTCGCCGCCGCCCATATTCGGCTTCAGGATAACGGGGAATGTGACGTCGAGCGCATCGGCATCATCGGCGGATGTCAGCGCATAGGTTCGGGGAAAACTGACACCGAGTTCCGCAGCACGTCTGTAGAGCAGCGGCTTCTCACACAACCATTGAAGGGATGCCCAATCGGGCAGAACGATCCTGTAAAGAGCGGAAAGCTCTTCGCGATGTTCCGAAACAAGCTGCACCTCGCCATCTCCCGAGGGCACCAGAAGGCAACCCTTCAGATGATGCTTCGTGGCCATTTCACGCAGGAACGATATCGCCCCGGCATCGCGCGGACCGGACCAGCGGATCGTTTCCCGCACGAAACGCGACCAGCCCGGCAAAGGTGAATCATGTGTGAGATAGTGCACGGACACGTTCAGGGCGCCAAGGCTGCGGGCAAGGGCAAGCGTGCCGTGAGCGCCCCCAACAATAACAACACCTGGAATGGTCAAAGTCTGATCCCCGTCCTACTCCATACCTTGATCGCAAAAATTGTTAAATAAATTGGATATTTCTAAAGTATCTAACGGACGGGTATCGGATTGCGGTATCCGAAGCGCTTTCTGCTCTTTCAGCTTATTACGAACGCTTCGGTATCTGCTTTGAATGTGACTGCGGATCCCGCCTCAGGCCTCTTTACGCACGGCGCGCGGCTCGCCATTGTCATCCACCGCAACCATGATGAAGACGGCCTCCGTGACCTTATCCCGGGAGTCCTGATAGTGCCTGCGGGTCCAGGCCTCGATCTTCAGCGTGACGGAGGTGCGGCCGACCTTTTCGATCCTGGTGTAGACGCACAAGGTATCGCCGATCTTGACCGGTTTCTTGAAGACGATTTCATGAACCGCCACGGTGACGGTGCGCCCGCCCGCCACATCATTGGCGCGCACGAAAGCGGCAAGGTCCATCTGCGACATCACCCAGCCGCCGAATATATCCCCGGCCGGATTGGCGTCCGCCGGCATGGCAAGCGTTCTGAGCGTGAGTTCCATATCTGCGGGCGGTTGCTGGTCCATCTCTCAAAATCCTTTCACAAACCTCCCGCCGCCGGACTTAAACAACCGCGCGCCCTCAGCCAATAGCCGATTTTTCGCGGCAGCCCTTCCAAAACAGCAAGGAATCACAGAGCCATCGTAAGCTTCGGTTAACCATGATGGGGCACGATTCCAAAAAACGCGAGGGCGTGCGAATGGCCTATGACTGGAGTGGAAATAACACGATACAGCAGCGCTACGACCGCATCATCCTGGCGGTCGCCGGCGTCGTCGCCATCAGCCTTGCGACCGGGACACTTGCCCTGCGCTCGCAGGACGGGCCGGATGGCACCATAAGCCTTGCCAAACAGCAGCGGCTCGATTCGGAAAAATGGCACCTGCGGCTCTGATCCATTAATGCGAAGCACTATCCGGCTTCGCTGGATTTTCCTTGGCAGGCGTATGATCCAGATGGGCCACAGCCGGCGAAAGAACTGACAGAAATGTCTCGGACCTTCCGATATAGACAATCGCCATGCCTTCAATAGCGTGCAGAACCTCGGCCAGCGTATCCTGCGTCTGTTTTTCCAGCCCTTCCAGCAGGTCGTCGATGACGATGAATTTCGGTTTTAGCAACAGGGCATTGGCGATCCTGATGCTCGCCTGCTCATCCGAATCCAGCCTCTTGTCCCAGCGGATGTTTTCATCGAGACGGGAGGCCATGTCGCCAAGCCCGCATGCGGTGAGCGCCGCGAGATACTCTTCCTCCGCAAATCGCTGGGGCGCGCGCGGATAGGCGAGAATTTCGCGCAGCGTGCCCGTTGGCAGATAGCCGTGCTGGGCGATGAAAAGCGTATCGGATTGTTCGGGCATTTCTATTCTGCCCTGCCCCCATGGCCACAGGCCCGCCATCGCAGCAAAGAGCAGCCGCCGGTTCACGCCCTGCTCGCCATTGATCATGAGACGATCACCGGGCCCGATTGCAATGTCGGCCTCGCGCAGCCGGAAGCTCCGCTCCAGATCCTGCCCGCCCGCATCGCGGCAGATAATCACCGACTGCAGCCGGATCTTTTCATTGTCAGCGCTTCGTTGCAGGTCGATCGCCAGCCCATGCTGCTCGACGCTGTCCATCTGGATCAGGGCGTTACGAAACACCGAAACGCGCTGCAGCGTCGCCTTCCAGCTGGCGATCGGCCCGAAATTGTCGATATACCAGCGAAGTGCAGTATTGACCTGGTTGAAAGCCCCCACCGCCATCATCAGCCCGCCGAAGGTGAGGTTGCCGGAAAAATAGACCGGTGCAGCGATCAGAATGGGCGCGACAACCGCCAGCCAGCCGTAACCGGAAGACACCCAGGTCAAATGGGTCAGCGCCATGGCCAATCCGCGGATCACACCGAGTACGGCGTCGATATCGACGCCGATCCGCCGCCGCTCGTTTTTTTCACCGCGCGCAAGTGCAATCGCCGCCAGGTTTTCGCTGGCGCGCATCAGTGAAAAGCGCAGTTCAGCCTCTTTTGAATACCGTTCCGCATTCAGCCCGACCAGACGGTAACCGACGAGGTTGCTGAGCAGCGATGCCGAACCCGCGTAAAGGATTGCCGCCCAAACCATATATCCGGGAATTGCGACCGGATCGCCATTGATGGTGATGGAGAAACCCGCCGAGAGTGACCAGAGAACGCCGATAAAGCTGATGAGCAGGATCGTTGCGTTTACAAGGCCGATGGAAAGCGCCGTGCTGCTTTCCGCAAGGTTGCGGACATCATCATGGAGACGCTGGTCCGGGTTGATCGCGATCGTACCGAAACCGGCAAGACGCGCGGCGCGCCCGGGCTTCAGCCACTGATCCACCATATCCTTGGCAAGACCCTCGCGCATGTTCAGCGCCGTCATCTGGTTGAGCCAGGTCTGGATAACGTTGAGAAGCAGCAGCAGCCCGGCAATGATGGCGAAGACTTCCAGCTGGTGGAGGAAGGCGTCGAGATCGCGCCGTTCCAGCGCGTTGTAAAACGGTGCGTTCCATTCGTTAAGCCTGATCTGCCCATAGGCAGTGAGCAATATCACCGCCAGAAGTGCGATCGACAGCATTATCAACCGGGTGCGCACCGGCGACGTCCAGAAGGCACGACCCATCATGCGCAGCTGCGCAGGAAAATCGAGGTCGAAGCCCGAAAGGTTGGCCGCGCTCTTGCGCTGATCGTCGGTCACCGTGGTTGCCATTCATTCCATTCCGAAACGTCAGTCGGCAAAGAAAGCGGGCCGCGACCCTGCGCCTTGCGATGCCAAGCAATAACACGCCGTTCGACCTTGTCTACAATCCCGTCGAAATCACTGTGGCGGCGGTTGAAAAGCCCGGGCAATTCTCTGCGCAGGCAAACATCGCGGCCTTTACCAACAATGCGATGGCCCCCGGAAATGATCCTTGCTTTCTTTTCCTGCATTGCACAAAATCCGAATAATTTCAGAGGGGCGGACAAACCGCATAAACCGGAAAAACCGGGCAAGGCAGATTAATGGCGATCAAAGCGAGCATCTATCATCTGACGCATTATAAATATGACAATCCGGTTCGCCTTGGACCACAGATCATAAGATTGAAGCCCGCCTCCCATTCCAGAACCCGCGTCATCAGCCACTCGCTCAAGGTTTCGCCCTCCAACCACTTTGTGAACCTGCAGCAGGACCCATACGGCAACTACCTCGCCCGGTTCGTTTTTCCCGAGCCGACAACGGAGTTCAAGATCGAGGTCGATCTTGTCGCCGATATGACGGTTTACAACCCGTTCGATTTCTTTGTCGAGGAAGAGGCGACCAAGTGGCCGTTCGACTATCCGCAGGAACTGCGGGACGATCTCTCGATCTACATGAAACCGGAACCGACCGGCCCTCTGCTTTCCGCCTTCATGGCCACCGTGGACCACACACCCGGACAGCCGACGGTGGATATGGTCGTTGGTCTCAACGCCCGTCTGCAACAGGAAATCGGTTACGTCATCCGCATGGAGCCGGGTGTTCAGACCCCGGAAGAAACGCTGGCCTCCGGCAAGGGTTCATGCCGCGACACCAGCTGGCTGTTCGTCCAGATATTGAGGCATCTCGGCCTTGCTGCGCGTTTCGTGTCGGGATACCTCATTCAGCTCACCCCCGATCTCAAGGCACTGGACGGTCCATCCGGCACCGAAGTGGATTTCACCGATCTGCACGCCTGGGCCGAGGTCTATATGCCGGGCGCCGGCTGGATTGGCCTTGATCCCACGTCCGGGCTTCTCACAGGCGAAAGCCATATTCCCTTGGCGGCCACACCGCATTATCGCAATGCCGCGCCGATTTCCGGCGGTTATTTCGGCGAGGCGAACACGGAATTCGCTTTCGACATGCAGGTCCGGCGCGTTGCCGAAACCCCGCGCATCACCAAGCCCTTTTCAGACGAAAGCTGGGAGAGCCTCAACGCGCTCGGCGAAAAGGTCGATCAGGTTCTGAACGCCCACGACGTCAGGCTGACCATGGGCGGCGAGCCGACCTTCGTTTCCATCGACGACTTCGAATCCGAGGAATGGAACACCGGGGCGGTGGGGCCGACGAAACGCGAAAAGGCGGACGCCTTGATCCGCCGCCTGCGTGAACGTTTCGCCCCCGGCGGTTTTCTGCATTACGGACAGGGAAAATGGTATCCGGGCGAAAGCCTGCCGCGCTGGACCTTTTCTCTCTATTGGCGAAAGGATGGAATGCCGATCTGGCAGGACCCGGCGCTGATCGCCGAAGAAGGCGCGGATGCCGGCGTCGAGGCCGAGGATGCGCAGAAGCTCCTCAGCGGCATCGCCACCCATCTCGGCATTGAGCCGGAGCTGGTGCTGCCGGCTTACGAGGACCCGGCCGAATGGATCATCAAGGAAGGCAGCCTTCCCGACAATGTCGATCCGTCCAATTCCAAACTGAAGGACCCTGAAGAGCGAAACCGTATTGCCCGCGTGTTCGAACGCGGCCTGACGACGCCAACGGGTTATATTCTTCCAGTGCAGGCGTGGAACGCCAAGGCGGACGGCAAGCGCTGGGTCAGCGAGAAATGGAAGACACGGCGCGGCAAGATTTTCCTCGTTCCGGGCGACAGCCCCGTGGGTTACCGCCTGCCGCTCGGCACCCTGCCCCACGTGCCGCCATCCGCCTATCCCTATATCCACGAGGCTGATCCCTCGATCCCGCGAGGGCCGCTTCCCGACATATTCAAACCTTCCGGGCGCGCCTTGCCGGAAGCCTCCTTCCATGCCGATGAAGCCTCCAGCCAGGAGCGCATCGAACAGACGCTCGGAGAAATCGGCGGCGCGGTGCGCACCGCTATGTCGGTGGAACCACGCGACGGCCGGCTCTGCGTCTTCATGCCGCCTGTCGAACGTATCGAGGACTATCTCGAACTGATCGCGGCGGCGGAAGCGGCGGCGGCCGATCTCGGATTGCCCGTTCACATCGAAGGTTATGCGCCCCCGCATGATGAGCGCATCAATGTCATTCGCGTCGCGCCCGATCCCGGCGTCATCGAGGTCAATATCCACCCCGCCTCCAGCTGGAAGGATTGCGTCGACATCACGACCGCAGTCTATGATGAAGCGCGCCAGACGCGTCTCGGCGCAGACAAGTTCATGATCGATGGCCGCCATACCGGCACCGGTGGCGGCAACCATGTGGTGGTGGGCGGCGCCAACCCCAATGACAGCCCCTTCCTGCGCCGGCCCGATCTTCTGAAAAGCCTCGTTTTGCACTGGCAGCGGCATCCGTCCCTTTCCTATCTGTTCTCCGGCCTGTTCATCGGCCCGACAAGTCAGGCGCCACGCATCGACGAAGCCCGTCACGACAGTCTCTACGAGCTGGAAATCGCGCTTTCGCAGGTTCCTGCCCCCGGCGAGGGCGTGCCGCCGCTGCCCTGGCTGGTCGACCGCCTGTTCCGCAACCTCCTGACGGATGTGACGGGTAATACCCACAGGGCCGAAATCTGCATCGACAAGCTGTTTTCGCCGGACGGACCGACCGGCCGCCTCGGCCTTGTGGAATTCCGTGGCTTCGAAATGCCGCCGAATGCCCGCATGTCGCTCGCCCAGCAATTGCTGGTGCGCGCTCTCATCGCCCGCTTCTGGCAAAATCCCGCCGGCGGCAAATTCGTGCGCTGGGGCACGGCGCTCGCCGATCGCTTCATGCTGCCGCATTACATCTGGGCGGATTTTCTGGATGTACTCGCCGACCTCAGGGAAAACGGCTTCGACCTGAAGCCCGAATGGTTCACAGCACAGCAGGAATTCCGTTTCCCCTTCTTCGGCGAGGTGGAGTATGAGGGCGCGAAACTGGAATTGCGCCAGGCTCTGGAACCCTGGCACGTGATGGGTGAACAGGGCGCCATCGGCGGAACCGTGCGTTTTGTCGACAGCTCCGTGGAGCGCCTGCAGGTGCGCCTCGAAACATCCAACCCGTCCCGCTTTACCGTGGCCTGCAACGGACGTGCGGTTCCGCTCGTCGCAACGGAGAACCACAGCGTTGCGGTTGCCGGTGTCCGCTTCAAGGCATGGCAGCCCGCCTCGGGCCTGCATCCCGTGCTGCCCGTCAATTCACCCTTGACCTTTGACATTTATGATACATGGTCGAGGCGATCGATCGGCGGATGCATCTACCATGTTGCTCATCCGGGCGGGCGCAATTACGAGACGTTTCCCGTCAACGGCAACGAGGCCGAGGCACGACGCCTTGCCCGTTTCGAACCATGGGGACATACGGCAGGGCAATATCCGCTTCATGCGGAAACCGTGTCGCCAGAATTTCCGCTGACGCTCGATCTGCGCCGGCCATACGGAGTTTAAATTGTCCAAAGCCCCGGCAACGGAACGCAAGACGGAAACGAGCGCGCCACCGCGCGGGCTTGACTACTCCACCTTGCCGGGTGTGGCCGATGAAATGCTCGACACCAACGGCAAGGTCAGGCCGGTCTGGAAGAACCTGCTCGGTGCGCTCTCGCGCATGTCTGAGCGCGAACTGCATGAACGCTTTGCCCGCACCGACCGCTATCTGCGCGATGCGGGCGTGTTCTACCGCGACTACGGCAAGGGCAGCAGCGAAAGAAACTGGCCGATCTCCCATATTCCGGTGCTGATCGACGACAGGGAATGGACGGTTCTTTCCGAAGGGCTTAAACAGCGCGCCAATCTTCTCGAAGCCATGGTCGCCGATTTTTACGGCGAAAACCGGCTGGTGAAGGAAGGTTACGTGCCGCCGGCACTGATCGCCTCCAATCCGGAATATCTGCGGCCGATGGTCGGCGTAAAACCGGCAAGCGGCCACTATCTGCATTTCTGCTCCTTCGAAATCGGGCGCGGACCTGATGGAAACTGGTGGGTGCTGGCCGACAGGACGCAGGCGCCTTCGGGCGCAGGTTTCGCGCTCGAAAACCGGGTGGCGACCACGCGCGCCCTGTCCGACATCTATGCGGAAACCCATGTTCACCGGCTCGCCTCGTTTTTTGGCGCTTTTCGCGACACGTTGCAGTCGCACAGAAAACACCCCGATGACCGTATCGCGGTGCTGACGCCCGGACCCGCCAACGAAACCTATTTCGAACACGCCTATATAGCCCGTTATCTCGGCTTCATGCTGCTGGAGGGTGAGGATCTGACCGTGGTCAACGGCCGGGTCATGGTCAGAACCGTGGCAGGGCTGAAACCGATCGGCGTGCTCTGGCGGCGTCTCGACGCTTCCTACTCCGATCCGCTGGAACTCAACCAGCAGTCCCATATCGGCACGCCCGGCATGGTGCAGGCGCTGCGCAACGAGGCGCTCACCATCGTCAATGCGCTTGGCAGCGGTATTCTCGAAACGCGGGCCTTGCTTTCCTTCATGCCGCGCGTCTGCCGCCACCTGCTTGGCGAAGACCTGAAACTGCCGTCGATCGCGACCTGGTGGTGCGGGCAGGAATCCGAACGGCGCCACGTTGCAGGCAATATCGAAGGCATGGTCATCGGCCCTGCCTATTCCCGGCTTCCCTTCTTCGATGACAACGGCCAATCGGTGCTCGGCTCGTCCCTGCGTGAAACGGCAAAGGAATCGATCAGCGACTGGCTCGCATCCGACGGCCACAGGCTGGTCGGCCAGGAGGTGGTTACACTCTCCACCACGCCGGCCTATGTCGACAACAAGCTCGTGCCACGCCCGATGAGCCTTCGCGTTTTTGCCGCCCGCACCCAGGATGGCTGGCAGATCATGCCGGGCGGTTTTGCGCGGATCGGCAGCAGCAACGACGTATCCGCCATCGCCATGCAATCGGGCGGCAGTGCGGCGGATGTCTGGATCGTCAGCGACAAGCCGGTGGAACGCACCACGCTTTTGCCGGCGGAAGAAAGCTTCACCCGCAACATGCCGGGCAGCCTGCCAAGCAGGGCCGCCGACAACCTCTTCTGGCTCGGCCGCTATATCGAACGCTCGGAAGGCGCGCTGCGCATCCTGCGTGCCTGGCACGGGCGTTATGCCGAATCGGCCGATCCGCGCCAGCCCCTGCTTGCCCATGTGACGCGCTATCTGGAAGCGCTCGACGTGGAGATGAACGATGCCGTGCCGGAAAGCCTGCTGAACAACATCAACAGCGCGGTTTATTCCGCCAGTAATATCCGCGACCGCTTTTCACCGGACGGATGGCTGGCGCTGAACGACCTTGCCAAGACCGCCCGCCGGTTCCACGCAAAGGTGTCGCCTGGCGACGACGCGACCCATGCCATGACGATCCTGTTGCGCAAGCTTGCGGGCTTTGCCGGTCTGGTGCACGAAAACATGTATCGCTTCACCGGCTGGCGTTTCCTGTCGATCGGCCGTTATCTCGAGCGTGGCCTGCATATGACACGGCTTCTCGGCCATATGACAGGCCCCGATGCGCCTGATGGATCCTATGACATGCTGCTGGAAATCGGCGACAGCGTCATGACCCATCGCCGCCGCTACAATGTCAGCACGGCGGGCCTGACGGTCACCGATCTTCTGGCGCTCGATCCGCTCAACCCACGGTCCATCCTGTTTCAGCTGAACGAAATCCGCACCGAGGTGGAACAGCTTCCGAACGCCTTTGTAAACGGCCAGATGTCGCCTTTTTACCGCGAGGCGATGCGGCTGCATTCCGGCCTTGCGGTCATGACGCCGGAAAACATGAATGGCGCGATCTATCGCCAGCTCGAAACGGACATGGAGCATCTGTCCGATGTTCTTGCCCAGACCTATCTCGGATAACCCGATGCTTTACGATCTCTCCCTGCATATGGGTTACACCTACGACACCCCGGCCCACGGCGCGCGCCACATTATCCGCATCCTGCCCCTGTCGATCCCGGGTCGGCAGCGGCTCGTTGCCGGTTCCCTCGATGTTTTGCCCGTGCCGGAAGAGCGCGCCACCTTCGAGGACTTCTTCCATCAATCGGCGACCTCCGTGTATCTGCGCGCGCCGCATGAAAAGCTGGATATCCGCATGCAGGCGCGCGTGATGGTGGAAGCGCCGGCGCTGACGGCCGATTTTTCACCCGAACTTTCACGGCTGCCACAGGACCTTGCCGATGTCTGGTCGCTCGATTTCCAGTCGCCCCACCACTTTATTGGCGCCAGCCCGAGAATAGGGATGGATTCGGCAATCGCAGCCTATGCGCGGGAGCTGCTGAAACCGCGAATGACTATTCGCGAAATCGCGCTCGCCATGTGCAAACGCATCCACAAGGACTTTACCTATGATGGCGAGGCAACGACCGTGGATACGACGCCATCGGAAGCCTTCAAGCTGAAACGCGGCGTGTGTCAGGATTTCTCGCATATCATGATCATGGCGCTGCGCAGCCTCGGCATTCCCGCCGGTTATGTCAGCGGCTTCCTGCGCACCATTCCCCCGCCGGGCAAGGAACGTCTGGAAGGGGCCGATGCAATGCATGCCTGGGTTCGCGTCTGGTGCGGCGAGGCGGCAGGCTATCTGGAACTCGACCCCACCAATGATATCGTCGCCGGAAGCGACCACATCGTTGTCGGTTATGGCCGGGACTATTCCGACGTCGCACCGGTGATCGGGGTATTGAAGAGCTATGGCAACCAGCAGATAAAACAGGCTGTCGACGTCATCCCCGTCCAGTAATGATGCAAGGTGTATTGTTTCGAACTTTGCTGGAATTAATTCTTAAAAATACTTCAAAAACTGCGCCAGTTTGAGCGCCGCATAAAATTGAACCCATCACGTTAGCGGATTTTACATCGTTTGCGGGTTTCCTGCGCTCAGTCGTATATTCTAATCCGTGAGCCTCATCATGACCGTCTCCGCCTATCAAAAACTGAAGCGCCGTTTCCTTGCCGACACCAACGGTAATTTCGGCATCATGACGGCAATATTGCTACCGGTGTTGCTTGGCTTTGCCGGCGCTGGAATAGAGCTGGCGAACGTGATGCAGATAAAAGCAAACTTGCAGAATACGGCGGATTCTGCCGCTCTTGCGGCCGCGACCGAGGCTCGTTTGAAAGAAGGCGAACTGACCGACGAAAAAATCAAGGAAATCGCTAGGGCATTCATCACCACCCAACTGGAAAAGGACCTGACCGAAGAAGAGAAAAAAGAACTTGAGAAGAATTCTCCGGTCAGCATCGGTACGACGGAAGATGCGCGCGGCAAGACCTTCACCATACAGACCACTATCAACTATAAGGTGAAGCTCAATCCGCTGCTCGGGTTCATAGGCGCGAAGACACTCGACATCGCGGCGACCGGTACCGCAAAAAGCACCGTCAACAAGGGTGCGCCAATTTCCATGTATCTGGTGCTCGACCGCTCGGGATCAATGTCTTTCAAGACGGATACTATCAATACCGCGAAAAAATCATGCCCGAACTACACTGCCAGCAACTGGGGCAAGAGTGAATCCCAAGTCACGTCCAGCCCATGCTACGTCAACAAGGCGACATCACTAAAAACCGCCGTTGGCTTTCTCGTGACAACCTTAAACAAGGCAGATCCAACATATACCAGCGGTGGTTCAGAACTCGTTCGAACAGGTGCCTCGGTTTATACTCATGAGGCCTATGCGGCTCAGCCCATCGGCTGGGGCACGAGCGGCGTTTTGAATTATGTCGATAAACAGATCCCGGAATTTCCATCAGGTGGCACTGACGCGACGAGCGGCCTGAACGCCGCTTACAACGCTCTTAAAAAATCCAATACAGCTGAAACAACCGCGCATAAGACTAAGAAAAACGAATCCTTCGAGCGCTACATCGTTCTCATGACGGACGGCGAAATGACGGGGTACAGCGCAAATTGGGATTCCGCCATAGATCAGAAGGTGCGCAATACCTGCGAAACGGCCAAGAAAGATGGCATCAAAATTTTCAGCGTGGCCTTCATGGCGCCTGACAAGGGCAAATCGCTCCTGCAATATTGCGCATCCAACCTCGACAATTATTACGCGCCCGAAAACATGCAGCAGATCGTCACCGCCTTCGGTGAAATCGCTCGCAAAGCCGCCGGCAGCGTAGCCACGCTGACAAATTGACGAAAAGTTCAGCGAGCGCGACCTGAAGACGGCGTCGCTCGCGAGAAGCAATGCTTCCGGGCGATGCTACCCGGCTGCATGGCTGGCAAGTCGTGGGCGGCAGGTGACAGCGGCGGCGGCCCGTGGCATAGGAGGGCGCTCCCATTCACAGGCCCCCGTCATGATCCGCATCGAAAATATCAGCAAGTCAAACAGTCACCGCATTCTTTACATCGAGGCCTCCGCCGCACTCAATCGCGGCGAGAAGATTGGCCTTGTCGGCCCGAACGGCGCTGGCAAGACCACGCTGTTCCGGATGATCACCGGAGAGGAACAGCCCGATGAGGGACAGGTCGTCGCCGAAAAGGGCATGACGATCGGCTACTTCAATCAGGATGTCGGCGAAATGTCCGGCCGCTCAGCCGTGGCCGAAGTCATGGAAGGCGCCGGCCCGGTCAGCGAAGTGGCGGCCGAGCTCAGGCAACTGGAAGCCGCCATGTCCGATCCCGACCGGATGGACGAGATGGACGCCATCATCGAACGTTACGGCGAAGTGCAGGCGCGGTATGAGGAGCTGGACGGATATGCGCTCGAAGGCCGTGCCCGCGAGGTTCTGGACGGTCTGAGCTTCAGCCAGGAGATGATGGACGGCGATGTCGGCAAACTTTCCGGCGGCTGGAAAATGCGCGTGGCGCTCGCCCGCATTCTTCTGATGCGACCGGACGTGATGCTGCTCGACGAACCCTCGAACCATCTCGATCTCGAAAGCCTGATCTGGCTCGAGGATTTTCTGAAGAACTACGACGGCGCGCTTTTGATGACCTCGCACGACCGCGAATTCATGAACCGCATCGTGACCAAGATCATCGAGATCGACGGCGGCAGCCTCACCACCTATTCCGGCGATTACGGCTTTTACGAACAGCAACGGGCGCAGAACGAAAAACAGCAGCAGGCGCAGTTCGAACGCCAGCAGGCCATGCTTGCCAAGGAAATCAAATTCATCGAGCGCTTCAAGGCGCGCGCCTCGCACGCCGCGCAGGTGCAGAGCCGCGTGAAGAAACTCGACAAGATCGACCGCGTCGAACCCCCACGCCGGCGTCAGACGGTCGCTTTCGAATTCGCACCTGCGCCCAGATCGGGCGAGGATGTCGTCGCGCTGAAGAAAGTGAATAAGGCCTATGGCAGCCGCACGATCTACGGCGAACTGGACTTCATGGTACGGCGCAAGGAACGCTGGTGCATCATGGGCGTCAACGGTGCCGGAAAATCGACATTGCTGAAACTGGTGACCGGCACAACCGAGCCAGATTCCGGCAATGTCACGCTCGGCGCCAGCGTCAAGCTCGGTTATTTCGCCCAGCATGCCATGGATGTTCTGGATGGTGACAGCACCATTCTGGAATGGCTGGAGGAGCGCTTTCCGAAAGCGGGCCAGGCGCCGCTGCGCGCGCTTTCCGGCTGTTTCGGCTTTTCCGGCGACGATGTGGAAAAACGCTGCCGCGTTCTCTCCGGCGGTGAAAAAGCCCGTCTCGTCATGGCCGCCATGCTGTTCGACCCGCCGAATTTCCTCGTGCTGGACGAGCCGACGAACCATCTCGACCTCGACACCAAGGAAATGCTGATCAAGGCCCTGTCGCAATATGAAGGCACGATGCTGTTCGTTTCCCACGATCGCCATTTCCTGGCCGCGCTTTCAAACCGGGTGCTGGAACTGACACCGGACGGAATCCACCAATATGGCGGCGGATACACGGAATATGTGGAAAGCACCGGACAGGAAGCGCCGGGCCTGCGCAGCTAACCGGAAGCCGGACGCATAGGCCCGCTACGGCAACTTTCGTACTCGATACCGGAGAAGCAGATGCGGATCGTCGTCTATAGCGCCAAACCCTATGACAGGCAGTTCCTTGACGCGGCCGCAGGGTCCGGCATGCGGATGCAATATTGCGAAGCACGGCTGTCTCTTGAAACGGTGGCACTGGCCAAGGGCGCTGTCGCGATCTGTGCCTTCGTCAACGATGATCTGTCGCGGCCCGTGCTGGAAAAACTGGTGGAGATGGGCGTGCGGCTCGTTGCGCTGCGCTGCGCCGGCTTCAATCAGGTCGATATCGCGGCTGCCGAAAAGCTGGGCCTGACCATTGCGCGCGTACCTGCCTATTCGCCCTATGCAGTCGCCGAACACACGATGGCGCTCATCCTGGCGCTCAACCGCAAGATTCACCGCGCCTATAACAGGGTGCGCGAAGGCAACTTCGCCCTGGATGGCCTGCTCGGTTTCGATCTTCACGGCAAGACGGTGGGCATCGTTGGTACCGGAAAGATCGGCGCGATTTTCGCACGCATTGCTGCCGGCTTCGGCTGCCGTATCATCGGCCATGATCCTTACCCAAATCCAGATTGCGAAGCCCTTGGCATGGTCTATGTCACCCGGGAGGAATTGTTCCGTACATCGGACGTTCTCGCGCTGATGTGCCCGCTCACGCCTGAGACCCGTCATCTGATCCGCCGGGATACATTGCCGCTCCTGAAGAAGGGCGTCATGCTCGTCAATACCAGCCGCGGGGCTATCATCGATACACGCGCCGCGATTGCGGGCCTGAAGGACGGCACGATCGGCAGTCTCGGAATCGATGTCTACGAGGAGGAGGCGGATCTCTTTTTCGAAGATCTTTCCAACGATGTGCTGCGCGACGACGTCTTTGCGCGATTGCTGACTTTCCCGAATGTTCTGGTCACCGGCCATCAGGGGTTCTTCACGCACGAAGCGCTCAAGAACATCGCAGACACCACGATCGGCAATGTGCAGAGCTTTTTCGACACCGGCAAAGCCCTGCACGTCGTTTCCACCCGGCAGCTGGCAGGCCCTGCCTGATCTCCGCTGCGGCCGGCAAAAAGCCTTTCGATAGGGTACTGAAATCGTCCGCAATGCAATTGCCCGTCCCAGATCTCCGGTATAGGTTTCGGGCGATCTTTTGATACGTTTTCACACCGGACCGGTCGGATAACAGATGCAACTCAAGGACTGCTATAATTTCCACGATTTTCGCCGCATGGCGAAACAGCGTCTTCCCGGACCGATCTTCAACTACATTGATGGCGCTGCCGATGACGAGGTGACGTATCGACGAAACACGGCCGCTTTCGAGAATTGCGATCTCGTTCCCGACGTGTTGCGGGGGGTGGCGGATGTGGACATGTCTGTCACCGTCATGGGGCAGAAGCTGGCAATGCCGGTCTATTGTTCACCAACGGCGCTGCAGCGCCTCTTCCACCACCAGGGAGAGCGGGCGGTGGCGGCAGCGGCGGGAAAATACGGCACCATGTTCGGCGTCTCCTCGCTCGGCACCACCAGCCTCGAGGAAGCACGCCGCATCAGCGGCGGGCCGCAGGTCTATCAGTTCTATTTCCACAAGGATCGCGGCCTCAACCGCGATATGATGGCGCGCGCCAAGACTGCCGGCGTGCAGACGATGATGCTGACGGTAGACAGCATCACGGGTGGAAACCGCGAGCGGGACAAGCGCACCGGCTTTGCCATTCCCTTCAAGCTCAATCTTTCCGGCATCGCGCAATTCGCCATGAAACCGGCATGGGGGATCAATTACCTCACGCATGAGCGCTTCAGCCTGCCGCAGCTTGACGGCCACATCAAAATGGATGGTGGCGCGCTTTCCATCAGCCGCTATTTCACCGAGATGCTCGACCCTTCCATGAACTGGGACGATGTGGCGCAGATGGTGCGCGAATGGGGCGGGCCCTTCTGCCTGAAGGGGATCATGTCCGTCGATGACGCAAGACGCGCGGTCGAGATCGGCTGCAGCGGCATCGTGCTCTCCAATCATGGCGGCCGCCAGCTCGATGGCTCCCGCAGCGCCTTCGACCAGCTCGCCGAGATTGTCGACGCGGTCGGTGACCGGATCGATGTCATGATGGATGGCGGCGTGCAGCGCGGAACCCATGTGCTCAAAGCACTGTCACTGGGCGCGAAAGCCGTTGGGCTCGGCCGCTATTACCTTTTTCCGCTCGCTGCCGCCGGACAGCCCGGTGTGGAGCGGGCTCTCGAACTAATGCGCATCGAAATCGAGCGCGATATGAAGCTTATGGGCTGCACCACCGTCGACCAGCTGACACGCCGGAACCTTCGTTTTCGCGACTAAGGCGACTGGAAAAACTGAACGGAGCTTTCAACCGAAATCCCGCGTCTCTATCGGCGAGCCGGAAGACAATCACAGCCGGCCACTGGCATCACATGCCATTTCAATCGTGTTTCGCCGATGCTCCAGAAGCGCAGCCCCGATACTCCAGACAAGCGCCAGACAGATCAGCCCACAGACACCACCCGCCATCAATGAACGATGGCGCTTGGTGCCGGAAACAAACAACCATCCGACAGTGGCATAGGCCGCGAGCGCCGGCACGGCGGCTATCAGAACGGAGATTGGCCCGTCGCAATCAACGGCATCGATGCCGATGGCGCGATATTCGTTCGGTGTTCCCAATAGCCCAAGGGCGGCGACGGGAAACATCGCAGCTAAAACGGCATAGCGGAAAAATCGCGGCGTATCGGGCATGGCTTCTCCATAGCCGGATAATCAATTATGCGAACCTGCAAGAAACCGGGTGAAGGGGTTTCCACCGACGGCAGCGGCTTCAACACCCCACTTGCGAATTGCTGGATTGAAGATTGCCCGCTTTCGCAGGGAAATCCAGCATTTTGAATGGCTTTCATCTTGGCAGGCCACGCAAATCATGATTATCGTTGCATCATGCAACCATAATGGATTTAACGTGCCTCAACAATCCCTCACCATAAACGACATCCGCTCCACCTCGCGTCGGCTTGTCCGCGAGCTCGGTTTTATGGGCGGAGACTTCGCTGGCACCGACTTGCCGCCCTCTGCGGTGCATGCCCTGATCGAAATCGACGCATGCCCGGGCATCACGGCGCGTGATCTCGGCAAGCTGCTTCGGCTTGAGAAATCCAGCGTCAGCCGCATGCTTCGCAAACTCGTTCTGTCCGGCGACGTCCGGGAAGAGACGGACGATGAAGATAGTCGTATCAAGCGGCTGCATCTCTCTGGACAAGGGCAGGAACGGGCCGGCGCCATTCACAGCTTTGCAAACAGGCAGGTGTCGAGCGCGCTGACGCGGCTCACGCCGGCGGACGGCCATACGATCCTCGAAGGACTTCGCCTTTACGCCGATGCGCTGGGAGGCCGGAGCGACAACGCGGCTCCCACCATCGATATCGTCGAAGGCTATAGACCAGGCCTCATTGCCCGCATCACCCAGATGCACGCGCTTTATTATGCCCGGACATCGGGCTTCGGCCAACGCTTCGAATCCATTGTGGCTGAAGGCCTCGCCTCCTTTTGCAACCGTCTGGAAAACCCGAAAAATGCAATCTGGGTCGCAATGCGGGGACAGGAGATCATCGGCTCCGTCGCAATCGATGGCGAGGATCTGGGGCCGGGTGTGGCGCATCTGCGCTGGTTCATCGTCGATGACGGCGTGCGCGGCGGCGGTGTCGGGCGCAGGCTGCTGGCAACCGCACTCGCCTTTGCGGATGAAAATGCCTTCGATGAGACCCATCTATGGACGTTCAACGGCCTTTTGGCCGCACGGCATCTTTACGAGGCCCATGGTTTCGCATGTGTCGAAGAACATCCGGGCAGCCAATGGGGAAGCGAGGTTCTGGAGCAGCGTTTTGTCAGGCAACTCAACGGCATGCCCGCCCCGCGCGGCTGAGCTCAAACGCTGCTGAGCAAAAGGCTGGTTTCGCTATTTGAGACGCCGTCTATCATGCGGACCTCTCGCAGCACGCGATCGAAATCCGAGAGGCTTCCGGCGCGGATGTTTGCCACAAGGTCCCAATTGCCGTTGGTGGTGTGCAGCGAGGAAATCTCTGCGATGCCACGCAGCTTGCGGATGACCTGCGTGGTGGATTTACCCATCACCTCTATCATCATGACCGCATGCACCGCCCGGTCATCATAATCCTCGCGCACCCGCACGGTGAAACCAAGCAGCGTGCCGGTTTCCGTCAAGCGGTCCAGCCTGTTTTGAACCGTTCCGCGCGCCACACCCAGCACATCCGAGAGCTTGGCCAGCGAAGCGCGGCCGTCGACCCGCAGATGGGCAATGATTTGCCGGTCGAGCTCATCAGGTATGTATTTTGCGATGCTCATCTGAATATCTGACAGAATTGACAACTGGACTGAACATATTGTTCAAAATAGTTTCAGAAACAACAAGCTTCTGCGATTTCGGTTGAACAGGCACAGTGGATATCTTCGCTCCAGCAAGTGAGGAGTTGCCCAGATGCCCCTGTCCCCGTCCGCAAAAGCCCTGATCCCTTTCGTCAGTGTCGAGAACATGATGCGCCTCGTGCATCATATCGGCATCGAGCAGATGCTCGTCGAGCTTACCGATGCCATAGAGGCTGATTTTCGCCGTTGGCAGTGCTTCGACAAGACCTCGCGCGTCGCCTCCCATTCGCGAGAAGGCGTCATTGAGCTGATGCCGACGTCCGACGGCGAAATCTACGGCTTCAAATATGTAAACGGCCATCCGAAAAACATGGCCGATGGGCTTCAGACAGTCACCGCCTTTGGCCTGCTTGCATCCGTCTCCAACGGTTATCCGGTACTTTTGACGGAGATGACCCTGCTGACGGCGCTGCGCACCGCCGCCACCTCGGCAATGGCCGCCCGGCATCTGGCGCCGAAGGGCACCCGGGTCATGGCGATGATCGGCAACGGAGCGCAGGCGGAATTCCAGGCGCTGGCAATGAAGGCGGTGATCGGCATCGAGGAAGTACGCCTTTACGATATCGATCCCCGCGCCACTGAAAAGACGGCCGCGAACCTGAGTGGGAGCGGCCTGACCGTAGCCCCGTGCAAATCGGCCCAGACCGCGATCGAGGGCGCCGGCATCATCACCACCTGCACCGCAGACAAGCAATATGCGACGATCCTGACCGACAATATGGTCGGCGCTGGTGTACACATTAACGCCATCGGTGGCGATTGCCCCGGCAAGACGGAACTGCACAGGGATATTCTGCTGCGCGCCGATACCTTCGTCGAATACCCGCCGCAGACGCGCATCGAGGGCGAAATCCAGCAGATGGACCCGGATTATCCGGTG
Source organism: Rhizobium oryzihabitans (assembly GCF_010669145.1). Lineage (NCBI taxonomy): Bacteria > Pseudomonadati > Pseudomonadota > Alphaproteobacteria > Hyphomicrobiales > Rhizobiaceae > Rhizobium > Rhizobium oryzihabitans. The sequence goes on from NZ_CP048635.1 coordinate 969,486, forward strand.
ACCGAGCTTTGGAAAGTGATCCTTGGCGAAGCCGAAGGCCGGCGAGACGCGCGCCAGATCACCCTGTTCGACAGCGTCGGTTTCGCCATCGAGGATTTCTCCGCGCTACGTTACGTGCGCGGAAAACTTGAGGGCTCCAGCTTCTATCAGGAGATCGACATCATCGCCGATCCCGATGACCCACGCGACCTCTTCGGCATGCTGCAACGCGCCCGGAGCTGAGGATGAAAACGATGAAAAAAACCTATTCCATTCAGGCTCCGGCCGCAGTCGTCATGGTGCGGCCGCACCATTTCACGGTTAATACCGAGACCGCAGCCGACAACCGCTTTCAGGCGACACCGGCCAGCGGCGAAGACCTCAGCGCGATTGCCCATCGTGAAATCACCCGCGCCGCTCAAATGCTGGAAAGCCATGGCGTAGCAGTGCACCTCTTCGAGGACGAAAGCACGCGGACGCCCGACTCGGTCTTTCCCAACAACTGGTTTTCCACCCATGCGGGCGGCCATGTCGCCATCTATCCGATGAAGGCGGAAAGCCGCAGGCTTGAGCGCCGCCAGGATGTCATCGAGATGCTGAAGAGCCGCTACCGCGTTCAGGACATCATCGATTATTCCGGCCTTGAGCCCGACGGCCTTTTTCTTGAAGGCACAGGCGCCATGGTGCTCGATCACATCGACCGTGTCGCTTACGCCGTGCGCTCCGACCGCACCGATCCGATTGCGCTCGAACGATTCTCGACCCATTTCAACTTCGAACCGATGGTATTCGATGCCCGTGACGAGGCGGGCGTGCCGGTCTATCACACCAATGTCCTCATGTGCATCGGCACGGATTACGCGATGATCGGTCTCGACATGATCGCCGACGAGAACCGTCGCACGGAAATCGTTACCCGGCTTGAACGTTCGGGGCGGCGGGTCATCGGCCTCAGCAACGCTCAGATCCGCAGCTTCGCCGGCAATGCGCTCGAGTTGCAGGGCCGCGATGGCCGCATCCTTGCGCTCTCAACCACGGCATACGCCTCGCTGACGGCGGAGCAGGTAGCCGCAATCCGCGAAAGCGCGGTTCCAGTGGCGCTGGATATACCCACCATTGAAAAGGCCGGCGGTTCGGTGCGCTGCACGCTTGCCGGTATTCATCTGACACCACGGTAAGAAATCGGAATGCAAGCGCAGGAATCTCTGCGCTTGCATTTTTATACCGCCATGTTGCCCAGCTTCGATCAGAAGGCCAGCTGGACCTTCATCGATTTGCTTCTGTCGCCGGCGGCCTCAAAAGCCGCGACCGCCTCTTCCAACGGGAAGGTTCCGGTCAGCAGCGGCTTCAGGTCGACCCGGCGCTGGTTGATGAAATCGACGGCAAGTCCGAATTCCTCGTGGAAACGGAAAGTGCCTTTCATTTCGATTTCCTTGGCGACCACCATATTCTGCGGAATGGAAACATCGCCGCCGAGACCGAGTTGAACCACGGTAGAGCGCGGTTTCAGCGCTTCGAGACCCGAACGCACAGCCCTTTCGTTTCCAGAAGCTTCGAACTGGACGTCGAAATAGCCCTTGTTTGCCGAATAGGCGGAAAGCACGTCGGGGTCGCTGGCGACATTGATGACCCGGTCGGCACCAACGGCGAGCGCCTTTTGCAGTACCGCATCCATGACGTCGGTCGCAACGATTTCCCGGGCGCCATGGGCACGGGCCGCGATGATAGCCAGCGCGCCGATCGGCCCGCATCCGGTGACCAGGACCCGCTTGTCGGTCAATGCGCCGGCGCGGTGGACACCGTGCAATGTGACCGCGAATGGCTCGGCCATGGCCGCTTCATGGATGGAGATGCCATCGCGCACCTTGTGGCACTGGTATGCCTCGGCGATGAGGCGCTGGCGGAACGCGCCCTGAATATGCGGCATGGGCATGGCGGAACCATAAAAACGCATGTTCAGGCACTGGTTCTGCTGGCCCTTCAGGCAGAATTCGCAATGGTTGCAGGGCCGGCTCGGCGAGACGGCGACGCGGTCGCCGACGGCCAGATGAGAAACGCCCTCCCCCAGAGCCTTGATGGTGCCGGCCACCTCATGGCCGAGGATCATCGGTTCGCGCACCCGCACCGTGCCGAAGCCGCCGTGATTGTAATAATGCAGGTCGGAGCCGCAGATGCCACCTGCCTCGATCGCCACATCGACCTGTCCCGGGCCGGGCTGTTCCGCCTGCCGTTCCTCGATCCGCAGGTCCTTGGCTCCATGGATGACAACCGCTTTCATATTCGCTCCTCCCATAAAGGCGGGCTTGGCGGCAATTGCCGCCGAAGCCTATTGTCTTTGGATCTGTCTCAGATATCGACCACGAGGCCCTTGGCTTTCAGCACCGCCTCGAGCTTGCTGACCTCGATCACCGACTTGCCCTGCTTGTAGGCTTCGATGTAACCGGCCTCGGCATCTTCGCGGGCCTGCGAAAGCTTTGCGGCTTCCTGTGCTTCCTCGCGTCTCACGACAACCAGCCCGTCGGCGTCACCGACGATGATATCGCCCGGATTGATGATTTCGCCGCCAACGATGACCTGATCATTAACCGCGGCAATGGTTTCCTTGACAGTGCCCTTGATGCAGACACTGAGCGAGAAGACGGGGAAGCCGAGATCCCGCAGCTGCAGCGTGTCGCGCACGCCGGTGTCGGTCACCAGGCCGCCGATGCCTTTTGCGAGGCAGGCGTTGGCGAGAACGTCGCCGAACGAACCGGCTTCTTCATATTCACCGGCGGAAACGACGATGATGTCGCCCGGCTTGGCGTAGTTGATGGCAAGCTGCAGCATGATGTTGTCGCGCGGCGCGCATTTGACCGTGAAAGCCGGGCCGCACAGCTTCATGCGATAATCGACGGGCTTCAGCCGCGAGGACAAAGCGCCGCGACGTCCCTGCGCCTCATGGATCGTGGCGGGAGAGAATTTGGCAAGAGCGTCGACATCCGCCTGGTCCGGACGCTGCGCGATATCTTTAATGTGGATCATGAAAACCTCCCACGTTGAAACTGTCGGCGAGAACGTCTCGCCGACCGATGATGGTTTGAATTGCTGGTATGATGGCCGAAGCTGAGCCGGGGCTCAGGGGATCGGATCGAACTTCAGTTCGGAAAGAGGCACGACCTTGTCGGTGCGTGTCATCTTGTATTCGGTGTTCGGGCCAAGCCACTTGTCCCAGATACGGTTGATTTCGCCATCCGCATCGAGCTTGCGAAGGATTTCGTTGATCTTTGCGGTCAGCGCCGGATTGTCTTTGGCCATGCCGATGCCGATGGGCTGGAAGAGCATCGGCTCTTCGATCATCCGCATCTGCTTGCCCTTGGTCTTGGATTCGTTGACGAACTTGGTCATCGTCATGGTGTTGCCAACGATGCCGCGCGCCTTGCCCTGCTGGACGGCGAGGTAAGCGGACGCCGTATCCTGGAATGTCAGCGGCTCGGACTTGTTGAGCTTGACGGACATTTCCGAAGTGGAACCCTTGCTGGACGCGATACGCTGGCCGACGAAGTCGGACTTCTTGGTGCCGGGGTCGTCAACCGGAACAATCAGCATTTCCTTTGCCAGATAGTAGGGGTCGCTGAACTGGATCTGTTCAGCGCGGCTCTGGGTGTAGGCGAGATTGGCAACCGAGAGATCGACGCGGCCAAGCTTGACTTCGGGAACGCGCGCTTCAACGGAAACGGGCTTGATCTCGGCCTTGACGCCGAGTTCCTTGGCGATGGCGCCGCACAGATCGACGTCGAAGCCGGCCATTTCGCGCGTCTTCGGATCCGGCGAGGCAAAGGGCGGCACGTCTGCGAATGTCGCGCAGCGTAGCGTCTTGTTCGCAATGATCGTGTCGAGCTGGTCGGCCTTGGCCGGCAGGACCGCGGCGGAGGTCGCCAATGCGGCGGTAAGAGTGATGGACTTCCAGTTCATTTCAGTTCTCCCTGTTATTATAGAGGATAGGTCCTAGTGTCTCAGATCGGCGAGGAACCGCTGGGCACGGGGATGTTGCGGATTTTTGAAAAACTCTTCGGGTTTCGCCGTTTCGAGGATGCGGCCGGCATCGATGAACCAGATGCGGTCGGCCACTTCACGGGCAAAGCCCATTTCATGTGTCACGCAGAGCATGGTCATGCCTTCGGCAGCAAGGCTCTTCATGACGGCGAGCACCTCTCCGACCATTTCCGGGTCGAGAGCGGAGGTCGGTTCATCGAACAGCATGACCGGCGGCTCCATGGCAAGCGCTCGCGCAATGGCAACGCGCTGCTGCTGGCCGCCGGAAAGCTGGGCGGGATAGGAGCTGGCCTTGTCGGCAAGTCCGACACGATCGAGAAGCTTCAACGCCTTTTCATGTGCGACCGCCGGGGAAACACCCTTCACCCGGATCGGCGACATCGAGACATTCTCCACCACCGAAAGGTGCGGGAAGAGGTTGAAACTCTGGAAGACGAAACCCACCCGGCTGCGCAGCGCGTTCAGTTCCCTGGCGCGCATCTGGGCATGGATGTTCTTGCCATCCAGCATGATCGAACCACTACTGATCTCTTCCAGCCGGTTGATCGTGCGGATGAGGGTGGACTTGCCGGAACCCGATGGCCCGCAGATGACCACGACTTCGCCACGGGTGACGTTTTCGTTGACATCCTTGAGCACCTGATAATCGCCATAGCTTTTGCAGACCTGCGAAAGCGTGATGGTGTAGGCGTCCTGAGTGGCGGAAACTGACGCGGTCATAGCTGCTCCGTAACAATATTGGCGGGGGCCGGTGCCGTGTCGGCGGCGAGCTTGCCGCGCGGACCGGCCCGCCGGCGGGCGATACGCCGCTCGAGACGATTGGCGACATGGGTCAGCGACCAGCAGATGATGTAATAAACAAGCGCCAGAATGAGGAAGACCTGGAAGGGCTGGGTCAGGAGCTGGTTGTTCACCTGGTTTGCCGCAAATGTCAGGTCCGGCACATTGATGACGTAGCCGAGGGTCGTGTCCTTGATGGTGGACACGAAGGTCGAGATCAGGCTCGGGATCATATTATAAAGCGCCTGCGGCAGGATGATATAGCGCATCGCGCTGAAATATCCGTGCCCCAGTGCACGCGCCGCATCCATCTGCCCCGCCCCAGCGATACGATGCCGGCGCGGACGACCTCACTCATGAAGGCGCCCTGATAGACGACGAGCGTTGCCAGCATGGTGACGAAGCTCGGCACATCGGCCCCGGTCCAGAGCGGAACGAGAAAGTAGCTCCAGAGAATGAGCATCAGCAGCGGCACGCCACGCGTAAAATAAACCACGGCAGTGACCGGCCAGCGCAGCAGCCGCCATTTGGACAGCCGCGCAAGCGCCATCAGAATGCTGACGGGAAAGGCAAGCGCGATGCTGAGCGCCGAAAGGATGAGCGTGTTGGCAAGGCCGCCGAGCGGCCCGTTGGGATATTGGCCGATCAAGAGGAGCAGCCAGTAGTCCTGGATGATTGCGATCATGTCGTGGATCATGCCCGGGCCCTCCGCAGAGGGTCGGCACGCATGGAGATATAGGCTCCGAGACCCATGATCAGCAGCGAGAAGAACAGGTAAAGCACGGTGGCGACCAGATAGACCTCAAACGTCCGGAAACTCAGATTTTCGACTTCCTTGACGGCATGGGTAAGCTCGGGCGCACCAATCAGAACGCCGAGACTGCTGTTCTTGAACAGCGAGGTGCTGTGATTGATCAGCGGTGGCAGTGCATTGCGAACGCCCTGCGGCATGATGACGAAACGCATCGCCGAGACATAGCTGTGACCAAGCGCGCGTGCCGCTTCCATCTGGCCGGGATTGATGGAACGCACGCCCGAGCGCAGATCCTCGCTGAAATAGGCCGCCTGACAGAGGCCAAGGCCGATGATGGCGAAGATCGATTCCGCGTTGTGGCTCGACAGCCAGTTCCCCAGTCCGCTTGGCAGCAGCGTGAAGATACCGAAATACCAGAGCATGAGCTGCACGAGTGTCGGAACGTTGCGGTGATAGGAAACATAGGCCGCCACAAGCGGATCGCCGAACCGGAAGGGTGACAGGCGAATGGCAAGCAGAACGACCGCCAGTGACATGGCGAGTAGCCAGGAGCCGGCATAGATGATGAACGTCATCTGGATGCCATGCAAAAGCATCGAGACGTAGTCCGCATTGCTCAGAATTGCCCAGAGGTCGAAACCGCTCACGCGACTTTACCTCCAGAGCCGCCCGTCGCTGCCGGATATCCCACAGTCTGGGGCTTGGCTGTCTGCAGCCCGCCCATGACCTGCAGCGTCGGGGTAATTTCCATATGGCCGATATTCATGGAAACGGGTGCGGCGATGGCGAATGCGATCGCATCGGCGATATCGGACGCCTGCGGCAGTTCGAAACCATCGATGAAACGCTCGCGAATGCTCGGATCGTCGCCATGAACATGATTGAAGATGTCGGTTGCAACACGGCCGGGGCAGATTTCCGTCACCCGCACGCGCCTGCCGAAAGCATCGAGACGCAACTGGTTGGACAACATCGCCACGCCCGCCTTGCTGGCGTGATAGGTCGAGTTGCCGCCGAAATTATAATTGCCGGCGATGGATGAGATGTTAATGACATGGCCGCGATCGCGCGCCACCATGCCAGGCACCACCATGCGGCACAGATGAAGGACGGCGCGGAGGTTGACGTCGATCAGAAGATCGATATCGCCCTCATCCGCTTCCAGAAACTTTTTCGGGCGGTCGACGCCGGCATTGTTCACGAGGACATCGAATGCGACTTCGCTGGTGAGTTTTGCAAGCGCCGGCCGATCCGTCACATCTATGGTATGGACGAAGCAGCCCGTGCGCTTCGCCAGCTGGTTGAGAGCGTCAGCGCTTCTGGCAACCGCATGGACTTCCAGCCCCTCGCGGCAAAGCCGCTCAACAACGGCTGCGCCAATTCCGGAAGATGCGCCGGTAACGAGTGCGGTCTTGTAGTCTGAGAATGGCATGTTTGTCCCCTATCGTTGACCAAACATTAGTGAAGCTTTCACCGCTTGCCTAAGACCGATTTTTTTTGGAGTAATAAGCAACTTGTATGGATGAGTGAGACAACATCGCTTTCGCCGATGCGACAGCCCAGCCTCTGGAGATACGCGCCTCGCGCGCGAACCCCACGGTCTAGGAGAACCTTCTAGACAACCGGCGTCGGCAAGTCATTCCCCGCAAAATGCGCATCCAGATTGGCAAGAACCAAAGCACCCATTTGAAGCCGCGTCTCATGGGTCGCGGCACCGATATGGGGAGCCAACACGACATTGCGCATACCGATCAGTTCCTCGGGAACATGGGGTTCGTTCTCAAACACATCGAGTGCCGCGCCCTTCAGCCCCCCGGATGACAGAATATCCACCAGCGCCTTTTCATCCACGAGGGAGCCTCTGGCGATATTGACGAGAACCCCGTCGGGGCCAAGAGCTTCCAGCACCTCGCGGTTGATCGCGTGTTTCGTCTCTGGCGTTGCCGCCGCCGCAACGATCAGGACATCGCAGGCACTGGCGAGCAAAACCGGCGTCGGATGATAGTCATAGGCCACGTCCCGTTTTTGCCGGCTGAAATAGGAGATTTCCGCATTGAAGGCTTCCAGCCGTGTGGCGATGGCGCGGCCTATGCGGCCAAGGCCATAAATGCCGTAGCGCCGCCGCGACGCCTTGTTGCCGAGCGGCAGCTCCCCTTTTTTCCACTCTCCGGAGCGGACATGGTGATCGGCGCGCACAAGCTGGCGCAGCAGCATGATGGAGAGGCCGATGGCCAAATCGGCCACGTCTTCCGTCAGCACATCCGGCGTGTTGGTTACCCTGAAACCGCGCGCCCGGGCCTGATCAAGATCGACCTTGTCGAAACCGACACCGTTGATGGCGACGATTTCGAGAGCGGGGAGACAGGCGGCAAGCTCGGGGTCGACGCCGATATGGCCGCCGGTGACCACAGCCTTTATCGAAGCCGCCTCTGCCTGCAGAAACGCCTGCTTGTCGGATATTTCATGCCAGCGGTGGACCCGGAAGCGTTTTTGCAGCTCGGCCTCGATCTGCGGCTGAAGAGGGTAGGTTTGCAGAAGATCAGGCTTCATGCGCGCTCCTCACCCGCGGCCGACGAATGGCATGCCGCTCGCCATCACGGTCATGGTCAGCACGTTTGCTTCAAGCGGCAGCGACGCCATGTGCAGCACAGCCTTTGCAACGATGCTCGCATCAATGGTCGGCTCGACAGCGGTGCTGCCATCGGCCTGCAGCACACCTGTTGCCATGGCGCGCGTCATTTCCGTGCTGGCATTGCCGATATCGATCTGACCGCAGGCGATGTTGAACGCCCGTCCATCGAGCGCGGCGGACTTGGTAAGTCCGGTGATCGCGTGTTTGGTCGCCGTGTAAGGCGCTGAACGCGGCCGCGGGGTGGTGGCGGAAATCGAACCGTTGTTGATGATGCGCCCGCCCTGCGGAACCTGCGCCTTCATCTGTCGAAACGCCGCCTGGGTGCAGAGAAAGGCGCCGGTGAGATTGACCCCCACCACGGCGTTCCAGGTTTCGAATGGTACATCCTCGATATGGACCGCCGGCGCCGACATGCCGGCATTGTTGACCAGAAGGTCCAGACGGCCAAAACGCTCGTTGACTTCCGTAAAGAGCCGTTCCACGTCGGCGGGAACGGAAATATCGGCCGCCACGACCAGAAGGCGGTCGCTGTAGTCGCTCCATTCGGCAGAGGCGGCTTCGAGAACCTCCCGCCGCCGCCCTGTTATCGCAACGCTGTAACCATCCTCCAGCAGAGCTGCGGCAATCGCCTTGCCGACGCCTGTTCCTCCGCCCGTGACGAGCGCGATCTTTCCTTTACTCATGCCGTTTCTCCTTCCAGCTCGTCTTCGACATGCGCCTGAATGATATCGGCGAAGGATGTTTCCGCGCGAAAGCCGAGCGAAAGTGCCAGTTGCGGATCGTAATCCTCAGCCCAGCCGTCGACGATCCGGATGATCCGCTCGTCGGGAACACGCTTGATAAGAGAAACCGCCTTTTCCCCGGCAAAGACGCGCAGCGCCTCGATCTCGTCTGCAACCGTGGCCGAAAGCCCCGGCATGATGAGATTGCGGCGAACGCCAAGCCCGAAAGATCGATGGTTGCCGCGCGCAGCAGGAAGGAGACGGCAGAACGCGGGCTGGCGAACCAGTGCCGCACGGTATCGGCAACGGGCAGCACCGCTTCCTGCCCGACCAGCGGTTCGCGCAGAATATTGGAGAAGAAACCGGAAGCGGCCGCATTCGGCTTACCGGGACGAATGCAGATGGTTGGCAGGCGGATGCTGACGCCATCGAAGAAACCGCGGCGGCTATAGTCCGAAAGCAGCAGTTCGACGATCGCCTTCTGCGTGCCGTAACTTGTCAGCGGCGCCGTCAGGAATTCGTCGCCGATCACCTTGGGGAAAGGCGATCCGAAGACGGCCAGCGACGAGCAGAAGACCACCCGGGGCCGGTATCCATCCTTCTGGTGTTTGAGCCTGATAGCTTCGAACAGTGAACGCCCGCCATCGAGATTGATGCGATAGCCTTTCTCGAAATCGGCCTCCGCCTCGCCCGAAACCACGGCGGCGAGGTTGAAGATCACATCCGGCCGTTTTGCGACCAGCTTTTCGGCCACGCCGGTATTCGACAGATCGCTGCGCTCGATCGTCACCTTGCCGCCGAACCCCTTCGGCACTGCCGGCTCGAAAACATCCGTCAGCGTCATTTCGGTGATCTTCACACCGCCAAGCGCGCCATCCGAAGCAAGGTGCTGCGTCAATTTTCGGCCGATCATTCCGGCCGCGCCGATTATCAGGATATGCATGATTTCACCTTTGATTGACCGGCGGGGCCGGCTCGATTGAGTTTTCAGTCATCGTCGCCCTGAAAAACGACCTCGCGGCGACGCATGATCGCCGGCATCGCCATCATGATCACGACGATGGCGGACAAAGCGAGCAAGGTGGCGCTGATCGGATGGGTGACGAATGTCGAGAAGCTACCCTGCGAGATCAGCAGTCCAAGGCGCATATTCTGCTCCAGAAGCGGACCGAGCACGAAGCCAAGCACCAGCGGTGCCGGCTCGCAGCCGATCTTGCGCAGAAAGAAGCCGACAATGCCGAACACCGCACAGAACAGAACATCGACGACGCTGTAGGACAGGCCAAAGGCGCCGATTGCGCAGAACATCAGAATGGCCGGGCACAGGAAGCGGTAGGGAATACCGAGAAGGCGAACCCAGATGCCGATCAGCGGCAGGTTCAGCACAAGGAGCAGAAGATTGCCGACCCACATGCTGGCGATCAGACCCCAGAAAAGATCGGGCCGCGACTGCATGACTTCGGGTCCCGGCGTGATGCCCTGGATCATCATCGCACCGACCATCAGCGCCATCAGGCCGTTGGCGGGAATGCCAAGGGTTAAAAGCGGGATGAAGGAGGTTTGAGCACCGGCATTATTGGCGCTTTCCGGCCCTGCCAGCCCTTCGATCGCGCCCTTGCCGAAACGGGACGGATCCTTGGCGATCTTGCGTTCCAATGCGTAACTCGCGAAAGAACTCATGATGGCGCCGCCGCCGGGCAAAACGCCAAGGAAAGAGCCGAGCGCCGTGCCGCGCAGGACGGCCGGAAAGGCCTGCCTGAAATCCTCTCTCGTCGGCATCAGCGATCCGGTCTTTACCGCCCCGAATCCCGCTCCACGCCTTGCTGCAGGTTGAAGAGGATTTCACTCACGCCGAGGAGACCGATGGCAAGGACGACGAAATCGATACCGTCGAACAGTTCGGCCATGCCGAAGGTGAAACGCTGCTCACCCGATGTCGGGTCGATGCCGACCAGACTTAAACCGATACCGAAGGCAACCATGCCGACCGCCTTGACCGGCGATCCGCTGGACAGGAAGACGGCAAACAGAAGGCCGAAGATCACCAGACTGAAATAATCGGCCGGTCCAAAGGCGAGCGCGACCGCGGAAAGCGGCTTTGCGACGACGACGATCAGAACGGTCGCCACCGTACCGGCAAAGAATGATCCAAGCGCCGCCGTGGCCAGCGCCACGCCCGCCCTGCCCTGCCGGGCCATGGCATATCCATCGATGCAGGTGACGACGGACGAGGATTCGCCCGGCAGATTGACGAGGATCGCCGTCGTCGAGCCGCCATATTGCGCGCCGTAGAAAATGCCCGCGAGCATGATCAGCGCTGCCGTGTCCGGCATCGTGTAGGTGATGGGCAAAAGCAGTGCGACGGTCGCGGAGGGACCGATGCCCGGCAGGATGCCGATCATCGTGCCGAGCGTAACGCCCAGCAGGCAGTAGAAAAGGTTGACCGGCGTGACAGCGACACCGAAACCGAGAACGATATTGGCAAGAAGATCGGTCATGGCAGCAGGGCAATCCTCTGTCCGAGGCCCACAACAAAAATGAGGATGCAGGCAATGATGAGCACCGCGGAAAGCAGAAGGACCTCAACCGGGCGAATTCTTCCGTAAGCGATGCAGGCGAGCACGATCAGCACGAAGGCGGCGGCAACGAAGCCCAATGGCTCGATAAGCAGCGCAAAGCCGACAATTCCGGCGACAGCCAGGAACGGGCGAAGTTTCGGCGCCTCCCACACCTCGGACCGGGTCTTGCCCAGCAGATCCTGCAAAATCAGCGCCATGCCGAGCGCGAACATCAATACCGCGATGACCGTCGGCATATAGCCGGGTCCGGGCTGGAAATTGGTGCCCATGCTCAGCGGCCGCGCGCCGTAATAGAGCCCGGCGGCAACGACCAGGAAAAAGGCTCCGGACAGAATATTCGCCGTCAGTTTCGAGCCGGTCTTATGTTCGGCCATGATTTTCTCCTCCCCTCATTGAGGAATACGCCGTGCCTTGCGACACGGCGTATTCAAACGTCAGCCAGTCGGATCAATCCGCCCAGACGCATCCCTTTGACCGCATCATTTCATAACGATCCTCGATATCCATCTTGCCTTGGCGGTGCAGTTCCATCATGTGGTTCTCGTGGTCGTCGCGCTCCCGGCACGATTTGACGAGCTTTGCGATATCCTTTTCACGAACGACGACGACGCCGTCGTCATCGCCGCAGACGATATCGCCGGGGCTGATCAGTTCACCGCCGACCACAACCGGATGGTTGATGGTGCCGAGCGTATCCTTCGAGGTTCCCTTCATGCAAAGACCGAGGGAAAACACCGGGAAACCGATCTCGCGCAGCCCTTTGCCATCACGCACGGCGGCGCTGACGACAAAGCCGACGATGCCCTTGCCGATGCAGGCAGCGGCCAGCACATCGCCGAAGCCGCCCTGATTGGGATTATCGCCGCCATCGATGACCAGCACGTCGCCGGGCTTTGCAAGGTTGATGGCTTCGAAAATCATCAGATTGTCGCCAATATGGCATTTCGCAGTAATGGCCGGCCCGCAGATTTTCAGGCCGGGCTTGATCGGCTTGATGCGATAATCGAGCGCACCAAGCTTGCCCTGCGCCTCATGAATGGTGGCGGGGCTGAATTTGCTGATCGCTTCGATATCGGACTTGGAGGGGCGCTGGAAATTGCGGATCACATGGGCCATTGGCCGGGTTCCTTTCACTATTCGGTCATGCCTGGGCCACAGGCCGGCCCAAACGTCATTTCGATTGAGAGTGGGAAAGCTGCCGATCCCGGCCGCTTATTTTGTCCAGAGCTTGCTTTTCCAAAGCTCGGCCAGATTGGCGTTGCCCTGCTTGAGCGCGTCTGCGAATTCGACCTGGGTCAGCGGCAGCATGGTCAGTTCACGCTTCTTGGCGTCGGCAAGATAGTCGGGGTCCTTCAGCGCCTTCTGGAAGGCATCGACCAGCTTGGCCTCGACATCCGCGGGCAGGCCTTTCGGTGCGCCGAAACCCGCAAGCAGGCTGAACTGAACATTGTAGCCGGCCTCCTTGAATGTCGGCACATCAGGAGAAAGCGGCGAACGCTCGGCACCGGAAGTCGCAAGCACGCGAAGGGCACCGGAGCGATTGTCGGCGAAGACCTCGTTGAGGTTCATGAAACCGAGCGTGACGTGATTGCCGAGCATGGCAAGCCTTGCGGGACCACCGCCGTTGAAGGGAACGAAATTGAGCTTGACGCCCGCCGCATCCTCAAACAGCAGCGCCGTGATCTGGCTCGGATGTCCGATGCCCGTTACGCCGACGACGACCGGATTTGCCTTGGCCGCATCCACAAATTCCTGGGCGGTCTTGATCGGCGACACCTTGTTGACCGTCAGCGCCAGATCGCCGCCGATCTGGTTGGCGAGCGGCGTGAAGGCATCCGCCTTGTAACTGGCATTGCCCTGCACGATCGGTGAATACATGGACGGGAAATTCAGTGCCCCGATCGTGTAGCCGTCGGGCTTGGCATTGGCGATATAGGTCGCCCCGATGAGGCCACCCGCGCCTTCGCGGTTTTCCACCACGACAGATGTGCCGAGGTATTTTTCGAGATAGGGCACGAGCGCCCGCGACTGGATATCGGTGCCGCCACCGGCTGGATAACCGATGACGAGCGTCACCGGCCGCTCCGGATATTCCGCAGCCGCCCCTCCCGCAGCCAGGATTCCCGCAGCCGCCAGCACGCTCAACAGAGATGTTTTCAAACGCATATCTTTTCCTCCCCGATACGCTTTCATCCGGGAGGCTAGAAAGAAGCCATCAATAACACAAATACCGAGTTTTCAACTTACCCATACAAATCGTTTATGGGTTAAGGGACGGCTCGCGCCTTGCCACCGCCCGCAACAGGTCCCGGAACAGCCTGAACGTCCGCTCATCCACCTCCCTGCTCTTCAGGAGATGAATGGAGCGATAGATGACGGGATCCGTGATATGGGCGGCCTGAAGCTGACCGGCCTCCTGCTCCTGCTGCACGGAATTCCACGACAGGATCGTCGCACCAATACCGGCATTCACGGCGCGTTTGATCGTATCCTGCCCATCGATTTCCATCGTCACATTCAGGTTAATACCGGCGCGGGCGGCAGCCTCATCTATCGATACGCGAAGCGGGTTGTCCTTCGGCGGCAGGATCAGGTTAAGCCTTGCCGCTGCCTCAAGCGGCATGGAGCGGCCTATGGGTCTTGAGGACACCGCAAACAGGCTCTCCTTGACGATGAGATCGTCGGCCTTCTCCTCCGCGCCGACCAGTGCGACGGCCATATCCACCTTGCCGAGGCGAATGAGGCGCAGCGACTCGTCATTGCGTGCCTCTATCAGCCGCAGCGACACCTTGGGCATTGACCCGGCAACCTCGCTGATGATGTTCGGCGCAAAGGCGGTGGCCCAGGAGGGGATGAGGCTCAGCCGTATCACCCGCTCATCCAGATAGGCCATGGCCCGCATTTCCGCCTCTGCCTGCCGGACTTTCTCCGTAATCTCCCGCGCATGGACAAGAAGGATTTCGCCCTTCTCCGTCGCCTTCACACCGCGCGCCAGCCGGTGAAGCACCGGAAACCCCACCAGCCGCTCCAGTTCCGTGATGTGATGGCTGAGCGCGGGTTGTGCAATCCCCAATTGCCGCGCCGCCGCCGACATCGAGCCGCAATCGACAATCGCGACCAGATATCGCAACCTGCGCAAATCCAACATGCCCGCTTCACCTCCCAGGTTCAAAACGCGATCATGACATCAAACCGCCGCCCGGGCCTAGGGCAAAAAGACCTTTGTCGGGCGGTTCGGCTCTCCCGCCACCTTTCCGGGCGCTTGGTAGAGCGGCGATGGGGTAAGACAAGATTCTTATGGTAGCCGGCTATGGCTTTTCTCCGCCCTTCCACCATGACACGGTCATGGCTGCGATGGGGAGCGCGATGGATCCTAAAAAAGGTATTTTGTTCAAGCTGGCGGCCATGCTGGCATTCACTGTCATGTCCGCCTGCGTGAAGGGGCTGGACGGAGCGATCCCGGTTGGCGAAGTCGTCTTCTGCCGGGGCTTTTTTGCCCTCATTCCCCTCTGTTTCTGGTTTCTTGCCTCCTCCGAGCGAATAACCATTCCGGCCGCGAAAAATATCGGCAGACTGCTTGCGGGCAGCTCGGCCGGGCTCGGCGGCATGTTCTTCGGCTTTCTGGCGCTTGCGTATCTGCCGCTGGTGAATGTGACGGTGCTGAGCTACACGACCCCGCTTTTCACCATCATGCTGGCGGCGCTGCTGCTGCGCGAAAAAGTGCGGATATACCGCTGGTCCGCAGTGCTGACCGGCTTCATCGGCGTCTTCATCACCCTGTCGCCGAACCTCGTCCTAGATGCCGCCTCAGGCCCCGCCCAGATCGACAGCATCGCCATGATCGGAACGGCGCTGGCGCTGACCGGCGCACTTTGCGCCGCCTTTTCCTCCATCGCCGTCCGCCACCTGAACAGTATCGAAAAGCCATCACGCATCGTGCTCATCTATACGCTAGCGGGTGTCGTCGCCGGCTTCGCCACGATCGGATTTGGCTGGAAGATGCCGGATTTTCACCAGTTCCTGCTGCTCGCCGGCGGCGGGCTTGCCGGCGGCATCGGCCAGATCACCATGACGCTCAGCCTGCGCCACGCCCAGGCCTCGCTGCTGGCGCCCTTCGACTACACCACAATGATATGGGCAATCGCCCTCGGTTATCTCTTCATGGCCGAGGTGCCGACGGGCGCGACGATTGTGGGTGCACTCACCGTCATCGCCGCCGGGCTGTTCGCCATGTGGCGTGAAAACCGACTGGCGAAACAGGCTGTTAGGGAGCCGACAGCGTCAGCTGTTCGGTGACGCGCTTTTTGTGCAGCCGCCTTTCGCGCCACAGCGTGAACAGGCCGGCGGCAACCACGATCGAGGCTCCGAGAAGGGTCGTCAGCGCGGGCACCTGATCCATGAAGGTGTAACCGATCAACAGCGCCCAGATCATCGTGGTATAATCGAAGGGCGCCAGCAGCGAAGCCTCCGCATAACGCAGGCTGAGCGTCACCAGTATCTGCGCGATACCGCCGATGAGACCGGTTCCGATCAGCAGGGTCCATTGCCAGACAGTCGGCATTTTCCAGCCCATGCCGATGCTTGCAAAGCCGATGACCGTCGTGAGGAGCGTGAAATAGAAGATGATCGCGCCGGTATTTTCGCTTTGCGTCAGATGCCTTATCTGGATCATCGATATGGCGGAGAAAAAAGCGGCGGCCAGACCGAAAAGACCGCCGAGCATGGCAACGCTCGTGCCGGAAGAGATATCGGAAACATCGAAGGAAAAATGGGGCGACAGGATAAGCACAATGCCGCACAACCCGAAAACCACCGCCGTCCAGCGATAAATCCTGACGACCTCCTTCAAAAGAAAGACCGCCAGAATGACGGTGAAGAGCGGCGTGGCATAGCTGATGGCAGTCGCATCGGCGAGCGGAATGTAAGAAAGCGCCAGATAGCTGAAAACCATGCCGCCGGTTCCGGAAAAACTCCTCACCAGATGCCCGCCAATGTGACTGGTGGCGACCTGTTGGCGAAATCCGCCCTGAACGGCCATCCACAGACAAAGCGGCAGCATGGCCACCGCCGATCTGAAGAAAACGACCTGCCCGATCGGTATCTCGCCCTTGAGACCGCTGATACAGGCGCCCATCAGCACCAGAGCGAGGGCAGCGGAGATTTTAAGGAGAATGCCTTTGCGGGAATCCATGGTTCGTTCCTCTGGACGTCTTTGAACCGTTTCACCACGCGGGGCCGGGATATCAAACCTCAAACCCGTGTCCATAGAAACTTCGTCTGACCCCATCAATGCTGCCCACATGGTAGCTATTGCTGATGAAATGGGGTGCGGACTCCGATCCGTTTGCCTGCCGCCTTGGGGACGAAAAAGACGTTGGAAACCAATATGGATCTGGAAAAGATCAAGAAACTGATCGAGTTTGTCGGCTCTTCGCGAGTGTCCGAATTGACCGTGAGCCAGGAGGGAACCACGGTCCGGATCATTCGCGACAACAGCGCCGTTTCACCGCCATCGCCGCAGCCCAAGGCTTCTCCGATGACGGAAGCGGCACCCGAGACGCCGCGCGCCGAAGAACAGGCACCGGCATCCGCCGCAGCGGCTGCGGGACCATCCGGCATCGTCACGGCACCCTCATTCGGTCTTTTCCATCGCGCCCCAAGCCCCGGCACGCCGCCTTTCGTCGAAGCCGGCGATGAGGTTGCGGAAGGACAGGAACTCTTCATCATCGAGGCCATGAAAGTCTTCAGCACGGTCAGGGCGGAACGAGGCGGCAAGATCGCCCGGTTTCTGGCCAATGACGGCGAAGATGTGGAACTCGGACAGCCGGTGCTGGAGTTCGAATGATGGATGCGTCACTTCCAAAGGCAGCAGCCGAACAAAGAGCATTCGACAGCGTCCTTATCGCCAACCGCGGCGAAATCGCACTCCGCGTGCAGCGCGCCTGCCGTGAACTCGGCCTGAAAACCATCATGGTCTATTCGGAAGCCGACAAGGATGCGGATTACCTGAAAGCGGCCGATACCGCCATCTGCATCGGCCCGGCCTCTCCCGGCCAGAGCTATCTGAATGTGCCGGCAATCCTGCTTGCCATGAACCTGACGGGTGCCGGTGCGGTTCACCCCGGTTATGGTTTTCTGTCCGAAAGGGCATCGTTTTCGCAAGCGGTGGAGGAAGCGGGTGCGGTTTTCATCGGTCCACGCGCCGACGCCATCCGCACCATGGGTGACAAGATCGCGGCCAAGCGGGCGATGATGGAGGCCGGCGTGCCCTGCGTTCCCGGTCCCGATTCCGCCCTGCCGGATGACATGGCGGAGGTTTCGAAAATCGCTGCCGAAATCGGCTATCCCGTCATCGTCAAGGCAGCCGGCGGCGGCGGCGGGCGCGGCATGCGTGTCGTGCACGAGGCCTCTGCTCTTCAGGACGCCGTCCTCGTCACGCGGGAAGAGGCAAGCCGCGCATTTGGAACGCCGGAACTCTATATCGAGAAATTTCTCGAACATCCCCGCCATGTCGAAATTCAGGTTCTCTGCGCTGGCCAGGGCGGCGGCGTATGGGTGGGTCTGCGCGATTGCTCCATGCAGCGGCGACACCAGAAGGTCGTCGAAGAAGGTCCGGCCATCGGCATCCCGCCCGATGTCGCGGCTTTCGTCGGCAATCGCTGCGTCGAAGCCTGCCGCCAGATCGGTTATCGCGGCGTCGGCACCTTCGAGTTTCTTTACGAGAACGGCGAATTTTATTTCATCGAGATGAATACCCGCCTGCAGGTCGAACATCCGGTCACGGAAATGACCTCGGGTGTGGATCTGGTACGCCAGCAACTTCTCGTCGCTCTCGGCCATCCACTTGAAATCTCGCAGGAAGACATCGTCTGCGAGGGACATTCGATCGAGTGCCGCATCAATGCCGAGGACCCCTACAACTTCGTTCCCTGCCCCGGTCTGATCACCCAGCTTCACCTGCCGGGCGGACCCGGCGTGCGGGTCGATACGCATGTGACGGCGGGTTATCGCGTTTCGGCGCATTACGATTCCCTGATCGCCAAGCTCATTGTCCATGCGCCGACGCGCGAACAGGCGATCATGCGCATGCAGCGCGCGCTTGGCGAAATACGCATCGAAGGCGTCTCCACCAACCTGCCGCTGCATCGGGAAATATTGCAAGACCCGGCCTTCTCCGAAGGCGGCACTGATATCCATTACCTCGAACATTGGCTTGCAGCGCGGAGTTCAAAATGAAGCGACAGTCTGTTTCGATATCCCGCTACAGCGAGCCGGGCATCATTGCCGATCTTGCCGCTCACCTTGAGCGCAACAACGTATCCGCCATCGAAATAGAGACGCCGGATGGGTCACTGAAGATCGTCGCCATGACAGGGGGCCAGGCTCCTGCCGCACCACGGCCCGCTGAGACTGCCAGGGCGTCGGCAAAGACGGGGGAAATCCTTGCCCGCGCGCCGATTGCCGGCATCTTCACGCCAGCGCATCCGCAACGCCCCGACCGTCCGGTTCAGACAGGAAAATCGGTTGTGAAGGGAGAAATCGTTGCATTCGTGACAGTTGGACCGGTGATCGTTCCGGTAATCGCCGACAAGGCCGGCACCGTCACCGAAGTGGTGGCAGAGGCCGGCGCGCTTGTCGGATATGGCTCTCCCCTTCTCAAGACCGAAGCATGATGGTGACGTCGATGAGCAATACCTCGCTGAAAACGCCCCACCTTTCCCCCGCCCATCTGGGCCTGCCGAAAATCTCGATGATCGGCAACAAGACCTTTCTGATCGAAGCACCCGGCGAACTGGATTTGCCCGCGCAGCGGCGCATCTGGGCGCTGACGCGCGCGCTGAAGGACCGCCCCGAGGTGCTCGAACTCATACCCGGCATGACCAACCTCCTGATCGTGCTACGTCGCACGCCGGAGGATGCCGGGCGTTTGCAGGACGAGCTTCTCGACATCTGGCAACGCACCAGCGAACTTGATCTTCTGGGCAAGACCCTCGAGGTGCCGACGACCTATGGCGGTGAGCACGCCATCGACCTTGCCGCGATCTGCGATTATTCGGGCCTGCCGGACAGGGAAGTCGTGCGCCTGCATTTCGAGCAGACCTATACGGTTTTTGCCGTCGGCAGCGCGCCTGGCTTCGGTTATCTCGGCGGTCTTGATCCGCGCATTTTCATGCCACGCAAGAAAGTTCCGTCGCTTCGCATGTTGAAGGGCATGGTGACCATCGGCGGCATGCAATCCGGCATCTCGGTTCTGACCGGGCCGAATGGCTGGAATTCGCTGGGTTTCACCGAAATCACCATGTTCGACGCCACGGCCGAGCAGCCGGCGGTGCTTTCGCCCGGCGACAGGGTTCGTTTCCTTCCTGAAAGGATCGAACTATGATCCATATTCTTGCCTGCGGTCCGCTGAACACCGTCCAGGATCTCGGCCGCGCGGGCTACCGCAATATCGGCATCACCGCCACGGGCGCGATGGACCCCATCGCGCTCAGGGTCGGCAATATCCTCGTCGGCAACGGCGAAGATGCCGCCGCGATTGAAATCCAGACCTTCCCTTTCCGCATCGAATTCGAAGAGGCCCTGACCTTCGCGGTCACCGGCGCGGATTGCGCGGCTCGGCTTGATGGCGCGGATCTGCCGCCCTACTGGTGCACTCGGGCTGAAAAAGGTCAAATACTTGAGCTTTCGACGCCGCTGAAGAATGCCCGTGCCTATCTTTGCCTTCAGGGCGGCATCGATGTTCCCGTGGTGATGGGATCGCGCAGCACTTCGCTTCGCGGCTCCTTCGGTGGCCACGAAGGACGCCATCTCGCCACCGGCGACAGGCTTGCGCTTCTGCCATCCGAGGCCTCGCCACTGCCCGCAAACGGCCTTGGCGTCATGCCGCTTGCCGATGCGATGCCGGATATGTTTCCGGTGTCCGACAATGGTGAATTGCTGCTGCGCGCCATTCCCGCCGCCGAACACGATCTTTTCGGCGAAGGTGCGGAACGTTTCTGGTCCGAAGCCTGGAAAATCACCTCGCAGAGCGACCGCACCGGCTACCGGCTTGCCGGCACGCCACTTATGCTTTCGGCTCCCGTCGAATTACGTTCCTATGGCGTCATTCCGGGTGTGGTTCAGGTGCCGCCGGGCGGCGAGCCGATCATCCAGATGAGCGACGCCAATACGGCCGGCGGTTATCCCAAGATGGCTGGCATCATCGACAGCGATCTGTGGCGGCTCGGACAGGCGCGCATCGGCAGTCGCATCCGCTTCGTACAGGCGACGGTACGTGAGGCGCTGGAAGTCGAACAGGCGATCGACGCCTATTTCGCGGATATCCGCAAGACCCTGCCGCTGGTCACCGCCGCACTCGGCACGTTCACAAGACGATAATTCTGAAAAACAAGGAGAGGGAACCATGAAGATCGATGTTAATTCCGATATGGGCGAAGGTTTCGGCGTCTATAAGGTCTGCGACGACGAGAAACTTATGGAAGTCGTCTCTTCGGCAAATATCGCCTGCGGATTCCATGCGGGCGATCCGGAAATGATGGCGCGCATGGTGCGTCTCGCCAAACAGAACGGCGTCGGCGTCGGCGCCCATCCGGGCCTCGCCGACCGTCTCGGCTTCGGCCGCCGCGAAATTCCCGTCGATGCGGAAGAAATGGAACAGCAGGTTCTCTACCAGCTCGGCGCGCTTTCGGCGATTGCGAGGGCGCAGGATGTCGCGCTCTCCCATATCAGCTTCCATGCCGCCATGGGCAACATGATCAACCGCGACGCGGCCCTTGCCGAGCGGATCATGAAAAAAATCAGGGCGGTCGATCCCAATCTCATCGTTTTTTCGATGCCGGACATGCTGATCGAAAAGGCCGCGTTGGATTGCGGGCTGAAAGTGCTCAACCTCTTTCTCGCCGACCGGGCCTATGATGTGAAGGGTCAGCTCGTGCCGCGCAAGCTGCCAAATTCCGTCATCAAGGAAGAGGGAAAAGTGCGCGCGCGGGTGCGTCAGTTTCTGGAAAAAGGCACGGTCACGACGATCGAAGGTGAAATCATCCCCGTTCGCGCCAGATCGATCCTCGTTCACAGCGATACGCCCGGTTCGCTCGAGCTTGCGCGCACGGTGCGTAGCGAAGTGGAAGCCTGCGGCGGCAGCGTCGTTCCGGCTCGCGAAGTGGTCGCCTGAAGCGGCATACGCCTCATATCCTGAAGCACAAAAAGCAAGGCACCGCATTCCATGTCTGGAGCGCGGTGCCGTAATTTTGCCGGCTATGGAATACGGCCCGGATTTCGATCCGCCGCCAGCCGGGCCGCCTGAGCGACCCGGCCGCAGAAGCATCAATTCAGCTGGATCACGTGATTGCTGTCGTTCGTCCAGCTCAGCTTCACCCGATCGCCGGCAGCGCTGACGGCATTGGTGAACCCTTCCGTTTGGGTCTGCCGGTAGGCGATCATCGGCTCGCCATTGTCCAGACGCAGATAATAATGCAGCATGAAACCGCGATAAACGACCTGCTCCACCCGCGCCATGGTGGAATTGCTGGCGTTTTCACCTGCGTCCACCGCAAGCGGTGAGACCGAAATCGCTTCGGGGCGAACGGTTACGACGACCTTGTCGCCCTGAACCGCGCCCATATCCTCGACATCGAGCCGCACGCCGGAACCGGTGACCAGCCTTGCGGAGCGACCATTGCGCTCCGCCACGCTCGCCTCTAAGAAGTTCGAGGCGCCGATGAAACCGGCGACGAAGCGCGTCAGCGGCTTCTGGTAGATTTCGCCTGCCGGTGCGATCTGCTCGAGATTGCCGTCCCGCATCACGGCGATCTGGTCCGCCATGGTCAGGGCCTCGTCCTGATCATGCGTCACCATGATGGTGGTGAGGCCAAGCCGCTGCTGCAGGCTGCGGATTTCAACCTGCATGCTTTCCCGAAGGCCCTTGTCGAGTGCGCCAAGCGGCTCGTCCAGAAGCAGCATCGAAGGTTCGATCACCAGCGCACGCGCCAGCGCCACACGCTGCTGCTGGCCGCCGGAAAGCTGCGCCGGTAGCCGGTCGCCGAAGGCGTGCAGCTGAACGAGATCGAGCGCCTGCTTCACGCGCCCTTGCCGATCAGCCTTGGAAACGCCCCGCATCTCGAGGCCGAAAGCGACGTTTTCGGCAACGGTCATATGGGGAAACAGGGCATAGTTTTGAAACAGCATGCCGACATTGCGGCGATGAACCGGGGTGCGCGTGGTCGGCTTGCCACCAACCACGATTTCACCAGAAGTGGGATCGACAAGCCCCGCAATCATGCGAAGGCACGTCGTTTTCCCGCATCCGCTCGGACCGAGAAGCGCCAGGATTTCCCCTGCCTTGACGGTAAGCGAAACATCATCGACGGCAACGACCTGACCGCTGTAATGCTTGGTCAGTCTTTCCAGGCGGACTTCTACGGATTTCATCTGCGTTCCCTCAGCCGTTAAAGGTCTGGTTGTATTTTTCGAGCCATTGGGCGCGGCGCGGAATGATGTATTTCCAGTCCGGCGTGAAGAGGTTGAGCGATTCCATCTTCGCTTCCGGATAGGCAAGGAACTTCGCCGTCTCTTCGCTGAACTCGATGCCCTTGACCGAAGGGGCGCTGAGCGTGGCTTCAGACAGCATCTTCTGCACGCCCGGATCGAGGATGCGGTTGATATAGGCAAGCGCAAGATCCCGATGCGGCCCGCCCTTGACGAGCGCGATGGAGTTGATGCCGGTGAATGCGCCTTCCTTCGGGAAGGTCATGTCCAGCGGCACGCCCTTTTTGGTGTGCGGATAGACGGCCTTGGAATATTCGATGCCGCCGAAATCCGCCTGGCCCTGCGCAACCATCATCGTCTGCGCTTCCGCGTCATAGATGGAAAGGACGTTCGGCTTCAGATCGGCAAGTTTCGCCCAGCCGGCATCCGTATCGTATTGCGCTTCTTTCAGCGGCTTGCCGGTCGCAAGTGCGGCCGCCACCATCAGCATCAGAACGCTCTGGGTGTTCTTCGGCGTATTCAAAAGCATGCGGCGGGCATATTTCTTGTCGAACATCTGTTCGTAGCTCTCGAACGGCTTGCCCGTCGTCGGATTGTAGAACAGGCCGGCGATCGAAATTGCAAAACCAACACCGAAATTGTCTTCGAAAAGATAACGGGAATAGACGTTCTTGAGGTTGGGGATTTCATCTGCCGGCAATTGCTCGATCAGGCCCTCCTCCTTGGCCTGGGGAACGCCGACATCGTCCATCGACATCACGCTATATTGCGGATTTTCGCGGGTGGCGCGCAGCGTCGCGATGTTGGCAAGCGTTGCGCCTTCGGTGGTCAATACCCGGCACTTGTATTCCTTTTCGAAAGCCGGGATCACTTCCTTCTTGATCAGCCCGCCCTGCGCCGAATTATAGACGCCGACATACATGGTGCGGTCCTGAGCGGAAGCCGCGGTATAAAAATAGGGTGTGGCGAGCGTAGCAGCGCTGACTGTCAGAAAACTGCGCCGTTTCATGATAATGGTCTTGTCTGTCATTTCCGGTACCCCTCTTGTTGTTGATTTACATAGCCATTGCCCGGCGCAGACCCACCAGCCTGTCGAGGACGAGCACGACGGTAACCGCCAGAGCGATGATGATGGTGGACATGGTCGCGACCGAAGGATCGAAGACCGTGCCGATCTGGCGATAGAGAACGATGGGCACGGGCAGGTTCGCGGAATCGGCCAGCCACATCGAAACGGGATAATTGTCGAAAGAAACCATGAAGCAGAAGATCGAGCCGGAGGCGACGCCGGGCGCGATCTGCGGAAAGATCACCCGCGTAAAGGTTTTCCAGCGGGTGGCGCCAAGCGTGCGCGCCGCCTCCTCAAGGCTCGTATTGACGAGCTGGAGGCTGGTCAGAACCGTGCGGATCACATAGGGCGACGTCACCACGGTGTGGGCGATCAGAAGCTTAAGCTTGGTATCCATCCAGCCGAAGCCGGAGAAGAGCTGCAGCAGCGCAAGGCCGGTCACCAGCACGGGGAAGATCAGCGGCGAAAGCAGCAGCCCCTTCATCAGCGAACGGCCGATGAACTTTCCGCGGGAGAGCGCGAAGGCAGCCGGAACGCCGAGCGCTAGCGAAAGAATGGTCGTCGCCACCGCCAGTGCCGCGCTGAACGTCAGGCCAGCGGTAAACTCCTCGTTCTGCATCACCATTGCATACCAGCGGAACGTGAAGCCCTGCGGCGGAAAGGTGACGAAGTAACTGTCGGAGAACGAGATGGCGACGACGAGGATGATCGGAGCCAGGATGAAGACCATCATGGCGGCGGTAATCGCGTAAAGTACGATGGCGGGAGTGCCTGTCAGCTTGTTGTTCATGACGCGCTTGCCTTGATACGACGCCCGCCGAGCAGTCTCATCGAAACGGCGTTGATCAGAATAACGATGAAGACGAGGATGGTTGCGATGGTCGCGCCGAACGGCCAGTCATAGACCGCGAGAACCTGCTGTTCGACCATGTTTCCAAGCATTTGCGAGCCAGGGCCGCCGATCAAAGCGGGAATGACGTAGGATGCGGAGGCGAGCGAGAACACCAGCGTGAAGCCTGCCAGCAGGCCGGGAAGGCTAAGGGGAAATGTGATCCGAAGGAACACCTTCCAAGCGGGCGCCCCCAGCGTGCGGGCGGCCTGCTGCAGATTGGGATCGATCTTTCCAAGAGCGGAAGACAGCGGCAACACCATCATCGGAAAGAAGATATGCAGGGAACCGATGATGACGGCGGCATCCGAAAACAGCAGCGTCAGCGGACTGCCTATGATCCCGAGATTCATCAGAACGTAATTCAGGAGGCCTGTTGGGCCGTTGCCGAGGATAAGCTGCCAGCCATAGGCGCGGACCACGACGCTGACGGCGAGCGGTGCGATGACGATCAGGGTGATGATGCGGGTCGTGGTAATATTGCCGCGCACCAGCACCGTTGCGACCGGATAGGCCAGTATCGCCGCGATGACCGAGGTGATGAGACTGATGCGGATCGTCGCCCAGAGCACCTTCTGGTAAAGATCGACCTCGAAGAAGCGAATATAGTGCGCAAGCGTGAAGGGTGTGCCGATCAACCCTTGCGAATTCTGCGTCATGACGCTGAACGTCATCAGGCGAATGGCCGGAAGAAAGAAAAAGAACAGCAGAAAGATCAAAAGCGGCAATATGAGTATGCCGGGTGAAAACAGCCGGCGCTCGATGGCTTTCCAGCCGGAAACTCCACGGCGTGGCAGGGCATGTGGTTCCATGATCGCAATATCCGACATCTATACTCCCGTCGCGTTGAATACGGCACGAGGCATCGCGTTGAGCCGAACGACGTCGTCGTCCCGGCCCTATGACTAGAATTTGCTGGGTGTGCTCCCTGTCGAGGTATCCGGTCTTTTTGCCGGCCCCTGTCGCATGTTTGTGCATTTTCGCGCCGGTTACCTCTCTGGGTAATATTGCCCGACACGTCGTTCCCTTGTTGTTGCCTGAAGCTTAGGGGCTAAGCCGACGGGCTGCATAATAGTTTATTGCTCTGAGGTCATCGCATACGAGTATGGACCGGGCAGCCGTTTGAAACGGATGCATCAAAATCCCGTATGACCTCACATCGAAGTCGTATTGGGGAAACGGCTGGAATTTCCCGTAACCTCTTTGTCAGCACCGGCACCGCGAAGATGCCTGCCCTTCACCGTTACAATCGGAAATGATCCATGCCCACCATCGCTCAACGCCTTAACAACGTCACCGTTTCGGCCTCGCTCGCCATGACCCAGAAAGCCCGCGATCTTGCGGCCCAGGGTATCAAGGTCATCAGCCTGTCTTCCGGCGAGCCGGATTTCCCCACACCGGCCCACGCTGTCGAGGCTGCGCATGCGGCAGCCCTTGCCGGCGATACGAAATACCCCCCGCAGACGGAACGCTAGCGCTTCGGGCCGCGATCCAGCGGAAGTTCAAGCGTGATAACAATCTGGACTATGATCCGAGCCAGATCCTGGTGGCAGGCGGCGGCAAGCAGATCATCTTCAACGCCATCATGGCCACCTGCGACCCGGGCGATGAAGTCGTGATCCCCGCGCCGTCATGGATCAGCTACGCCGATATCGTCAAGTTTGCGGGCGCCGTGCCGGTGCCGGTGGTCTGCCCGCAGAATAACGGCTTTCGCCTGCGGGCCGAAGATCTTGAAGCCGCCATTACCCCGAAAACCAAATGGCTGCTTTTCAACTTCCCCAACAACCCGACCGGTGCCGCCTGCTCCCGCGCGGAAATGAAGGCCATTGCCGAAGTCATGCTGCGGCATCCGCATGTCTGGATCATGACCGACGACATGTATGAGCATCTGATCTATGACGACTTCGAATTCTGCACCATCGCAGAAGTCGAACCGCGGCTCTACGACCAGGTTCTGACCGTCAACGGCGCATCCAAGGCCTATGCGATGACCGGCTGGCGCCTCGGTTTCTGTGGCGGCCCGAAGGATCTCATCAAGGCCATCAGCAACGTCAACACCCAGAACAGCGGGGGTGTGGCGACAATCGTGCAGGCGGCGGCCGTTGCGGTTCTCGATGGCCCCCAGGATCTCCTGAAAGAGCGCGCCGACATCTACAAGACGCGCCGTGACTTCGTGCTCGAAAGATTTGCGGAAATTGACGGCATTCGCTGCCACAAGCCGGAAGGCGCCTTCTACATCTTCCCGAATATCGGGGAGCTGATCGGCAAGACGACGAAGGCTGGCACGAAGATCGAGAATGATACCGATTTCGTCATGGCGCTGCTTGCCGAACATCACGTTGCGACAGTGCAGGGCGCGGCCTATGGCATGAGCCCCTTCTTCCGGCTTTCCTATGCCACCAGCATGGAGAATCTGGCCGAGGGATGCACCCGCATCGCTGAATTCTGCAATGGGATGAAATAGGGAGAACAGCATGTTGGGAGGAAGTGGCCGTGTCATCATGGTTTCCGGTGCATCGCGGGGCCTTGGCCTTGCGATCGCCAAAAGGCTTCACGAAGCCGGTTTCACCGTCGCGGCGGGAGCGCGAAATCCGGACGCCGTTGACGTGAAGGGCCGGCTTTCGGCCGACCGATACGATGCGGAAGAGGCAGGGTCGGCGGAGGCCTGGGTCGAGGCCGTCGCGGAAAGATACGGCCGGATCGACGGTCTGGTGAATTGCGCGGGCATAAATCCCAAAGTCCGGGTCATGGATGCGGGCGAGGACAGCCTCGACCAGATGTGGCGCATCAACGTCAAGGGGCCGCTGAGGGTCACCCGCGCCGCCATTCCCCATCTCGTAAAAACCGGACAGGGCAGGGTCATCAATGTCGCCTCGCTGGCTGGACGCCGCGTAGGTTCCAATGTCGGTTATGCGATGACGAAATTTGCCGTCGTCGCCCTCACCCACGGCATCCGGCAGGAACTGTGGGACAGCGGCGTGCGGGCGACAGCACTTTGCCCCGGTTATATCGCAACGGATATGACAGCCGGCGAAACGGAGGTCACCCGCGAGGACATGACCCAGCCGGAAGATCTCGCCGAAATGGTGGAAACCCTCCTCCGCCTGCCGAACAACCTTTCGGTGGCCGAACTGCTGGTGAACTGCCGCAGGGAATCGATGCTTTAGAGCGTTTTCCACGCGCGGGACCGAAAAACTGGTCCGGCGCGTGGTTTAAGAATTGCCTTGGGGCCTTTTATTTCAGGGTCTCCGCCAGCTGCAGCAATATCTCCTTCACCGCGAGCGCAGGCTCCGAGAGCGGCGTGTTGTCCGATACGCAGAAGGACAGGGTTTCCTCGATCATCGGGCTTGCAATCTGCCTGACGACGATCTGCTGGTTGGATTCCGCCACGATGCGGTTAGCGATAGCCTTGGGCGTAATCGTCGCGCCAAGCCCGGCATCCACACCGCGCGCAATGGTCCTGACCGATTCCAGCTCCGCCATCACGATCAGATCCTTGCGGCTGCGGGTGAAGGCAAGGTTGATGGCGCGGCGCACGAAATTATAGGTCGGCGGCAGAAGGAAGGGCAAAAATGCCAGTTCTGCAACCGTGATCGGTGCATCGCCCGGTTCCACCCCGAAGCTGTTATGGACGACGAGCACGAATTCCTCGCGAAACAGGGGCGTGAACTTGACGCCTCGGATCGGCCCGACACCGTGGATCAACCCCATTTCCAGACGGCCATTCATGATCATCTGACTATAGGGCTGGCTGACGCTTTCCGTGATGTGCAGCAGAATGCCGGGATGAAGCCGCTTGGTTTCCTCCATAAGGCCCAGTGCCAGTGTGGCGGCACTGCTGAACGGCGCAAGCCCCACCGAAACCTTGCCGGACAGGACCGCGCCCGCTTCCAGCGCCTCCGCCTGCGCCTGTTCCATCTGCCGCAGAATAACCTGCGCATGCCTGTAGACGACCTTGCCGGCATCGGTCATGACGACGCCCTGCTGGCTTCGGGTCAACAGTTTCTGGCGGAAATGCTCCTCAATGCTTGCCAGCTGCTGGCTGAGCGCCGGTTGGGCAATATGCAGCACATCGGCCGCTCTTGTTATGCTACCCATGTCGACAATCGTGATAAACGATTTCAGGCGCCTGATATCCATCTGCTGCTGATTATCCCATTACTGCTTGCAGGAATAAGATGCTCAATTTGCCGACAAAGTCCATCTTCCATTTCCCGCCCAGACCTCTCCAAGTGGCGCGCCGGGGTGCGCCAGGGCGGCCCTAGGTGAAAACGACTATCCCTCCTGTAGACGCAGGGCGTTCCAGAAACCGCGCAACTGGTCGGTGAGTTGGGCGTAAAGCCCATAGCGCCGCCGGTAGTGCATGATCTGGCCCGCATTCGGCTCATAGGAATTCGCTACCCGCGTCATGGCCGCGACTGCTTCTTCGTAGTCCGGATAGAGACCGATCGCCACCGCCGCACCGATTGCCGCGCCGAGCGCGCCGGTCTCACGCGCCTCCGCGACACGCAGGGGAATTTCCAGAACATCCGCCATGATCTGCGGCCAGTGCTGGCTGCGGGAACCGCCGCCGGACATCACGGCGCCCTCGACAGGCAGGCCCGCTTCACGCAGCACGCCGATATGGCGACGGTGTTCGAAACACACACCCTCGAACAACGCCCTCAACATATGGCCTTCGCCATGCCAGCCCGCGAGGCCGTAAAAACCACCACGGAATTCCGCACCCAGCCGCGAGCCGAAGATGAAGGGGTGAAAGAACGGATCATCAGCGCGTTGCGTGACGGAACCGACCAATTCGTTGCAGCGCTCGAAGGCATGGTCGCCATGGTCGGCGCGAACACGATGCACGTACCATTCGAGATTGGCGGCGGAGGTGGCGCTGGATTCAATATTGACGTAACGGTTGCGGCCAAAGGTCGTGACCATGAAGACATCGGGACTGATGACCGGTTTATCCGCGAAAACCTGATTGATGCTCCAGGTGCCGGCGATGATGGAAGCCTCCCCGGCATTGATGACGCCCGACCCCATGGCGCTGGAGACGACATCGAAGAAACCGCCAATAACGGGGGTGCCTATGGAAAGCCCCGTTAGACCCGATGCCTCAGCTGTCACATGGCCGACAATATCCGCCGATTCCACGAGGCGTGGAAAAAAGGCAACGGCATCATCAAGCCCATAGAGCGACAGGAGTTCCCGGTCGAGCTTTGCTTCGGGGAAGGCAAGCAGTCCCGCACCGCTGAGATCGGAAATATCATTCGCAAGGCAACCCGTCAGGCGAAAATTGACGAAATCCTTGCAGAACAGCACCGTTCCGGTCTGGGCATACATATCGGGCGCATGCCGTTTTACCCAGGCCAGCAGGCTCGGCGTTTGTGCTGGCCATGGTCGTTGCAGGCAGCGCGCCTGCAACTGCGCTCCGCTTTTCCGATCAAGCTCGGCCGCCACATCGGCGGCACGGCTGTCAAGCGACTGGATGCCGATCAGGGGCTGCTGATCCTTGTCCAGCAGGTAGAGACCGTTACCGTGACCGGCGCAGCCAATCGCAAGAATGCTTGCGGGATCGACAGACGATTTTGCCAGAATCTGGCGGATCGCTTCGCATCCGTTGCGCCATAATTCTTCAAGATCACGCTCGACGTAACCGGGCTGCGGAAATGTCGAATGGCCGTCGATGGCGTGTTGCGCGACCTGTCGGCCGGCTGTGTCGAACAACACGGCCTTGATCACCGTGTTGCCGACATCCAGACCCAATATGTGATTTTTGTCAGCCACGATTATAGATGTCCCATGCTTCCTCGCCACTCGCACCCTGATGGATGATCGCCATCAAGGCCGCAACGACGGCCTTCGGGTTGTCATGCTGATAGATGTTGCGCCCATACACCATCCCGTTCGCACCTTCGGCCACCAGAGCCGCCGATTTCGCCAGCACATTGCGCAAGTCCTCACGCCCCCCGCCCCGCACCAGTACCGGGCAACGCGCGGCCTCGATCACCTTGTGAAAATCCTGCGGATTGCTGGTGGGATCGGCCTTGATGATATCGGCTCCCATTTCCGAGGCAAGACGCACCAGCGTGACGATCTTTTCCGCGTCGCCATCCACCTGATAACCGCCGCGCACATCATTCGGCAGCATCACCAGCGGCTCAATCATCAGCGGCATGCCGAAACGATGGCAATCGGCGCGCACCCGGCTGATGTTCTCGACACATTGGCGAAACAGTTCCGGCTCGTCCGGCAGCATGAACAGGTTCACGACGACGCAGGCGGCATCCATTTCCAGCGCACCGATGATCGGATCGTGGTAGTTCTGGAGTTGTGACCACATGGTTCTGTGGCGCGTGGAATTATAGGGGTTGCCCATGTCGATGCGCATGACAAGCGCCGGCTTGTCGCGCTCCGGCCTTTGCTGCAGCAGGTCCGCCTGCCCGTAGGCCATCTGGATGGCGTCGGGAGCCGCTTCCACCAGCCTGTCGACGGTTTGCGCCATATCCTCCAGCCCGACGAGGAAACTCGGTTCGTTGCAAACCCCATGATCGATGGCAACGTCCAGGCATCCGCCATTGCGGAACAGCCGGTTCATGCGCGCCTTTTTCGAAATCCGCATCATCATGCATTCTCCTTGCATCTGTGTTTAAGCATTGCTGTCGTGACCCCGTAAAAGGTCTCCAGTTCGTCAATCAGCCGCTGCCGTTCCTCTTCCGTACGCCGTTGCGACCAGCCCAGCTCGCGCGCTGCAACGTTCAGGATCGCATCGATCAGATCGGCATCGATGACGCCGGTAATGGCGAGTGTCGTGCGCCGCAGGACGAGATCGGTCAGGTGCAGGACATGTTCGGAACGGATCAGCCAGACCACCTCTGCGGCCGTGATCGGCAGATTTTCACAAAGCGGGATGTCATCCGGGCGGCCCCGGCAAAAGCCCATCAATTCTAGCGCGCGTGAACCATAGGCCGAGGCCAGATGCTCGGCCCGCTCCCGGTCGATCGAGAATTCCTCCGACAGCAGCGCCGGCAGGCGTCCGGCACCGGTGGGGAAATTTCTGCCGCCGCCGATTGGACGGTTCATGGTGCCGGCCAGCCGCTTGCGCCCGAGAAAAGCCAGAACCTCATCGGTCACCTGTTCGCCAAAGGCTCTGAACGTCGTCCACTTGCCACCGATCATGCAGAGCTGCGGCGGATCGCCCTCAACGCGGTGGATGAAATGGCTGCGGGATATTCTTCCGGTAAACGCTGCATCACTGCGCGGCAGCGGGCGTATGCCGCTGAAACTGAAGACGATGTCGGAATGGTCGATGGTAATTTGCGGAAAGACCTGACGGATCGCGTCGAGAATATAGTCGCGTTCCTCCGGTTCGCATCGCACCCGTGCGGGGCGATCCACCTTGATATCCGTCGAACCTGCGAGAACCCGGCCAAGATAGGGAAAAAGGATACAGACGCGGTTGTCGGCATTTTCGAAAAAAATCATATGGCTGTTCAGGGCCTTGAGAAGCGCCTCATTGGCGAGGATCAGATGCGATCCCTTGGTGCCGGAGACGGTCGGTTTTGTTTTTTCCGCAGTCGGGG
Organism: Rhizobium oryzihabitans; assembly: GCF_010669145.1. Lineage (NCBI taxonomy): Bacteria > Pseudomonadati > Pseudomonadota > Alphaproteobacteria > Hyphomicrobiales > Rhizobiaceae > Rhizobium > Rhizobium oryzihabitans. The sequence goes on from NZ_CP048635.1 coordinate 1,001,980, forward strand.
CGGCAGTCAGCGTGCCAATCGTCTCGTCGATCCAGGCGCCCGTCGCATTGACGATGATCCGTGGCCGGATGGACATGGTTTCATCCGTACCCTCGATCCGAAGACGATACTCCTCACCAGAACGGACCATTTCGGCATAGTTGAGCGCAATGCTTTGCGGCGCATCGGTGCGGGTGTCGATCAGAAGTTCAAGCGCAAGCCGTTCGGGCTGGCTGATCCAGGCATCATAATAGGTTGCCGAATATCTGATGTCAGGCGTCAGGCCCGGCCAGCGCTCGAGTGTCTTGCCCGCGCTGCGAAACTCATGACGGGGAAGGATGCGGTTTTTGCGGGTAACGAAGTCATAGAGCATGAGGCCCGCCTTGATGGCGAGCGCCCCCCGGCTGGCTGGCTTCCCGCCGGACCCGACAAAGGTTGCGGCCGCATTGAACAGCCCGCTGAAAGTCGAGAAAATGGGTATCGTCGTCGGCAGCGGATGAACCATATGTGGGGCCAGCGTCAGAAGCGCATCACGTTCCCGCAGCGATTCCGCAACGAGGCCGAATTCGCCATTTTCCAGGTAACGAAGGCCACCATGGATCATACGCGAAGGGGCGGCGCTGCAACCGGAGGAAAAATCATTGCGCTCGACCAGAAGCACCCGCAGCCCCTGCAGGGAAAGATCGCGATAGGCGGCAATTCCGTTGATGCCGCCGCCGATGACGACGGCATCGAAATCACCGTCAAGCCGGATGCGGCGCAGAGCGTCCTCGCGAAAACTGGGCATAGAAATACCGTTCGCTGGCTGATGACCAGCGTCCCAATGTTGTTGACCGTTTAAAGCGACGAGAGAAAAGGGTGGCGAAAATTATGCTGTATTCGCCGGAAACCCCGCCTCAGCTACATGTTTCAGGCATCGAGCCCCACGAGATGCTCCGCGACCCCGGCGCTGATGAGAGCCAGTTCACCATCCGTCAGTGGCAGGCGTGCCGCAGCGGCGTTTTCAACCGCCTGAGCCGGATCGCGCGCACCACACAATGAGAACGTTATGCCAGGCTGGGCGATCGTCCAGGCAATCACCACCTGCGCAATCGACGCTCCATGCGCCTCGGCCACGGGTTCCAGCGCGTGCATCAGCCGCGCGATCTTCTCGCGATTTGCCTGGCTGAAGCGCGGGTTGCCGTTGCGCTGATCGTCTTGCGCAAAAACCCGCTCAGGCCCGACCTTGCCGGACAGAAGCCCCAGCGCCAGCGACGAATAGCTGAGGACCGAGACCGCATTCTTTCGGCAAAGCGGCAGCAGCGTCGTCTCGATGTCTCGCCGCACCATGGAATATTCTTCCTGAATGGCATCCAGCGCGCCGGTGGCGATATAGGCCGCAAGATCCTCGGGCGAGACGTTGCTGGCGCCAATCGAGCGGATCTTGCCTTCGTCCTTCAGGCGCACAAGCGTTTCCACCGTCTCGGCAATCGGCGTTGTCGCATCCTGCCAGTGGGTGACGTAATGGTCGATATAGTCAGTTCCGAGCCGCTTCAGGCTCTCTTCGACCTCGTACCGGATCGAAGCGGCACCGAGATAACGGTGAACGGGCTTGCCGTCCTGATGGAAGAAATAGGCGCCCTCGTTCACATGCCAGACGAGGCCGCATTTGGTGACCAGCACCACCTTGTCGCGCCTGCCGGCAATCGCCTTGCCGACAATGGTTTCCGCAAGCCCCATGCCATAGGCCGGTGCGGTATCGATCAGGGAAATGCCGGCGTCGATGGAGGCCTGGATGGCGGCGATGGACTGCCGCTCGTCGGTGCCGCCCCACATCCAGCCGCCGATGGCCCATGTGCCCAGTCCCACGGCTGATGCGCTGATACCGCTGCCGCCAATCGTCCGGGTCAATATTGAATTGTCCGTCACGAGGTTTCCCCTTCTTCCTGATCCAGTAAATAGCCGGCGATCGCCTCGTCCACGACGAGCGAGGTCAGATAACGGCCGGCAAGCGTGGCCGCCACCGGTCCGGCCTTGATGGCCCCGGCCGCCACGCCGATGATGTTCGGGCACCGGGCAAGCTGCCCAGGGTCCAGCGCCACCACGCGCGAGTTGAGATCGATGCGCGCCAGCTGCCCGTCCGCCATGGTGAGATGGGCAAGGAATTCCCCGGCAATGCCGGCATCCACCAGCGCCTGCCCGCCACGGGCCACATCCGGCAGAAGATCGTAATAACCGGAGCCGGGCGCCTCCACCGAACCGATGCCAACCAGCGCCACCTGCGCCTGCCGCGCCAAGTCGAACACTTCGCGGATCGATGCGACATTCATCAGGAGATCGCGCTGTTCCTCATCCTCGGCAAACAGCGGCGCATGAATGAGCGAGGCGCTGCCGCCAAGCTTTTCCGCCAGTTGCGTGGCCAGATGATTGACATCCGTATAGTGCTTGCCCTGTACACCGCCGGTCAGCGGCACCACCCGCACATCGAAGCGGCGCTCCGCCTCCAGATTGTCGACAACCGCACTTACCGCCTTGCCGCCGGTAATCGCAATCACGTCGCCGTCGCGGATGGTTTCCAGCAAATGGTTGGCGGCAACCCGCCCGACCATCTGCAGCGCAGTCTCGGGATTGTCGGAAACCGTTGGCGTCACCACCGACTGCCTGAGGCCGAAACGGCGGGTGATCTCGTTTTCGAGATCCACCAGTCTCTGATAGGGACTGGCGATGGTGATTTTCACCATGCCCGCCTTGCGGCCCGCCGCAATCATCCGGTTCACCTTGGTATGGGAAAGATTGAGCCGCTCGGCGATCTCCGACTGCTTCACACCCTCGATGAAATGCAGCACCAGGACGGAGTACATCTGCCGCTGTTGATCGAAGTCGTCCTTGGTGTCCAGCATGATCGTCTCTCTCCAGTTACCCATGGCCGCCCAATGGGCGCTCAGCGGCGACGCCTGACCAGATAGTGGTCGAACAGAACCGCCGTCAGCAATATGCTTCCCCTGATGATGTCCTGCCAGTAGACAGACACGTTGAGCAAGGCAAGCGAGCTGGAGACGACCGACAGAAGGATCGCCCCGAGGATTGCACCAAGAATGGTGCCCGAGCCACCCGAAAGGCTGGCGCCGCCGATGACCGCCGCCGCAATCACGTTAAGCTCCATGCCGACGCCGAAGCTCGGCTGGGCTGATCCGAAGCGGGCCATGTAGATGACGCCTGCGACACCGCACAGCATCGAACAAAGCGTGGTGGTGGCAAACATCACCCGGCCGACGCGGATGCCGGAATAGGCCGCGGCCTTCGGATTGCTGCCGGTATAGAACACCTTGCGGAATGCGGTCGTGCGCCGCAGCAGCAGATCGGAGAAAACGACAACCACCGCGAAGATGATCAGCACCAGCGGAACGCCGCCTAGTGCGCCCTGGCCGATGAACTTGAATTCCGGCGGCAGCGTGTAGAGACCGAGCGGCCGGCCGCCCGTTGCCAGCAGGCAAACGCCGCGCGCAATCACCATGACGCCAAGCGACACGATGAAATGATGCAGGCCGATGACCGTCGTCAGAAATCCCATGGCCATGCCGACCAATGTCGTCAGGCAGATCGCCAGCCCGGCCGCTACCCAGGGATCGACACCGTTGAGGAAAAGCCAGCCAGCCGCCACCATGGCAAGGGCCGTGACGGAGCCGACGGAAAGATCGATGCCGCCCGAGATCAGCAGGATCGTCATGCCCACCACGACAATGCTTTCGATGGCGAAAACCATCGCCATGGCCCGCAGATTGTCCACTGTCAGGAAATACGGGGATATGAAGGACATCACCGCAAAAAGCGCGAGGATGATGACGATCAGCCCGGTTTCCCGCGCTTTGAGGGCCGGTTCCCACCAGCCGGTACGGCGAACCGCCACTTCTGCAATGCCCGAAGGTGTTTCCGATGTTGCCATTTTCCCGCTCCCTCAGGCCCCTGCCGGGCTCTCTGCAATATTGATCGATGCAAGCTGCATGATCTTTTCTTCCGTCATGTCCTCACCAGCAACCTCGCCGGTGATGCGCCCCTCGCGCACGACCAGCACACGATCACTGACGCCGATAAGTTCCGGCAGCTCCGAGGATATAACGACCACGCCGACACCTTCGCGCGCCAACTCCCGGATCTGGCGGTGGATTTCGGCTTTCGCACCCACATCCACCCCGCGTGTCGGTTCATCGAGAAAGACGACCTGCGGTTCCACCGACAGCATCTTCGCCAGCGCCACCTTCTGCTGGTTGCCGCCGCTCAGGGTAGAGACGGCGTCACCGACACTGTTCGCGCGCAATTTCAACCTGCGTCCGAGCTCGTCGGCGCGCTTCATTTCCTTGCGCCGTTCGATGAAGCCCATGCCGTTCGATATCCGGCCGACATCGAGCGCGGAAACATTCGCAGCAATGGACATGTTGAGGAACAGCCCGTCGCCCTTGCGATCCTCCGACAGATAGACCAGCCCCTCGCGAATGCTGTCGCGATAATCTTTCAGCCGCAGCGGCCGGCCGCGCAGCGCGACCTCGCCTCTGGGTTTCCCCTCCAGCCGGCAGACCGCCCGCGCGATCTCGCTTCGGCCGGCGCCGATCAGGCCGGCAAGTCCAAGGATTTCGCCGCGGCGCAGATCGAAATCGACATCGAAAACGCGCTTTCCTTCGTTCAGCCCCCGAACCGAAAGAATGACCTCGTCCGATTTTTCGTTTTCCGATAGTTTCGGCGGGTAGAGCTTGTCGAGAACGCGCCCCACCATGCTGTTGACGACTTCCTCCGGGGAAATCTCCGCAATATTCGCCGTCTTGATGTGGCAACCGTCGCGCATGACCGTGATGCGGTCGCAATGCTCAAAAATCTCCGCCATCCGGTGCGAGATATAGATGATCGCAATCCCGCGCTCCGCCAGCCGGTGCATGATCCTGAAAAGCGTATTTGCCTCGGTCTCGGTCAGGGCCGCCGTCGGCTCGTCCAGGATCAGGATACGGCAATCGAGCGTCAGCGCCTTGGCGATCTCGACGATCTGCTGCTGGGAAATCGACAGATCTCCGGCACGGCTGGCGGGATCGATATCGCCAATTTCCTTGAGGATGGTTGCCGCCCGCTTGCCGAGGTCGCGATAATTCATGAACCAGGAGCGGCTTTGGCCCGTCTCCGACATGAACATGTTCTCGGCGACCGAAATCTCCGGGCAGAGCGCGATCTCCTGATGGACGAAGCCGATACCGAGCCGGTTCGCCGCATTGGGCGAAGATATCCGCACCGCTTTGCCGTCCAGCAGGATTTCACCGCCATCGGGCTGCAGAATGCCATCGATAATATGCATCAGCGTCGACTTGCCGGCGCCGTTTTCACCCGCCAGCGCGTGGATTTCGCCACGCCGCAACTCAAGTGCGGCACTGCGCAACGCCCGCACGGGGCCGAACGCCTTGTGAATATTCGTCATGCTGAGGATGACCTCGCCCATAACGCCCCTCCCGAACATGGCTTCCCTTTTACCGGCGAGGCGCAAACCTCGCCGGTTTCAGGGCGGCGCCTTAGCGCCCCTTCATATAGTCGTTGAGATCAAAGGAAGCGGCGTTCGCCTTGGTGATCACGGCGAAACCATTGTCCATCGAAGGAACCTGCATCGGGTTGAAACCGGACACCTTGTAGTCGTTGAAAGGGTCGATCAGGTCCGAATGGGCACCCAGGAAGGTGTTCATGAAACCCATGAAACCCTGAACGCCCTGATTGGGATTGACGGACATGTAGATATTGCCCTGCTTGATATGCTCCAGCGTCGCCGGGGTGATATCCGCATGCAGGATCAGGACCTTCTTCTTTGCCTCGAGAACCGCAGCCGTCGCGCCTTCGGCAGAGCCGGCCTCGGGTATCCACAGGGCGCCCAGATTGGGGTTGGCCTGCAACATGGCGCCGACTGCCTGATAGGCGAGGTTCGAATCCTGATTGGTCGCCTGACGGCCGACCAGCTTCATCTCCGGATAGGTGCGTCCCATATAGTCGATGAGTGCGGTGACGCGCAGATCGTGATTGCTCTGTCCCGGATTTTCAAGGACAGCATATTCACCTTTTGCGCCGAGCTTCTTGACGATCTCGTCGGCCGCGAATTTCGCCTCGGCGACATTGTCCGAAGTAATATAGGCGGTGCGTTTCGACTTCGGCGAATCCGCCGCAAAAGTCGTCACCGAAACACCGGAGCCGATCGCCTTGTTGATGGGCTCGATGAACGGATCGGCCTGCATCGGATGCAGCAATATGCCCTTCGGCTTCTTCACCAGCTCCTGCTCGAAGGACGCGATCTGCTTGGTGATGTCATATTCCGGCGTGCCGGTGAAAACCGCTTCACAGCCGAGCGCCTTGGCGGCCTGCTTGAAACCCTCGAAGACCGGCACCCAATAGGGGTGGCTGGAAACCATGACATTCATCACATAGGTCTCGCCCGGTTCGCAGGCGAATTTGCCCGCGGCAGTGGCCGGAGAACCGGCAATAGCGGAAATGGCCACGGCAAAAACACCCGCGGCAACGGTCGATTTCAGAAAAGCCAACATATTCCCCTCCCAAGGACAATGACTTAGTCCGCAATAAATTTTATTCGATGTAATTTATTGCATGTGACTTGAGATATCTGGAAACCGAACGCACGTCAATGCGCTTGAATTTTATTTTTGGTAGTGAAATTTATTGCGGTCCGCATGAGAAATTCTAGGACGCGTCAGTTTGACAAGCTGTCGCTCGCAGATTTCCGCACGTCGAATGAGCCTACCTGAAGGTTCGAAAGGGAAAGAAAGTAACCTTGGCCAAAAGCCGGCCGGAAACGAGAAAAGGGTCTCTGATTGCTCAGAAACCCTTTTCAAAAATTCGGATGGTGGGCGTGACAGGGATTGAACCTGTGACCCCTACGATGTCAACGTAGTGCTCTCCCGCTGAGCTACACGCCCTCCGTGGCGGCGGATAGACCACAAAACCGGTTCATGCGTCAACTGCTTTTTTTCGGTTTTATGAAGGTTTTTTGAGACCCCTTACGCCACAAGGAGTTTGTTCACCTCATCCACCAGATCGCGCAGATGGAAAGGCTTGGAAAGCACCTTGGCGTCCTTCGGTGCCTTCGAATCGGCGTTCAGCGCGACGGCCGCAAAGCCGGTGATGAACATCACTTTCAGGTCGGGATCGAGTTCGGTCGCACGACGGGCCAGTTCGATACCGTCCATTTCGGGCATGACGATATCGGTTAGCAACAGCGAGAAAGGCTCTTCGCGAAGCCGGTCATAGGCGCTGGCGCCGTTGTCGAAGGAAGAAACCTTGTAACCGGCTTTTTCCAGCGCCTTGACGAGAAAGCGGCGCATGTCGTTGTCGTCTTCAGCGAGAAGAATTTTCTGATTCATCATAAGTGACCGTAACTGCTCAATGTTTGAGATACCCTAGCCCGATTATAGGATTTTCACGGTAAATATCATGTGAAGACGAGAATCGGTATAGCGCTATATGGGCGATAGTATGGACTTGCCGCACTGTAACTGGCAACATGATCATCCTGATTGTTTGCGACATGGTAAATGGGTCTGAATGGACTGGGTAACGGGTGAGTACGAGCTGTTTGAAGTAACGGAACCTGCCGTTCAAACCCTGCCATTTGTCTATAATTCACCCCATAGCGGTCGCTGTTACCCGATCTCCTTTCTGGAATCGGCGCGGCTCGATTCGCACGAGATCCGGCGCTCGGAAGACCACTTCGTCGACGAGCTGTTCGCCGCAGCGCCCGAAATCGGCGCGCCGCTGTTGAAGGCGAATTTTCCCCGCGCCTATCTCGACGTCAATCGCGAACCCTACGAGCTTGATCCGCGCATGTTCGAAGGCACCCTGCCGCCCTATGCCAATATAGGCTCCATGCGGGTGGCCGGAGGCCTCGGAACGGTGCCGCGCATCGTCGCCGAGAACATGGACATCTATGCCCACCGTTTGCCGGTCGATGAAGCGCTGTCGCGCATCGAGACGATCTACAAACCCTACCACGCCTGCCTGCGCAGGCTTCTCTCCCGCACCCACGCCAATTTCGGCATGGCGGTCCTGATCGATTGCCATTCGATGCCGGGCAATATCCGGGTCGCCGGCTCGAACCTGCGGCCGGACGTGATTATCGGCGACCGTTACGGCACCAGCGCTTCCCAGGAAGTTTCCCGCGCTGCCCTGCATTTTCTCGAGGAACTGGGTTTCATCGCGGTCTGCAACAAGCCCTATGCCGGCGGTTTCATCACCGAACATTACGGGCGGCCGATCCGCTCTCTCCACGCGCTGCAGATCGAGGTCAACCGCGCGCTTTACGTCGATGAAAAGACGCTTTCGAAAAAAGCCGATTTCCCGGCCATCCAGGCATCGCTTGAAATCTTCATGCGCCAGCTCGGCGCCTTCGTTTCGGATTACGCGATCGAGACCTCGCTCGCCGCCGAATAACGCCGAATTCCCCGATATTTCAGATCTCTGTTCAAGACATCCTGGCCGCGTGCCGGCCAAAAAAAACCGCGCCTTGGCGCGGTCAAGTCTAGGGAGGAAACACCCAAGGAGGGTATTTACAGTCAAAGACTGTGACCTGACGCTAAGCACTAGATGCACAATTGTCAATCATTTTATTTTATGCATATTTTTTAGGCTTATGCCGAAAATATGGAAACCGTCGTTCCGGCATCCGTACGAGTGGACGGCGGATGTGATTCCGGTCTATGCATCTTGCCACACAGTTCAGGCTCAATCGTTCAGGTAATGAGGTTTCGCATGCTGCCCGACCGGGATTTCTTCTTCAAACTTGCCGATGCAGCCAGCGCTGAAACGCTTCCCCGCTTCCGTATGGGCATTGCCGTCACCAACAAGCAGGATGGTGGTTATGATCCCGTGACGGAAGGTGATCAGGCGGCCGAAAGCGCCATTCGCGCCCTTATCGAGGCGCGTTTCCCGCAGCATGGCATTCTGGGCGAAGAACACGGCAATGTCGGCCTCGACCGCGAGCATATCTGGGTTATCGATCCGATTGACGGCACCCGCGCCTTCATTTCCGGCGTGCCCGTCTGGGGTACCCTGATCGGGTTCCAGTCGGCCGGCCGCGCCACAATGGGCATCATGGAGCAGCCCTTCACCCGGGAGCGTTATTTTGCCGATGGCGAAGCGGCCTGGTATTTCGGGCCTGACGGCGAACGCAAGATCCGCACGCGTGACTGTGCTTCGCTCTCGGATGCGGTGCTGTTCACCACGACCCCCATATCTTCACCGCAGAAGAAAAGCCTTTTTATGAAAAGGTGGAGGAACAGGTCCGCCTCTTCCGTTACGGGGTGGATTGTTACGCCTATTGCCTGCTCGCCGCCGGTCATGTCGATCTGGTGATCGAATCCGGCCTGAAGCCCTATGATGTCGGTGCGCTCATTCCCGTGGTTGAGCAGGCTGGCGGCATCATGACCACCTGGGATGGCGGGCGTCCGGAAAATGGCGGGCGCATTCTGGCCGCTGGCTCGAAAGCCGTGCACGAACAGGCACTCGCCATTCTCTCGAAGCTATAGGCACATCATTCTGGCGCGAAAAAAGCGTCGATGGCGGCCAGCGCCTGTTTGCGGAAAACGTCGCGCTCATGCAGCAATTCGTGGCGCGCACCGGTTATGGGAAGAAGCTGCGCTGCGCGGAAATTGCGCGATAGCTCTTCCTGCGCCTTATAAGGCGTGATCGTATCCAGCATCGGCGCGAGAATAAGAGTTGGAATGGCTATGTTCGTCAGATGCTCCTGAGGGGTCACCCGCCCCATGGCCTTCAGCGCCTCATAGACCCATCGCGCCGTCGGCGCGCCGATGAACAGTTCCGGAAATTGACGGTGCAGTGCAAGGTTTCTCGCAAAACGTCTGGCGTCAGAGGTCAGCGGGTTGCCGTCGAAATCCCGTTCACGCTGATCCCTGCCCAGCTGAATCTTTCCAAGACCCAAAAGGCTTAAGGACGTTGCGACCAGGCGGATAACGGGCGAAGGAATGGATTGCTGGCTGTCCAGCTCGATAAAGGGTGAACAGAGAACCAGCCGGTCAATGCGGTTCGAAAGCCCGGGCGCAGAGGCAAGCGCTGCGAGCGCACCGGTGGAATGCGCGATCATGAAAAACGGCAACCGCGTATCCGGCAGCACCACCTGCTCGAGGAAAAGGCTTATGTCCCGCTGATAGTCGGAAAACCGCCGCACATGCCCCGCACCCGGCTTCTTCAACAGCCTTTCGGAGCCGCCCTGCCCGCGTGTGTCGAAGGTCGCGACCCAGAAACCCATGGCCGTCAGATCGCCGACCGTTTCGAAATATTTCTCGATACATTCGTTCCGGCCATGCAGCAGAACGACGGTTCCGCGCGCAATGTGCCGGCTGGCGCGGAAGATCGCATATCGAAGCTGTTTGCCGCCATGGCCGGTAAAATAACCGACGGTATGGTTGCCGGGAACCGGGTTGTCTTCGCTCTCGCGCAATGTGGCTTCGATCATCGGTCTTTTCCGGCTGTCATGCCTTTTCGGGATAGGTCCACCGCGAGCGAAGGTCAAAGAAAAAATTGCCGGAACCGTCGGTTAAAGCAGTCGCGGTTCCGGCCAGTAAGACAGAAGAAGAAGGGACGTTATTGCTTCTGTCCACGGAGAATGTCTCCGATGACCGAAGTTTTATGGCTCCCAAACTGAACGATGCCGGAACCCGACGTTCAGCCATGGTTCATCTTGCCATTCGCCTTTTCGCCCTTGATGCACCCCCTTGACGCGGCGGCAAGCCATTCCCATCTCATTCATGCGGTCGCCAGAACGGGACCGCGCCATATGTCCGGCCGTTGCCAGAACGGGACGCCGGGCTCAACCGCAAACAGTCGCTTCATAAGGAGGACACCATGCGTCACGTCGATTTTTCCCCCTCTATCGCTCCACCGTCGGTTTCGACCGTCTCTTCTCGATGCTCGACGGCCTCGGCCAGCCCGAACAGGCCCAGTCCTATCCGCCGTATAATATCGAGCGGACAGGTGAAAACGCCTATCGCATCACCATGGCCGTTGCCGGCTTCGATGAAACCGAACTCAGCATCGAATCCCGTGCCAATACGCTGACGGTGAAGGCCGAGAAGGCCGCAGATGAGAAGTCGTCCGAGGGCGAGTTCCTGTATCGCGGCATTGCCACACGCGCTTTCGAGCGCCGCTTCCAGCTGGCCGATCACGTCGAAGTCCAGACCGCTTCCCTGAAGAATGGCCTGCTTCACATTGATCTCGTCCGCAACATCCCGGAAGCCATGAAACCGCGCCGTATCGCGATCTCGTCCGACAGCGCCGATGCGCCAAAGACGATCGAAGCACAGATCACGCCGGCCCAGGTCAACTAAGCCGATCCGGATATCAAACGAACGGCCCCGTCATGGGGCCGTTTTTATTTGGTGAAGATTTGCCCTTCAGCGAGTGGAGACGACCACGCCTTCTGTAGCCGCCGCCTCCGATATGGCCGCTTTTTCATGGGCCTTGCGAGCGTAACGCTGGGCCAGCACCGCGCAGACCATCAGCTGGATCTGGTGGAAAAGCATGATCGGCAGGACGATTGCGCCGATGCTCTGGCCCGCAAAGATGGCGCCCGCCATGGGCACGCCGCTGGCAAGGCTCTTCTTTGATCCGCAGAAGGTGATGGTGATTTCATCCGCCTTGTCGAAACCGAGCGCCCGGCTGCCGAACATCGTCACGCACAGAACAAGCGCCAGAAGCACGATATTGATGGCGATGACCACGCCGATGTCGCGCAGTGAAAACGTCTGCCAGATGCCTTCGATCACGGCATCGGAGAAGGCGAGATAAACGACCATCAGGATGGAGCCGCGATCAACCGGAGACAGCAATTTCTTGCGCGCCCTGATCCAGTCGCCGATCCACGGCTGCAGCACCTGGCCGGCAATGAAGGGAAGAAGCAGCTGCAGGAAGATCTGCAGGAAAGCATCCAGCGAGAATCCGCCGCCATGACCGCCGACAGCAAACAGCAGACCGACCAGCAGCGGCGTCAGGAACATGCCGAAAATATTCGATGCAGAGGCCGAACAGATTGCGGCAGGCACGTTTCCGCCTGCCATGGATGTGAAGGCGATCGACGATTGCACCGTTGACGGCAGGACGCAGAGAAACAGGACGCCCATATAGAGCGGCGCCGGCAGAATACTCTCGGGAATGAAGCCGATCGCCACACCCAGCAGCGGGAAAAGGCCGAAGGTGACGAGAAGGATTGCCAGATGCAGGCGCCAGTGCAGGATACCGGCAATCACCACATCCCGCGAAAGCCGGGCGCCGTGCAGAAAGAACAGCAATGCGATCGCCAGCTTCGTCGCAAGTCCGAAATAGTCCGCAGGCTCTCCGCTGATGGGTAGAAACGAGGCCAAAATCACGGTGGCAACCAGCATCATGGTGAAGCGGTCGGGCAGGAAGCGGGTCATGGGAAGTCTTTCCGGCATATCGGTTTTGCTTGAAACGCGCGCTACTATCGCTCATCATGAATTCGGATGCAAAGATTAACAGTTATCGCGATTTGAGATAAATGCTGAACCTTCAACATCTTGCCAGCTTCGTCATGCTTCAGCAAACCGGCAGTTTCACGCTGGCTGCAGAGCGGCTGGGTATCGGCCAGTCCACCGTCAGCCAGCATATTCAACGGCTGGAGGCGGCACTTGGCCGCCGGCTGATTGCGCGCAGCACCCATCAGGTAAAGCTGACGGGCGAAGGCGAGGCGCTCCTCGGTTACGCCCGCAATATGCTGGAGATCGACAGCAAGGTCTCATCGCTGTTCAGCGAAAACCGCCTGCGCGGGCGCTTAAGGCTCGGCGTATCGGAGGATTTCGTCGCCAGCCGGCTGACGGCCATTCTGGAAGAATTCATCCGCCTTTATCCCCTCGTGGATCTGGAACTGACAGTGTCGCTGAGCGGCGTGCTTTACCAGATGCAGGATAATGGCGAATTGGATGTCGTGCTCGCCAAGCGTCGCCTTGGCGACAAGCTCGGTCACTTCCTTTACCGCGAACCGCTGGTCTGGCTGGCGCGTGACCCGGAGCGGATGCTGAGCCAGCCAGACGCCCTGCCGCTGATCGCCTTTCCGCCCCCGAGCATTACGAGAAAGGCGGCGCAGGAGGCGTTGGACCGGGCCGGTCTTGCGTGGCGCATCGTCTGCACCTGCGGCAGTCTCAGTGGATTGACCGCTGCCGCAAGGGCGGGCATGGGCATTCTGGTGCAACCGCGCAGCATGGCGCCCGCCGGTCTCAAGGAGATTGCGGCGGACGTGCTGCCGGCGCTCGAAGACGTGGAATTCGTGCTACAGCCCAGCAAGGGCACGGACACGAAACTGGTGCGCGCCCTTTCCGATCTGGTTTCCAGCAAGAGCATCGCACCGGGCAGTTTCGTTTAAATTCTGTCAGTCTTCCCGCCGCGACAGGCAGCGGCCGACGCTATCCCGCCAGCCGACGATGGCGTTTTTCCGCTCCGTCTCATCCATATCGGGATTGAAACGGCGGTCGCGTTTCCAATGGGCGGCGAAGGCTTCACGATCTGGCCAGATGCCGGCGCGCGAAGCTGCGAGCCATGCCGCACCCAGAATGGTCGTTTCCAGAAACACCGGCCGGTCCACCGGCGCGGCGAGAACGTCGGCCAGCCGCTGCATGGTCCAGTCGGAGGCGACCATACCGCCATCGACCCTCAGCACCGTCTTGCCATTGTCGCCCGCCCAGTCCTTGCGCATGGCGTCCAGCAGATCAAAAGTCTGATAGGCAACGCTTTCCAGCGCCGCGCGGGCAAATTCCGCAGGTCCGGTGCCGCGCGTCAGGCCGAAAATTGCGCCCCGCGCCTCCGCATCCCAATAGGGAGCGCCGAGGCCGGTGAAAGCCGGCACCAGATAGACCCGCTGCTTGGGATCGGCTTTTTCGGCGAGCGCGCTGACTTCGGAGGCAACCGAAATGAAGCCCAGCTCGTCACGCAGCCATTGCACCGCCGCACCCGCAATGAAGATCGAGCCTTCAAGCGCATAGGTCGTCACACCGTCGAGACGGTAGGCAATCGTCGTCAGCAGCCGGTTCGTGGAAGTCACCCGGTCGGTGCCGGTGTTAAGAAGCGCAAAGCAGCCGGTGCCGTAGGTCGATTTCATCATGCCCGGTTCGAAGCAGGCATTACCGATCACGGCCGCCTGCTGGTCGCCCGCCACACCGAGTATCGGGATTTCCGCGCCCAGAAGCGACTTGTCGGTTACACCGAAATCGGCGGCGCAATCCAGCACCTCCGGCAGCATGGCGCGGGGAATGTCAAGGATCGACAGCAACTCGTCATCCCAGGCATTGTCTTCGATATTGTAGATCAGGGTCCGCGAAGCATTGGTCGCGTCAGTCACATGGCGGCGACCGCCGGTGAGGCGATAGATCAGGAAACTGTCTACTGTGCCGAAGCAGATTTCACCCTTCACGGCTTTCTCGCGAAGGCCGCTGACGCTGTCGAGAAGCCATTTCAGCTTCGTGCCGGAAAAGTAGGGGTCGAGCAGCAGACCGGTCTTTTTCGAAAAGAGCGGCTCCAGCCCCCTTCGTTTCAGATCCTCGCAAATCGGAGCGGCACGGCGATCCTGCCAGACGACCGCCCGGTGTACCGCCTCGCCCGTGTTGCGATCCCAAAGCACGGTCGTTTCGCGCTGGTTGGTGATGCCGATCGCCTCGATATCGGAAGCGGCGATACCGGCATCGGCAAGCGCTAGCCGGATCGTTTCGAGCACGCTTCTCCAGATATCCTCGGCATCGTGTTCGACCCAGCCGGAGGCCGGGAAATGCTGCGGAAATTCTCGCTGTCCGACACCGATGACCCGCATGTCGCGATCAAAGACCATCGACCTTGTCGATGTCGTCCCCTGATCGATCGCCAGAATATAACCGCCCATTATGTCACTCCCTTTCAAACGCAATGACGGGGCGGCAGAGCCGCCCCGGTTTAAGATTTCACGCAGACATTACTTCTGCCAGCTTTTGACCAGTTCGTCGTAATTGACGGTGACCGGTTTTTCCTTTTCGTTAGCGATCTTCAGCTGCGGCGCCAGATTGCCCTTCGAAACGGCGTCCTTGTTCCAGTAGTCGATATCATGTTCTTCCGCCAGTTTCGGGCCGATATCGCCCTGCACACCGGCGCGCTCGATACGGGCCATGACTTTTTCCTGCTCGGCGCAGAGCGAGTCCATCGCAGCCTGAGCGGTTTTTGCACCCGACGACGCATCGCCGATCGCCTGCCACCAGAGCTGTGCCAATTTCGGATAATCAGGAACGTTGGTGCCGGTCGGCGACCATTGCACGCGCGCCGGCGAACGATAGAACTCAATGAGACCACCCAGCTTGGAAGCCCGATCCGTGAAGCTCTGGTGATGAATGGTAGAGTCACGGATGAAGGTGAGACCCACATGGCTCTTCTTCACGTCAACGGTTTTCGAAGTCACGAACTGCGCATAAAGCCATGCGGCCTTTGCACGGTCGTCGGGGGTGGATTTCATCAGCGTCCAGGAGCCCACGTCCTGATAACCGAGCTTCATGCCGTCCTTCCAGTAGACCCCATGCGGCGAAGGTGCGACGCGCCATTTCGGCGAACCGTCCTCGTTCACGACAGGCAGGCCGGGCTTGGCCATGTCGGCGGTAAAGGCCGTGTACCAGAAGATCTGCTGGGCGATATTGCCCTGCGCCGGCACCGGACCGGATTCGGAGAAGGTCATGCCCTGCGCTTCCGGCGGCGCATATTTCTTCAGCCATTCGAGATATTTCTCGATGGAATAGACCGAGGCCGGACCGTTGGTATCACCACCGCGCGCCACGCAGGAGCCGACCGGCTGCGACTTGTCGTTAACCTTGATGCCCCACTCATCGACAGGCAGACCGTTCGGCAGGCCCTTGTCGCCGTTGCCGGCCATGGAAAGCCAGGCATCGGTGAAGCGCCAGCCGAGTGACGGGTCCTTCTTGCCGTAGTCCATATGGCCGAAGACCTTCTTGCCGCCGACATCGCGGCCGGTGAAGAATTCGGCGATATCCTCATAGGCCGACCAGTTGACGGGAACACCGAGGTCATAACCGTACTTGGCCTTGAAATCGGCCTTGTTCTTGTCGTCGTTGAACCAGTCGTAACGGAACCAGTAAAGGTTGGCGAACTGCTGGTCGGGAAGCTGGTAGAGCTTCTTGTCCGGCGCCGTCGTAAAGGCGCTGCCGATGAAATCCTTGAGGTCGAGGCCGGGATTGGTGACGTCCTTGCCCTCATTGGCCATGAAGTCGGTCAGGTTGCGCACCTGCTGGTAACGCCAATGCGTGCCGATAAGGTCGCTGTCATTCACCCAGCCGTCATAAAGGTTCTGGCCGGTCTGCATCTGGGTCTGGATTTTTTCGACGACGTCACCTTCCTGGATGATGTCATGCGTGACCTTGATGCCGGTAATGGCGGTAAAGGCCGGCGCCAGAACCTTGGATTCATATTCATGCGTGGTCAGGGATTCGGAAACCACCTTGATGTCCATGCCGGCGAAAGGTTTCGCGGCATCGATAAACCATTGCAGTTCCTTTTCCTGATCTGCACGCGAAAGCGACGACATATCGCCGATTTCCTTGTCCAGAAACTGCTTTGCTTCCTCCATTCCGGCGAAAGCGGAACCCGTCATTGCCAGCAGCATGGCCGCCGTCGTCGTCATCAGATGCCGTCGCATGTCAGTCCTCCCAAGGGTTTGCGATTGCATGAAGTCTGCGGGTGCGGTTTCCTCCGCCGCACCGTTTTCCTGCTCTAGACAAAACGGAAAACGCCGACGGCGTAGACCAAGGATAGAGCGAGAGCCCACCACAGGTTCGGGCCGACCAGCCCGAGCCATGCGAGATGAATGAAGGCGCTGCCGAGCAACGAAATGAACAGCCGATCGCCGCGCGTGGTCTCGAAACGCAGCAGGCCGAAGCGGGGGTTGCCGCCGGGTGAGAAATATTCCCAGAACCACATGCCGACGAGCAGCACGGCAATGGCGCCGAAAAACGCCGCCGTCTGCCAGGTCCAGGCCATCCAGGTAAAATCGGGCATCTTCGTCATGGTCAAACCCTCCCCAGCGCAAAGCCCTTGGCGATGTAATTGCGCACGAACCAGATCACCAACGCGCCCGGAATGAGCGTCAGCACCCCGGCGGCGGCAAGCAGCCCCCAGTCCATGCCGGCGGCGGAAACGGTGCGCGTCATGGTCGCGGCAATCGGCTTGGCGTCGGTCGTCGTCAGCGTGCGGGCGATCAGAAGCTCGACCCATGAGAACATGAAACTGAAGAAGCAGGCGACACCGATACCGGAGGCGATAAGCGGCATGAAGATCTTCACGAAGAATTTCGGGAAGGAGTAACCGTCAATATAGGCTGTCTCGTCGATCTCCTTGGGCACGCCCGACATGAAGCCTTCGAGAATCCACACCGCCAGCGGCACGTTGAACAGGCAATGCGCCAGCGCCACGGCAATATGCGTGTCGATCAGGCCGAAAGCCGAATAGAGCTGGAAGAAGGGAAGCGCGAAGACGGCGGGCGGTGCCATACGGTTGGTCAGCAGCCAGAAGAACAGGTGCTTGTCGCCCAGAAAACGGTAACGGGAGAAGGCGTAAGCCGCTGGAAGCGCTGCCGCGACCGAAATCACCATGTTCATCACGACGTAGGTAATCGAATTGATGTAACCCGAATACCAGGATGAATCCGTGAAGATCGTCCTGTAGTTCTGCAACGTTGGCTGGTGCGGATAAAGCGTCATGGATGAGACGATTTCCGAATTCGTCTTGAAGCTCATATTGATGAGCCAGTAGATCGGAACGAGTAGAAGGATAATGTAGATCGTCGGCACCAGCCAGGAAAAGCGCGATGGCCCATGGCGGCGGCGCGAGCGCGAATTCGCGGCAAGGCTGGCTAGGGCCGCCGCTGACGCTCTCGCCGACGGATTGCCGATGCCGTTGCGTTCCACGCTTGTGGTGACATCAGAGGCGCTCATGTCTCAAGTCTCCGCGTCGTGGCTGGTCATTACGGTGTAGAACACCCAGGACAGCAGCAGGATGATGAGGAAGTAGATCAGCGACATGGCTGCCGCAGGCCCGAGGTCAAACTGGCCGAGCGCGACCTTCACGAGATCTATGGACAGGAAGGTTGTGGAATTACCGGGGCCGCCGCCGGTAACCACGAAAGGCTCGGTATAGATCATGAAGCTGTCCATGAAGCGCAGCAGGAAGGCGATCAGCAGCACCCGCTTCATCTTCGGCAGCTGGATGTACCGGAACACCGCAAACCGTGACGCGCCATCGATCCTTGCCGCCTGATAATAGGCGTCCGGAATGGAGACGAGGCTGGCGTAGCACAACAGCACGACAAGGCTTGTCCAGTGCCACACATCCATGATGATGACCGTAATCCACGCGTCGACCGGATCGTTGACGTAGTTATAGTCAAGCCCAAGCTGATTGGCGTAATAACCGAGCAGTCCGATATCGCTGCGGCCGAACACCTGCCAGATCGTGCCGACAACATTCCAAGGCACCAGCAGCGGCAGCGCCATCGTGACGAGGCAGACCGGAACGCCGATGCCGGATTTCGGCATCTTGAGTGCGATGAATATGCCGAGCGGAATTTCGATCGCCAATATGATGCCGGAAAACACCAGATTGCGCCCCAGAGCGTTCCAGAAGCGATCAGAACTTAGGATTTCCTCGAACCATTGCGTTCCCGCCCAGAAGAACTGGTTGTTGCCAAAGGTGTCCTGTACCGAATAGTTCACGACGGTCATCAGGGGAATGACGGCGGAAAAGGCAACCAGCACCAGCACCGGCAGCACCAAGAACCATGCCCTGTTGTTCCAGCTCTTTTCCATGGTCAGGCTCCCATCTTCACGCGCCAGGAATCGGCAAAGACACCGATGGCGGCCGGATCGAAGCGAACACCCGCCTCCGCCGGAATTTCGTCCTCTTCCGGCACGACGATCGCAAGCTTCTGGCCCGCAAACCGGGCGCGAACGATCTTTTGCCGGCCGATGTCCTCCACCTTGTCGACGGTGATGGGCATGCCGCCCCGCTCCAGCCGCACAAATTCCGGGCGGATACCGATCTCGATCCGCTGCTTCCCGTCAAGCTTCGGCACACCGGCAAGCGGCACGCCAAGGCCACCGACCATTGCCGTTGCGCCATCGATGCTGGCGGGCAGCACGTTCATGCCCGGAGAGCCGATGAAATAACCAACGAAAGTGTGTCCCGGCCGCTCGAAGAGTTCCGCAGGCGTGCCGATCTGAACGATCTGCCCGTCATACATGACCACCACCTTGTCGGCGAAGGTCAGCGCTTCGGTCTGATCGTGGGTGACATAGACCATGGTGAAACCGGACTGGCGGTGCAGGCGTTTCAGCTGTGAGCGCAGCACCCATTTCATGTGCGGATCGATCACCGTCAGCGGCTCATCGAAAAGAATGGCGTTGACGTCGGATCGCACCAGTCCCCGCGCCAGCGAAATCTTCTGCTTCTGGTCCGCCGTCAGTCCCCGCGCGCGGCGTTTGGCCATGCCGGAAAGATCGGTCATCTCCAGGATTTCCTGCACGCGGCGGTCGACCTCGGCTTCCGGCACCTGCCGGTTGCGCAGCGGAAAGGCCAGATTGTCGTAAACCGTCATCGTGTCGTAAACGACCGGGAACTGGAAAACCTGGGCAATGTTGCGGTCTTCGGTCGCAAGATCGGTGACGTCAGTTCCGTCAAAGGCGATGCGGCCCTCTGAGGGGCGCAGCAGCCCGGAAATGATGTTGAGCAAGGTGGTCTTGCCGCAGCCGGAGGGACCGAGCAGCGCATAGGCGCCGCCATCCTCCCATTCGTGATGCACTTCCTTCAGGGCGTAGTCGCCTGCCGCCTGCGCCTTGGCATTGTAAGCATGGCGAATATGATCGAGCGTGATGCGTGCCATGATCGATCTCCCTCAAGCCGCTTCGCCGATGGCGTGGCCGTTTTCATC
This sequence comes from Rhizobium oryzihabitans, assembly GCF_010669145.1. NCBI lineage: Bacteria > Pseudomonadati > Pseudomonadota > Alphaproteobacteria > Hyphomicrobiales > Rhizobiaceae > Rhizobium > Rhizobium oryzihabitans. The sequence goes on from NZ_CP048635.1 coordinate 1,021,940, forward strand.
GAAAGCCATCAGGTGCCGCGTATCGAGAAAAAGCTCGATCTCCGTATCCGGCTCGATGTCGTGAATGCCCTGCGCCAGCATGACCCAGCGCTGGCCTGAAAATTCGACGTGGACGAAACTTTCCGACCCGGCAATCTCCGAAATCAGTGTCCGCGCCCGGAGGGACTGCGCTGCCTGCCCTTTGCGATGCGGGAAGAGATGATGCGGCTGGAAGGCGATGGTCAACGGCCCGTCCGGCAAGGTGGCAAGATGCTGCGGAACCATGACGACGGCCCGGTCCACCCGGGTGAAGGCATCACCGGTCTTGATGACCTCGATGGTGTTGAGCGGCGGATCGGCGAAGATTTTGGCAGTCACGATATCAACCGGCTGCCGGTAAACCTCGATCGTGCGGTTGAATTGCGTCACCCGCCCTTCGTTGAGCGTCGCCGTATTGCCACCAAGCAGCAGCGCCTCGGAGGGTTCGGTGGTGGCATAAACGAAGATCGCGCCGGATTCCGCAAAGATGCGCGGCAATTCCTCACGCAATTCCTCGCGCAGCTTGTAGTCAAGATTGGCCAGCGGCTCGTCGAGCAGCACCAGATTGGCATTCTTGACGATGGCGCGGGCAAGCGCCGTGCGCTGTTGCTGGCCACCCGAAAGATTGAGCGGTGTGCGATCAAGATAAGGCGTCAGCTTTAAAAGCTCGGCGGCTTTTCTGACCTCCCTGTCGATTGTCGCCTGATCCTTGCCGGCGACACGCATCGGCGAGGCGATGTTTTCGTAAACGCTGAGCGCCGGATAATTGATGAACTGCTGATAGACCATGGCGACGTTACGTTTCTGCACCGGCCAGCCCGTCACATCCTCGCCGTTGAAAAAGATCGCACCGCCGCTTGGCTTGTCCAGCCCGGCCATCAGCCGCATGAGCGTCGTCTTGCCCGAAAGTGTCGGTCCAAGCAGGACGTTCAGGCTTCCGCGCTGCAACGTCAGATCGGTCGGGTGAATGTGATATTCACCGCCGGCCATCTTCGAGACGTTTCGCAATTCAAGCATGGTGATCCAAAGCCTCCTCCGCTTTTCGTCCGGATCGTCAGATTGCCTTCAAGCGTTCACCTGCAATGTCTTCGATATAATCCTCCAGCCCGCGCACGTCTTCGGGGTTAAAAAGAGCCCCTGCTTGGTGCGACGCCACAGAATGTCCTCCGCCGTCAGCGCCCACTCCCGCGCCATCAGCCAGCGCACCTCGGTCTCATAAAGCGTACCGCCGAAATGCCGGCCCAGTGCCGCCTTCTCGCTTGCATTGCCGATCATCGCTGCCGCGTCCGTCCCGTAGCAGCGGACAAGCCGCTGGGCGTGACGCTCATCAAGGAAAGGATAACGCGACCGCAGTGCCGTAACCTCTTTGGCATAGGCCTCGGCACCGAAGTTCCCGCCTGGCAAATGCGAACCTGCCGTCCATGGCGAGCCCTTTTCACCCAGCGCCTCGCCGATTTTTTCAAGAGCATGTTCGGCAAGCCGCCGATAGGTGGTGAGCTTGCCGCCGAAGATATTGAGGAGCGGCGCTTCGCCTTCAGCCCCTTCGGTTTTCAGCACATAATCGCGGGTCGCTTCCTGCGCTTTCGATGCGCCGTCATCAAACAGCGGCCGCACGCCGGAATAGGTCCAGACGATATCGGCCGGCGTGACCGGCTCAGCGAAATATTCGCTCGCCGCGCTGCAAAGATAGCTGATCTCCTCATCGCTGATCTTAACAGCACGGGGGTCGGCGGTATAGTCGCGATCCGTCGTACCGATCAGCGTAAAGTCCTGTTCATAAGGGATGGCGAAGATGATGCGGCCGTCCGGATTCTGGAAAAAATAGGCGCGCGGATCGGAAAACTTCCTGCGCACGATGATATGGCTGCCCTGCACGAGGCGAACATTGTGGACATTGTTCTTGCCGAACGTCGACGCCAGAACCTTGTCCACCCAAGGGCCGGCGGCATTCACCAGCATGCGCGCCCGATAGGTCGCGGTTTCTCCGGCCGCACTTTTTGTTTCGACCCGCCAGAAGGCGCCTTCGCGCCGCGCCGAAACGACCTGCGTGCGGTTGAGGATCAGGGCGCCGCGATCGGCCGCGTCCCGGGCGTTCAGCACCACCAGCCGGGCATCGTCCACCCAGCCGTCGGAATATTCGAAAGCCTTGGCAAAAACCGGTTTTAGCGGTTTTCCGGCTGGATCACGGCGCAGATCGAGTGAGCGGGTGGCAGGCAGAAGCTTGCGGCCGCCGAGATTGTCGTAAAGAAAAAGCCCGAGACGCACGAGCCAAGCCGGGCGCACGCCGCCCTTCTGGAACGGCAGCACGAAACGCATCGGCCAGATGATGTGCGGCGCCATGGCCCAGAGCACTTCCCGTTCCATCAGCGCTTCGCGAACCAGACGAAACTCGTAATGTTCGAGATAACGCAAACCGCCATGGATGAGCTTGGTGGCGGCGGACGAGGTGCCGGAGGCAAAATCGTTCATTTCCGCAAGTGCGACGGAATAGCCCCTGCCGACGGCGTCACGCGCAATGCCGCAGCCATTGATGCCGCCGCCGATCACGAAAATATCGTGGATTGCCTCGTCAAACATGGACCCTCCCGCGCTTTCATCGACGCTCTCCCCATCGATATATTGAAAGCATGGCCATCTAATTCGAAGATAAAACGAATGTCAAACGAAATTCCGGTGGTGGCAGATCAGGGCTCACGCGCCTCTGTTTCGATCAGCCGAACATCGTGATCGGCACAGATGGATCGGATCGAATCGACCGGACAATGATCGGTGATGAAGGTGTGCACCTGCGACAGATGGCCGATGCGCACCGGTGCCGTGCGCTCGAATTTCAGCGAATCCGACACCAGAATGACGTGGCGGGCGTTGGAGATGATCGCCTGCGCGACCTTGACCTCGCGAAAGTCGAAATCCAGCAGGGCGCCGTCCTCATCAATGGCCGACACGCCGATAACGGCGAAATCGACCTTGAACTGGCGGATGAAATCCACCGCCGCCTCGCCGACGATACCACCATCGGAACCCCGCACGACGCCGCCGGCGATCACCACTTCAATGCCCGGGAAAACCCGCAACCTGTTGGCAACATTAATGTTATTGGTAATGACCATCAGCTCGTGATGGTCCGCCAGCGCTTCACCCACCGCCTCTGTCGTGGTGCCGATATTGATGAAAAGGGAAGAGTTGTTGGGGATGAGGGCAGCGGCAGCGGCCCCGATCGCCTGCTTTTCAGAAGAGGCGATAGCGCGGCGCGCCTCGTATTTGACGTTTTCGTTGCCGCTTGGGAAAAGTGCGCCGCCATGGATGCGCGTCAGCACGCGCGTGTCGCACAGATCGTTGAGGTCCTTGCGGATTGTCTGGGGGGTCACCGAAAACCGCGCGGCCAATTCATCGACCAGCACCCGCCCGTTCGCTTTTGCCAGTGCAACGATTTCATCCTGACGCGGTGTAAGCAGCATTTCACCCTCCCTCCTCTTTCAATTTTTTCGTTTCATTGAAGAGCGAACGAAAAACCAATGTCAAGGGACGGTTTTATAGGGGGCGATAGCGACCGACTTGTGGACATACGCAAACGGCGCACCCGCATTACCCGGCAAGCTTGTTAGCCGGCTTTTGAATTGGCGCAGATACCGGCTCCTGCGTGCCGGCACCGGAAAACATTGAGGACACGGCACCAAACGCATCGCCGATGCCGATCAGCACCGGTTCGTTCACGCCCAGCCTCGTAATTGCCGCAGCCAGTTGCGCAAGCGAACCACACCAGCGCTGTTCGTTTGAACGGCTAACAGAAATCATGACGGCAACGGGCGTTGAGGCAGGCATGCCGTGCGCAAGCAAGGAAGACTGGATCTCGGCCGCGGTTCGCCCGCCCATATAAAAGACAGTGGTTATCGAGGGATCTGAAAGCGATTTCCAGTCGATATTGTCCGGCAGCTTTCCCTGTCGGGAATGTCCGGTGACGAATCGGACCGACTGCGCGTGGTCACGATGCGTCAGTGAGACACCGAGGCGCGAAGCCATGGCGCTTGCAGCCGTGATGCCTGGCACGACTTCGACCGGGATATTTTCGGCTTCCAGCGCGGCGATCTCCTCGCCGGCGCGCCCGAAAATCATCGGATCGCCGGATTTCAGCCGCACTACCCGTTTTCCAGCCTTGGCGAGACGGATCATCATCTCGTTGATATCCTCCTGCCTGCAGCTTTCCCGGCCGCCGCGCTTGCCGACAAGCATGCGCTTGGCCTCACGCCGCGCCAGCTCCAGCACCTCAGCCGAGACGAGATCATCGAACAGGATGACATCAGCCGCCTGCAGGGCGCGCACCGCTTTCAGTGTCAACAGTTCTGCATCGCCCGGTCCAGCACCAACAAGCGTCACAAGGCCGCGACCCGATCCCCCTCGCCCGGCCTGTGTTCCGATATCCGTGAGCAGCCGTTCTTCACTTCCCTCATCCAGCCTTTCGGTAAACGCCCGATCAACGAATTTTTCCCAGAAAGACCGCCGCGCCGAACCGGGAACGAGCCGCAGGTTGACGCGCTCGCGGATCGTCTGGGCAAGTGCACTCCAATCCTTCAGCGAAAGCGGCAACAGGGTTTCGATGCGCCGGCGGATGGCCTGCGCCAGAATGGGTGCGGCACCATCCGTGGAAATCGACACCACCACCGGCGAGCGATTGACGATGGAGCCGAACTGGAACTGGCAGAATTCCGGCTTGTCGATGACGTTGACCGGAACGCCGGCCGCACGCGCGGCATCGTAAAATCTTCCGGCTTCCGCATCGGTTTCGCAATCCGCCAGCGCCAGTTCCGCACCTTTGAAAATATCCGCACCCCACAAACGGTCATGCCATGTCAGCATCGTGCTTTTTGCGAAGAGCGCCGCAAAGCTTTCCGCAAGCTCGCTTTCCTCGCAATAGAGATGAAGTTCCGCCCCGCAGGCCAGCAGCAGTTCCGCCTTCCACACGGCACCGTCCGATCCACCCGCTAACACCACGCGCTTGCCCTCGAGCCCCCAGAAGACTGGCAACTTGGCGAGCTTCTCCATGCGGGCCGGTTCATTCCGCTGCGGTTTTAAGGCATCCATCGATGATCCCCCTGATTTCAGCGCGGCAGGAGCCACAATTGGTCCCGGCATTCAGCGCCTTGCCGATGGCTTCGACGCTGTGGCAGCCATCGCGGATGGCGGCCGTGATCTGGTTCACCCCGACATTGAAGCAGGAGCAGACAGTCGCGCCCGGATCGGCCCGACCGGCTCCCGGACGACCGGCGACCAGCGCAAAACGCATGTGCAAATCCTCATGGCGTTCGTTCAGTTGTGAAATCGCCCAGTTGCGGGCAACGGCCACCGGCTCTCTGGCGACGAACAGCGCCACCAGCAGCGTTTCGCCGTCGAAGAAGGCAAGGCGCAAATCGCCGGTCTGCCGGTCGCTGTAACCCAGCGGCTCGATCCGGACATCTATGCCGAAGACCTGCCGCGCCCAGCGCGTCCAGTCCTGCGGTTCTTCTTCGAAAGCAAGCTCCATGCGATAGCCGCCATCCGCCTTGGCGATGGCCCAGTACGCACAATCCGGCGCAACGGGCCGCGTGCGGGAGATGGCGAAACCATAGGCCTTGGCCTCGAACCGTGTCGCCTTCACGCCCATGTTTTTCGAGGCGGGCTGGCCGGAATGCGGGTCCGTTACCGGAGCCACAACCATATCGATCCGCGCCCGCGAGGCGAACTGATCGTTCCAGTGCATCGGCGCAAAGACCGAGCCGCGCGCCTGCCTTTCGCTGACCAGCGCACGCAGCAGAACCTTGCCATGCGGGCTTTCCAGCTCCACCAGATCGGCGCTTTCAATTCCCAATGCCTTCGCATCGTGGGGGTGAAGTTCGGCGAAGGGTTCGGCGATATGGGCGGTAAGCCGGGCGCTTTTGCCCGTGCGGGTCATGGTGTGCCATTGATCGCGAATGCGGCCGGTATTCAGCGTCAGCGGATAGTCCGGCGATGTTCTGCCGGTCTGCGGCAAAGCGGTGGCGATGAACCGCGCCTTGCCATCGGCATGATAAAAACGGCCATCCGCGAAAAAGCGGGTAACGGCAATCTCGCCGGGCCGGGCTTTCGGCCATTGAAAGGGCGGCATCGTTTCGTAGGAGAGCCGGTCGATCCCGCTGATATCGAAATCGCGGCTTCCGGCATTCTCGAAGCCGGAGAGAGTCGCATGTTCGACAAAAATCTCGGATGGTTGCCGGTAAGTGAAAGCGGCGTCGAAACCCATGCGCCTCCCCACTTCCGCCAATTGCCACCAGTCGGCCTTTGCTTCGCCGGGTGCATCGAGAAAGCCGCGCTGGCGGGAAATGCGCCGTTCGGAGTTGGTAACCGTACCGTCTTTCTCCCCCAGCCGAGCGATGGCAACAGCACATGGGCATGACGGGCCGTGTCTGTACCGGCCATGACATCGGATACCACGACAAAGGCACAGGCCTTGATGGCCGCCTCGACTGCACCGGCATCCGGCATGGAAACGACCGGGTTGGTAGCCATGATCCACAGCGCCTTGATGCGGCCTTCGGCCACGGCCCTGAACATATCAACCGCTTTCAGGCCGGGCTTTTGCGCAATGGCGGGTGAAGCCCAGAAACGCTGCACACGATCACGGTCTTCGGCGCTTTCAATGGCCATATGGGCGGCCAGCATGTTGGCCAGTCCACCGACTTCGCGTCCACCCATGGCATTCGGCTGGCCGGTCAGCGAAAACGGCCCCATGCCCGGCCTGCCGATGCGGCCGGTGGCAAGGTGGCAATTGATGATGGCGTTGACCTTGTCCGTGCCGCTCTGCGACTGGTTGACGCCCTGACTGTAACAGGTGACGGTCTTTTCAGTGCGTTCGAACAATTCGTAGAATGAAATCAGTTCGGCGACTGTCAGGCCGGTCGCCTCGGCGATCTCCGGCAGGCTGTGCCCGGTTGCTGCCCTCATCGCAGCATCAAAACCGACCGTATGGTTTCCCACATAACCGCGATCGATTGCGGGACTATCGGAAAGATGCGCCAGCAGGCCGGTAAACAGCGCCACATCCCCATCCGGGCGAATGGCGAGGTGCATGTCGGCAATATCGGCGCTCATCGTCCGGCGCGGATCGATAACGACGACTTTCATTTCCGGCCGCGCGACCTTTGCCGCCGCAAGCCTTTGGTAAAGCACCGGATGGCACCAGGCGAGATTGGAACCGGTGAGGATCACCAGATCGGCAAGCTCCATGTCCTCATAGGTGCCCGGCACCGTATCGGCCCCGAAGGCACGGCGATGGCCGGCGACGGAAGACGACATGCAGAGCCTTGAATTGGTATCGATATTGGCCGAACCGATGAAACCCTTCATCAGCTTGTTGGCGAGATAATAATCCTCCGTCAGCAATTGGCCGGAGACGTAAAAGGCAACGGAGTCCGGTCCGTGTTCGGCGATGGCTTGAGAAAACCGGGAAGCGACGAGGTCAAGCGCTCCGTCCCATGCCGCCCGCCTGCCGCTGATTTCAGGGTGGAGCAAGCGACCGTCGAGGTCGATGGTCTCAGCCAGAGCCGAACCTTTGGAACATAGTCTTCCGAAATTGGCGGGGTGGTCCTGATCTCCCCTGACGGAAACGACGCCATTATCATTGACGGTGGCGATAACGCCGCAGCCGACGCCGCAATAAGGACAGGTGGTTTTTGTTTCAGTGGGCATGGGTTTGCCCTCTCAGTGCGTGGCTGTTACCCCCCTCTGTCCTGCCGGACATCTCCCCCTCAAGGGGGGAGATCGCCAAGCGGATGGCTCCCCGTTCCCTCTCCACCGGCGACGACGCCAGTTGTGAATGGAAGTTTGTGCCGCGATTGATCTCCCCCCTTGAGGGGGAGATGTCCGGCAGGACAGAGGGGGGTAACGCCGCTGCCATCGCAATTCACTCCGCCGCAATCATCAAGGTTTCAAGCGCAATTGAGAGTCGTCCATCCAGATTGCGGACGGGTATGGTCTTCACCTCACCTTCATCCGCCCCAGCGCCTTGCCCGTTTCCAGCGAAATGACCCAATTATGCAAGGGACATGTCACCGACACCCCATGCACGATGCCCTGAGACAGCGGCCCGCCCTTGTGCGGGCAATGATCCTCAATCGCGAAGATCTGATTTTCCGCCGTGCGGAATACGGCGATCTTGCCCATCGGCGTTTTCACGCAACGTGCGCCGCGCAGCGGAATGTCGGAGATGTCGCCAATATCGATCCAGTTGCTGTTCATCGTTCTCACTCCGCCGCCTCACTGAAACCGATTGCCGCCATGGGTTTGAATTCATGCTTATCGTGGCCGGACACGCGTTCGGACCAGGGATCGACCTGCGCGAATTTCTGGCTGAAGACGAAGCGGTCGAAATAGGCCCGACGCTTGCCCGCATCGTCCATGATCTGGCGGCGGATTTCGTCGTAACCGATGCGCTTGGCCCATTTGTAGATGCGCTCGAGATAGCGCGCCTGTTCGCGATACATCTGCGTCAGCGCCACGATATGCTCCAGCGCCTCATCCTCGGTTTTGACAAGACCGAGCACCTCCGTGCCCTTGATATCGAGACCGGCGGCACCGGCGAAGTGGATTTCGAAACCGGAATCGACGCAAATGACGCCGATATCCTTGCAGGTGGCCTCCGCGCAGTTGCGCGGACAGCCAGAGACGGCGAGCTTCAACTTGGCGGGCGTCCACGAGCCCCACATGAATTTTTCGATGCGGATGCCAAGGCCGGTGGAATCCTGCGTGCCAAAGCGGCACCATTGTTCGCCCACACAGGTCTTTACGGTGCGCAGCCCCTTGGCATAGGCCTGACCGGAAATGAAACCGGCCTTGCCGAGATCGGCCCAGACCGCCGGCAAATCCTCCTTCTCGATGCCGAGGAGGTCGATACGCTGGCCGCCGGTCACCTTCACCATCGGGATTTCGAACTTGTCGACCACATCTGCAATCGCCCGCAGTTCGGAGGAGGATGTGACGCCGCCCCACATGCGCGGAACGACGGAATAGGTGCCGTCCTTCTGAATATTGGCGTGGACACGCTCATTGATATAACGCGACTGATAATCGTCGGCATATTCATCCGGAAAATCGCAGACGAGATAATAATTGAGCGCCGGCCGGCACTTGGCGCAGCCGCAGGAGGTTTTCCATTCCAGTTCCTGCATCACGGCGGGAATGGTCTTCAGCCCCTTGGCCTTGATGAGACGGCGCACATCGTCATGGCCGAGATCGGTGCATTTGCACATGGGCTGCACGGCAGCGGGGTTGTAGCTGTCGCCAAGCGTCAGCGTCATCAGCTGCTCGACAAGGCCGGTGCAATTGCCGCAGGAGGCGGACGCCTTGGTGTGGGCGCGCACATCGTCGAGAGAAGCCAGCCCCTTGGAGGTGATGGCCGAGGTGATCTTGCCCTTGCAGACGCCGTTGCAGCCGCAGATTTCCGCATCATCCGGCAAGGCTGCAACGGCCGCCATAGGGTCCAGCGGAGACCCTCCCTGATAGGCCTGGCCGAAGATCAGGGTTTCGCGCATGGCGGAAATATCGGTCGATTTCTTCATAAGGTCGAAGAACCACGACCCATCCGCCGTCTCGCCATAAAGAACCGCGCCGATGATGCGGTTTTCCTTGAGGATCAGGCGCTTGTAGACGCCGGCGGTGGCATCACGCAGCACGATCTCCTCCCGGTCGTCGCCTTCGGCGAAATCACCGGCGGAAAACAGGTTGATGCCGGTGACCTTCAGCTTGGTATTGGTGACGGAGCCGTGATATTCGGCCGAACCGCCGCACAGCCGGTCCGCCAGCACGCGGGCCGATTCATAAAGCGGCGCAACGAGGCCATAGCACATGCCGCGATGTTCGGCGCATTCGCCGAGCGCATAGATCGAGGCGTCCGACGTCATCATGCCGTCATCCACCACGATGCCGCGATTGACGGCGATGCCGGCCTCCTTGGCGAGACCGGAGGCGGGGCGAATGCCGACAGCCATCACCACCATGTCGCCTTTTATGACGCGGCCGTCTTCCAGCTCGATTCCTTCGACCTTCTCCTCACCCAGAATGCACTTGGTGTTGGCCTTGGTGATGATGTCGATGCCGCGCTCGTTCAGCGCCTTTTCTAAGAGATAAGCCGCTGCCGGATCGAGCTGGCGCTCCATGATCGTTGGCATCAGGTGGATGACGGTGACATCCATGCCCTGACGCTTCAGGCCGTAAGCCGCTTCCAGTCCGAGAAGACCCGCGCCGATGACGATGGCGCGGCCTTTGCCCTCGGCGATTTCCAACATCTTCGTCACATCGTCGAGATCGCGATAGGCAAGCACACCAGGCAACTGATGGCCGGGAACGGGGATGATGAAGGGCAAGGAGCCGGTGGCGATCACCAGCCTGTCGTAGGAAACCGTGATGCCGTTTTCGCTGGTCACGGTCTTCCTGTCGCGGTCGATACCGGTGACCTTCGCGCCCTTGTGCAAGGTCACATTGTTAGCCGCATACCATTCGTCATTGTGGATGACGATGTCTTCATAGCTCTTTTCGCCTGAGAGCACCGGCGAGAGCATGATGCGGTCGTAATTGACGCGCGGCTCGGCGTTGAAAATGGTGACGTCGTAAAGTCCGGGAGCGGTTTCGAACAGGTTTTCCAACATGCGCCCCGGCGCCATGCCATTGCCGATGATGACGAGTTTTTGCGTCATGGGCGTTACTCCGCAGCTTCGACGAAGCGGTGACGTTCGTAAAGGAACTTCAGCACGGCTTCGCGGCATTTGAGGTAGGTCTTGTCGGATGCGAGCTCGATGCGGTTGCGCGGGCGCGGCAGCGGCACCTCCAGCACTTCGCCGGTATGGGCGGCGGGACCGTTGGTCATCATCACGATACGGTCGGAGAGCAGCACCGCCTCGTCCACATCATGGGTGATCATGACCATGGTGTTGCCGAGCCGGGCGTGGATTTCCATCACCGCATCCTGAAGGTGGGCGCGGGTCAGCGCGTCCAGCGCGCCGAAAGGCTCGTCCAGCAGCAGGATTTTCGGCTCCATGGCGAGCGCGCGGGCAATGCCGACGCGCTGTTTCATGCCGCCGGAAATTTCAGACGGTTTCTTGTCTTTTGCATGGGCCATCTGCACGAGATCGAGATTGCGCATGACCCAGTCGTGCCGCTCGGCCCGTGTCTTGGTGTTGCGGAACACTTTTTCCACGGCGAGATTGACGTTTTCATAGACCGAAAGCCAGGGCAGCAGGCTGTGGTTCTGGAACACGACGGCGCGTTCCGGGCCGGGTTCGTTGACCTCCCGGTTTTCGAGAAGCACCGCACCGGCAGACACTTTCGTCAGCCCGGCGATGAGGTTGAGCATGGTGGATTTGCCGCAACCGGAATGGCCGATGACGGAGACGAATTCGCCTTTTTCGATGGTGAGGTTGATGCCTTTCAGCACCTCGGCGCGCGAGCCGCCCTTGTCGAAATATTTGTCGATGTGATCGAGCTTCAAATAAGCGTTCATAATTTTGGCCCTCTCAATTAGCCGCTGCGCCGCGGGTGATGACCTTGCCGAGCGCCGCCACCAGCTTGTCGAGCATGAAGCCGACAACGCCGATGTAAGCGAGCGCCACGATGATGTCGGGCAGGCGCGAGGAGTTCCACGCATCCCAGATGAAGAAACCGATGCCGACGCCACCGGTCAGCATTTCAGCCGCCACGATGGCAAGCCAGGAAAGGCCGATGCCGATGCGCAGGCCGGTGAAGATGTAAGGAGCGGCCGATGGCAGCATGATCTTGAAGAAGAATTCGATCTGGTTGAGCCGCAGCACCTGCGCGACATTTCGGTAATCCTGCGGAATATTGCGCACGCCGACTGCGGTATTGATGATGACCGGCCAGATGGAGGTGATGAAGATCACGAAAATGGCCGACAGGTTGCTGTCCTGAAAGGCAGCGAGCGAAAGCGGCAGCCAGGCAAGCGGCGGCACGGTGCGCAGCACCTGGAAGATCGGATCGAGACCGCGCATGGCCCAGACCGACTGGCCGATCACCGCACCGAGGATGATGCCGGCAATGGCGGCGAGGCCGAAACCGTAAGCTACACGCTCCAGCGAGACCAACACACGCAGGCCGAGGCCGATATCCTGCGAACCGTTATGGAAGAACGGCGATACGATGAGATCGTAGCTCTCCTCGAAGACCTGGCTCGGGGGCGGCAGCGATGAGCCGGGGGCGGAACAGAGAAGCTGCCAGATACCGAGCAGCACGGCGAGGACGATGAACGGCGGTATGATGTTACGGGCCGCCGCCGCGCCCCATTTGCGCAGATCGATCCGCGAGACGGATTTCGGCGCCAGTGCCACGACGTTTGCCTTCTGTGCCACCGGTTGCTGCGGCTCTTCTTTGAATTTTCGGGCCAATGCGGACATGGACGTTTCCTCTTGATTTCGGTTGCGGTCTGGGGCTCGCCCCTCATCCGGTCTTCAGTCGCGCCGGTTGGGCAGCGCATCTGGCGGATGAGGGGCGATACCCCGGGTCTCCTCCTCAGGAGGCCGCCTTGATGGACAGGCTTTCGAGATAGGCGGATGGATTTTCAGGATCGAAGACCTTGCCGTCGAAGAAGGTTTCCTTGCCACGCGAGGTGGAGGCGGGAAGATCGGCAACGCCGAGATCCTTGGCCGCCGCGCGCCAGATATCCTCACGGTTCACCTTTTCCACCAGCGCCTTCACATCCGTATCGGATGCGAATTTGCCCCAGCGGATGTTTTCCGCGATGAACCAGCTGTCATGGCTGCGGAAAGGATAGGAGGCGTGGTCCTGCCAGAACTTCATCTGCAGGCCGGTATTTTCGAGAACGCGGCCGTTGCCGTAATTGATATTGCCCTTCAGGCGGCCAAGCACATCCTTCGGCGGCACGTTGAACCATTGGCGCTTGCCAAGGATGGAGGACATTTCTTCCTTGTTCGCCATCTCATCGCACCATTGCTGCGCCTCCATCACGGCCATCAGCAGCGCCTTGGTGGCGTTCGGGTTCTTTTCCACCCAGTCCGCACGCATGCCGAGCGCCTTTTCCGGATGCCCCTTCCAGAGCTCTCCGGTGGTACAGGCTGTGAAGCCTATGCCCTGATTGACCAGCTGCTCGTTCCAGGGTTCGCCTACACAGAAGACGTCCATATTGCCGACTTTCATGTTGGCAACCATCTGCGGCGGCGGAACGACGATGGTGGAGACGTCCTTGTCCGGATCGATGCCGCCGGCAGCCAGCCAGTAGCGGATCCAGAGATCATGCGTGCCGCCGGGGAAGGTCATCGCGGCCTTGATTTCCTTGCCCTCGGCCTTCTTTTTCTCGAAAGCCGCCTTCAATTTGGAAGCATCGAGCTGAACGCCGGTTTCGGCATATTCCCTGGCGACGGAAATGCCCTGGCTGTCGAGGTTGAGGCGGGCGAGGATGGCCATCGGCACCGGCACATTGTTCTGGGTCACCTTGCCGGTATGCATGAGATAGGGCATCGGCGTCAGAATATGCGCGCCATCGATGCCGTTCGAGGCGCCGCCGAGCACGAGATTGTCGCGCGTCGCACCCCAGGAGGCCTGCTTCAGAACCTCGACATCCGGCATACCGTGTTTGGCGAACAGGCCCTTTTCCGCCGCAATGATGAGCGGGGCGGCATCGGTCAGCGCGATAAAGCCGATTTTTGCGCCTTTCACCTCGGGCTCAGCAGTGGCTGCGAAAGCACCGGACGGAAAGGCCACACGCACGGCGGTGACAAGCGCTGCGGTGGCTGTCGTCTTCAGTATCGTGCGGCGGCTGACATCGCCCGAGAATATCTTTTTCATTCGCATGTTCCCCTTATTGGGCCACCTCTGCGGGTGACGTTTTCGCTTGCGAAAAAACCTGAAAATAAAAAAACGCCGCTCGGTGTTTGCGCCTGCGGAACGGGAGGTGTTCCGGGCAGCAAAACCTTGCGACGTCTATGTCTTTGAAAGCGCCTATGCCGCGCCCTGCTCGCACCGATCGCCGTTGACCGGAGCAAATAGGAAGAAGCAAAAGGCATGCCAGTTTATGGATTCAAGAATATACTGTTGAAAAACAATGATAATTCTTGGAATTCAGGCAGTTGATCAAATTTTAATCAGCATCATTTTTGTCTGCTGTTTGTGCAAACAAGAAAGGTTCGCGCTTGAAATTTGCGCAGCTTTCAAGGCCTGACGCCAATCACGTCTCCCCGGCAGGCGGTGAAAACGGCGCGGATGTTCGCACGGAAAAGCCGTTTACATATCCCGCAATGTCGGCAGGATCGAAAACGAGGCCGTCCACGAAACGGTCCCCCTCTTCCTGCCCTTCAATGCGGATATCGGCATCGCCGGGCGCATTGGTGTCTCCCAGTGCTACCCGATAAATATCCGGCCGATAGGCGGACAGCGCGGCTTCCACGCCCGCTTGCGAGAACTCCGCCTGCCCCCAGCGGATCATCTGGCTGTAAATCCACAATGCCTGGCTCCGGCGCGGATAGTTGGCATGGCCGCCGTGGAAGATGAAATATTTGTCGATCACCCGGCGGTTGCCCTGGCTGTCGATTGAGAATTCGCCGGCGAGCACATGGCGGATGATGCTTTGCGGCGCGCCGATATAGCGGGGATCGGCGAGCGCCCGGCTCAGTTCGTCGTGATTTTCCGAAAGGTCACACCAGCGCGCTGCCGCATCAAGCGCCGTCAGCAGCCGGCTGACCGTTTCCTGCTGGCTTTCGGCCCATTGGGGCCGCATGCCGATGACCTTTTCTGGCGCAGAAGGCCACAGATCCTGCTTGGCCGCAACGATCCTGCCGACACCGCGCTCGGCGGCGACGATGTTCCACGGCGCGCCGACGCAGAAACCGTCGATGGCTCCTGCGGCGAGCGCATCCGACGTTAATGGCGGCGGCACGACCACCAGCTTGACGTCATGATCGGGGTGAATGCCGCCAGCAGCGAGCCAATAGCGAAATTCGTAATTGTGCGACGAAAACGGATAGGTCATGCCAAGTGTCGGGGGTGCTTCGCCCCGCGCCCGCATATCATCGAGCACCTGCTTCAACGCCTTGGCATTTTCGAGCGCTCCCGCCGTTTCAGATAGACCCGTCAACGCCTTCATTCGCGCAAAAAGCCGGGTCGAAAGCGTGATGGCATTGCCGCCGCGCCCGAGTGAAAAGGGCGTGATCGTCGGCGAAGGGTTGGAGCCGAGCCCCAGCATGGAAGCAACGGGCATTGGCGAGAGCATATGAGCGATATCGAATTGCCGGAAGGCCAGCCTGTCACGCACATTCGCCCAGGACACATCCTTGACGAGATCGAGCGTCAGGCCTTCGCGGGCGGCGAAACCGAATTCGGCCGCCGCGATCAGCACGGACGCATCGACAAGGGGAATAAAACCGGCGCGCAGGACCTTCTGCCGGTCGCTGCCCACGATTGCGGGTGCACCAGCTTGTGTCATTCCACTTTTTGATCCGGCCGTTTTTTCCGGTGCCGCCATATCATGCACTCCTCGACTGTCCAACCGGCGGGGTTCGTCACATCAACAGACCCGCTGCGGTGACCACGCTTTGCGCGATCTCGGATATTTTCTTTTTCTCGTTCATTGCCGTTTGCCGCAAAAGCGCAAAGGCCTGCTCTTCGGAAAGGCCGCGCATCTTCATCAGGATGCCCTTGGCGCGCTCGATGACCTTGCGTTCCTCCAGCGCCGATTTGGCGTCGGCAAGCTCCCGCTGCAGGCGGCTGAAAGCATTGAAGCGGCTGACCGCCATATCGAGAATGGGTTTGACCCGCTCTTTCTTCAGCCCGTCGACGACATAGGCGGAAACCCCCGCCTCGACAGCTGCCTCGATGGAGGCCGTGTCGGAGCGATCAACGAACATGGCGATCGGCCGGCCGACCGTACGAGTGAGCTGGAACAGATGCTCCATCATGTCGCGGTTGGGATTTTCAAGATCGATGAAGATGACGTCGGGCTGCAGCGTCTCGATGGTGCGCGCCACGCCCTGCACCTCATGGATGACCGTGACGCGTTGATATCCGGCCTCGCGCAGCCCCTCCTCGATGATCGAGGCGCGGATCGCGTTTTCGTCAATAACGAGAATGGTCAGGTCGCGAAGCGTCATGGCAGCATTGATGACGCAGCGCAGCAAACTTGGCAATCGGCAGCGGATGCAAAAATGAGGCGGAGCGACAATGGAGGCTGTTGCCCTCCCCGCCAGAGATGTCAGGAAGCGTGTTCTACCGCGCGTTCAAGCGCCTTCAAGACCGTGCGCTCGGAAAGATTGAGATAGATTTCCATCTCGTCGCTCGCCTCAACCGCCTTGCCCTCTTCCATCAGAGACAGGATCTTGCTGTTCATATCGACGAAGGGAGAATGGAGCTGTTCGGGATCTTTCAGCAGGCCGAAACAAAGCCGGAGTTCGGCGGCGATGCGCTCGTAAAAATCGCTGAGACGGGCGCTGTCGAGAAGATCGACCACGGCGGCGTGGAACTTCATGTTGGCGCTGCCCACACCCAGCCAGTCCGCCTCTTCACGCTTGACCTTTGCATCCTCGACCGCCGCGCGCATTACCCGGATCGCCGAATGCTTGTGCCATGCCTGGCGCAGGGCACCGCATTCCACCATACGTCGCACGCGGTAAATATCGATTACGGAGGACATGGTGGGAACGGCGACAAAAACGCCGCGATTGGCCTCATGACGCAACAGGCCATCCTTCGTCAGAAGACGGAAGGCTTCGCGCAGGGAATTGCGGGAGACATCGAAACGTTCGCTGAAGGCTGCTTCCGAAAGGCGTTGCCCCGGCATCAGCTCACCGGAGATCAGCAAGGTGCGTATACCCTTCGCCAATCGATCCGCAAGCGGAAGACCTTCTATCGTTTCCGTCATGGCGCTTCTTTCCTTAAGGCAATGCAGCATCGGGAATTCCGTGACAGGCAAGTTCGGACACGGCATGATTGCCCATAGCACAAAGCTTTAGCAAAGCACGAAAAAAACATGATTAAATCCTGCCCACGACGTCCAACAAATAGACAAAATGAAAGAACGATAACTTTATATTGTTGAACAAAGTTGACAATTTCGCAGAACACGACAAGATCGGGGCATAAAGCATCCGCGAGGGGCGGATTGCGACAGGAGCGGAGAAAATCCATGGAGCAAAAAAAGCTCACCCCGACTGCCGATATGAAAATGTCAAAACGCGCATCCCTGGTGGGAGCGATCTTCCTGATGGCGACATCCGCCATCGGTCCCGGCTTCATCACCCAGACGGCGACATTCACCACCCAGCTTGGCGCAGCCTTCGCCTTCGGCATTCTTGCCTCCATCGTCATCGACTTCGTCGTCCAGCTTAACATCTGGCGTATCGTGACGCTGACGCGCATGCGTGCATCCGATATTGCGAATGCCGCCATTCCCGGCGCCGGCTATCTGCTCGCCATTCTCGTCATCATCGGCGGGCTGTTCTTCAATATCGGTAATATCGGCGGCACCGGCCTTGGCCTGAACGCCATTTTCGGGCTCGATCCGAAAATCGGCGGCGCCATCAGCGCGATATTTTCCATCGCCATCTTCGTTTCCAAGCGGGCAGGTCTCGCCGTTGACCGCTTCATCATCTTCGCCGGCATCCTGATGATCGTGCTGACGCTTTATGTGGCATTCGTTTCCGCGCCGCCGGTGGGCGACGCCTTCCGCCAGACTTTCCTGCCGGATACGATCAATTTCGCAACCATCACCACCATCGTCGGCGGCACCGTTGGCGGCTACATCACCTATTCCGGCGCACACCGCCTGCTGGACCGGGGAATGGTCGGCATTGAAAATCTTCCGGCCGTCAACCGCGCCGCTCTGACCGGCATCGCCGTCACGGGCATCATGCGTTACGTGCTGTTTCTCGCGATTCTCGGCGTTGTCGCCAGCGGCGTCATCATCGATACGTCGGGCCAGGCCGCAAACCCCGCCGCGCAGGCCTTCCGTTCGGCTGCCGGCGATCTCGGCTTCCGCCTCTTCGGCATCATCTTCTGGGCAGCGGCCATCACCAGCGTCATCGGCGCAGCCTATACTTCCGTTTCATTCCTGCCCGTCTTCAAGCAGGATATGAGCGAGCGTGCCCGCAATATGGCGACGGTCATTTTCATCGCAGTCTCGCTCGTCTGCTACCTGCTGATCACCACGCCGCCCGCCGCCATGCTGGTCTTCGTCGGCGGCCTCAACGGCCTCATCCTGCCGATCGGCCTCAGCATCTTCCTGTTTGCGGCGTGGAAACGCGAAGACCTGATGGGTGGCTACCGCTATCCGCGCGTCCTGCTGTTGCTCGGCGTTCTGACTTGCGCATTGACCTGGTACATGGGCTACAAGTCCGCTGGCACCATCTTCGGCCTGCTCGGCCTGTAATAAACTAGTGTTTTTACGCATTTTCCGGACGCAAAACCGCTACGCACTTTTGCTGGAAATGCTCTAAAGGGAGGCAAACATGGCCGCTATCGATCTCAACAGCGATCTTGGCGAAAGTTACGGTGCGTGGAGCATGGGAGATGATGAGGCGATGCTCGCCATCGTTTCCAGCGCCAACATCGCCTGCGGATTTCATGCCGGCGACCCGGCCGGCATCTACCGCACCGTCAAGGCCGCCGCCGAAAAAGGCGTGGTCGTCGGCGCCCATGTCTCCTATCCGGACCGCGTCGGCTTCGGCCGCCGCGATCTGGACGTGACTTCCGAAGAGCTGATCGCCGATGTCATCTACCAGATCGGCGCGCTGAAAGGCGTTGCCGCCGCTGCGGGAACCACGGTGCGCTACGTCAAGCCGCACGGCGCGCTTTACAACCGCATCGCCAACGACGCAAAACAGGGGCAGGCGGTCATCGACGGCATCAAGGCCGTTGATCCCTCGCTGGTACTGATGGGTCTTGCCAATGCGCCCATCCTGGATCTTGCCCGCAAGGCAGGCCTTGCCGTCGTTGCCGAAGCCTTCGCGGATCGCGCCTATACGCCGCAAGGCCAGCTCGTCTCACGCAGGGAAGCCGGCGCCGTTCTTCACGACGCCGCCAAAATCGCTGACAGGATGGTGCGGCTTGCCCGCGAAGGAACGCTGGAAGCGATCGACGGCAGCATCGTAAAAATCGAGGCGCAATCCATCTGCGTGCATGGCGACAGCCCCGGTGCAGTCGCCATTGCCCAGGAAATCCGACGCCGTTTCGAAGCCGAAGGTATCGATATCCGCTCTTTTGCCTCCATTCTCTAAAAGGAGCGGCCAGTGACCATACCGACATCCTTTCTCAATCACACCGACGCGGAAGCCGCGCGAAAGGCCCGCGTCACCTATCGCGGCGGCCTCGTTGAGCCCACCTCCGGCGTCGCGCCTGGCTTCACGCAGGCCAACATGATCGTGCTGCCGCGCGACTGGGCCTTCGATTTCCTGCTTTATGCGCAGCGCAATCCAAAACCCTGCCCGGTGCTTGATGTTTCCGATCCCGGTTCGCCCACCACGCTTCTGGCTCCCGGTGCCGATCTTAGAACCGACCTGCCGCTCTACCGTATCTGGCGAGACGGCATGCTTGCCGAGGAAACGCCGGATGCAACCGCGGCCTGGGCGGAGCGCGACGATCTCGTCGCCTTTCTGATAGGCTGCAGCTTCACCTTCGAAACGCCAATGGTGGAAGCTGGGATCGAAATCCGCCACATGACCGACAAGAGTAATGTTCCGATGTATCTGACCAACCGGCCGTGCCGTCCGGCGGGTCGGTTGAAAGGCAATATGGTCGTTTCCATGCGGCCGATCCCGGCTTCGCGGGTCGCCGATGCCGCGACCATTTCGGGGCGTTTTCCGGCCGTTCACGGGTCGCCCGTGCACGTCGGCGCGCCGGAAGAGATCGGCATCACCGATCTTGCGAAACCCGACTTCGGTGACGCGGTACGGATCGAGCCCGGCGAGGTTCCGGTGTTCTGGGCCTGCGGCGTCACTCCACAGGCCGCCGTCATGGCGTCCGGTGTGCCTTTTGCGATCACCCATGCGCCCGGACACATGTTCATCACCGACATTCCCGATTCAGCCTATCACGCGTGAGGATATGATGCGTTTTCTCCCCGTCAGCCTCACAACCATTCTCGTTGAACTTGCCGATCTTGACGAAACGCTGGCGCTTTTCGCCTCGCTTCAGAACGATCCGGTCGAGGGCATCGAAGAGACGGTTCCGGCTGCCCGCACCCTGATGATCCGATTCCGTCCCGAGAAGATCGGCGCGCAAGCACTGGTCGCAAGGCTTTCCAGCCGCGATCTCTCGGCAAAAATCGCGCCTTCGGACAATCTCGTGGAAATCCCCGTCCACTATAATGGCGAAGATCTCACCGACGTTGCCGAACTGACCGGCATGAGCGTCGATGAGGTCATCCGTCGCCACACCGAAAGTGAATTCACCGTGGCCTTTTGCGGTTTCGCGCCCGGCTTCGGTTATCTGGTCGGCGGCGATCCGGCCCTTCACGTGCCGCGCCGGCAAAGCCCGCGCACCCGCATTCCGGCGGGTTCGGTGGCGCTCGCCGGCGCATTCAGCGGCGTCTATCCGCAAAACAGCCCGGGCGGCTGGCAGATCATCGGCACCACGCCGGTGAAGATGTGGGATATCGACCGCGATCCCGGCGCGCTTTTCCAGCCGGGTTATCGGGTGCGCTTCTTCGATATGGACAAGTCCGGCAGGACAGTCGATATTTCTGCCTCGGCACCGCGAACCTCCCAGCCGGATGCAGCAAGGGAAGGCCCGCATTTCGAGGTGCTCGCAGCACCCATGCCAGCAATATTTCAGGATCTCGGCCGCTTCGGCCAGACCGGACAGGGCGTATCGGCCTCCGGCGCGCTGGATCGCGGTGCTTTTAACGCCGCAAACCGCATTGTCGGCAATCCGGTCAACATGCCGTGTCTCGAACTCACGCTTGGCGGTTTTTCCTTCAAGAGCACAAGCCGCGCGGTCATTGGCATTGCCGGTGCACCCTGCCCCGTCACCATCAAGACGGCGGATGGCAGTTTCACAGTGCAGACCCATGTTCCCGTCTCACTCGAGCCCGGCGATGTCGTCACTTTCGGTCAGCCGCAAAAGGGCATGCGCTGTTATCTTTCCGTCCGCGGCGGGTTCGATGTCGAACCCGTGCTCGGCAGCTTCGCGACGGACACGCTCGCCATCGTCGGGCCAGAAAGCGTGGCCGCGGGCACGATACTGCCGCTGAAAGGTGAAAAGGCGGGGCTCTCCAGTGTATCGATCAACGAGGTTCCGGCCTTCGAACCGCCGGCAACCGGTGAAGTCGTGACACTGGACGTCGTTCTCGGCCCCCGCACTGACTGGTTTACGCAGAAGGGTATCGAGACCCTGACCAGCCAGCTCTGGCAGGTCACCCCGCAATCGAACCGCGTCGGCATCCGCCTTGCCGGCGACGTGCCGGTGGAACGTAAGGACAGCGCCGAATTGCCGAGCGAGGGCACCGCAACAGGGGCGATTCAGATTCCCCATAGCGGCCAGCCCGTCCTCTTCCTTGCCGACCATCCACTGACCGGCGGTTATCCCGTCATCGGCGCGGTTGCCGAATATCATCTCGATCTTGCCGGGCAAATCCCCGTCAATGCCAAAATCAAATTCCGCCCGATCGGCCCCTTCGCCGAAATCGCGGCCAAAAACAAATAATTCCGAGGAGAAGAGCGATGAAAAAAGTGCTGATTGCCAATCGTGGCGAGATCGCGGTGCGGATCATCCGCGCATGCCGCGATTACGGCCTGCAATCGGTTGCCGTTTATGCCGACCCCGATCAGGATGCTCTTTTCGTACGGCTGGCGGATGAGGCCTTTGCGCTGGAGGGCGTGCGCCCCGCCGAGACCTATCTCGATATCGCCAAGCTGATCGCGATTGCCAAACGCGCCGGTGCGGATGCCGTGCATCCCGGTTACGGTTTTTTGTCCGAACGCGCCGAATTTGCGCGAGCCGTTATCGATGCCGGCCTTAGCTGGATCGGCCCAGACCCCCATGTCATCGAAGCATTGGGCGACAAGGTCGAAGCGCGGCGTATCGCCACCGGTGTTGGCGCGCCGCTGGTCGCCGGCAGTGACGGCCCGGTCTCTACCGCTGCCGAAGTCACCGCCTTTGCCGAAAAACACGGCCTGCCCGTCGCCATCAAGGCGGCGCATGGTGGCGGTGGACGTGGCCTGAAGGTTGCGTGGAGGATGGAAGAGATCGCCGATCTCTACGAATCCGCCGTTCGCGAGGCGACAGCCGCTTTCGGCCGTGGCGAGTGTTTTCTCGAACGGTTCCTCGACCGGCCCCGCCACATCGAAGCGCAGGTTCTGGCGGACAAGCATGGCAATGTGCTCGTGCTAGGCACCCGCGACTGCTCGCTGCAGCGCCGTAACCAGAAGCTGATCGAGGAGGCTCCGGCCCCGTTCCTGTCTGCCGAACAGCGGCAGAAAATTCACGATGCCGCAAAGGCTATCTGTGCTGCGGCAGGTTATTCCGGTGCCGGCACCGTCGAATTCCTGCTCGGTGTCGATGGCACGATTTCCTTCCTGGAGGTTAATACGCGCCTGCAGGTGGAACATCCCGTCACCGAAGAAACCACCGGCATCGATCTCGTTGTCGAGCAGTTCCGCATCGCCGAAGGCCACAAGCTGCGGGTTCTTGAAACGCCGGAACCGCGCGGCCACTCGATGGAATTCCGCATCAATGCCGAAGATCCCGGCCGGGGTTTCCTGCCCACACCCGGCTCGATCTCGGTCTTCGACGCGCCCTCCGGTCCCGGTATTCGCATGGATAGCGGCGTCGTCAGCGGCTCCAGCGTGCCCGGCGTGTTCGACTCGCTGATGGCGAAGCTCATCGTCACGGGTGCGGACCGCGATCAGGTTCTGCGCCGCGCCCGCCGTGCGCTTAAGGAATTCCGTATCGAAGGCATCGCCACGGTCCTGCCGTTCCATCGCGCCGCAATCGAGACGGAGGACTTCATCGGCACGGACGGATTCAAGGTTCACACCCGCTGGATCGAGACCGATTTCGGCGCCATGCCGGATGCGATGGAGCGCCCGGCACCGGTCGAGGACCCTTCCATCACAAGGACCTTTCTGGAAATCGACGGCAAGCGCGTCTCGGTCGGTCTGCCGAGCCTGCTGCTATCCGGTCTTGGCGCCGCCAGCGGCGGCAACGCTTCTGCGCCCGGCGCTGCGGTCAAAGAGAAGGAAGGCGAAATCACCGCCCCGGTTTCCGGCACCCTGCAATCCTTCAAGATAAAGGATGGTGAAACCGTTTCCGAAGGCGATCTGCTGGCGGTCATGGAAGCCATGAAGATGGAGACGCAAATCGTCGCCACCACGGCCGGCAAGGTGCGCCTGATCGTCAAGGAAGGCGATTATCTGCAGGCTGGCGCAGCACTTCTGGAAATCACCGGCTAACGCGAAGACAGCCGAACCGCCAACCAACTCAGGGAAGGCGGCACCCACAATCGATGCTCGGTCGGCACCGGCGGCGGAACCCTTTCGCCGCCGGTCCGTTTATGGCGCGACCTGCTAACCATCGTGAGGGAAATATGGCCGGACGCACCTTGCTTCAGTTCTTCCATTGGTATTATCCGGACGGAGGGAAATTATGGAGCGAGGTGGGCGAAAAAGCCGAAAGCCTTGCGAAAATGGGAATCACCGATGTCTGGCTGCCGCCCGCTTACAAGGGCGCCGCCGGCGGTTATTCGGTGGGTTACGACACCTACGATCTCTTTGATCTCGGCGAGTTCGACCAGAAGGGAACCGTCGCCACCAAATATGGCGATCGCGCCGCCCTCGAGCAGGCAGGACGGACGCTGAAGGAAAACGGCATCCGCGTCATTCACGATGTCGTTCTCAATCACAAGATGGGTGCCGACGAAAAGGAAAAGGTGCGGGTCCGCCGCGTCAATCCCGAGGACCGCACCGAGATAGACGACGAGGATTTCCAGGCACTTGCCTATACCAAGTTCACCTTTCCCGGACGAAACGGCAAATATTCCAAATTCATCTGGGATCTGAAGTGCTTCAGCGGTGTCGACCACATCGAGGAACCGACGGAGGACGGCATTTTCCGCCTCGTCAACGAATATGGCGATGGCGAATGGAACGAGGAAGTCGATCAGGAAAACGGCAATTTCGATTACCTGATGGGTGCGGACGTCGAATTCAGAAACAGGGCGGTCTATGAGGAACTCAAATATTGGGGCCGTTGGCTTGCCGAGCAGGTTCAGGTCGACGGGTTCCGTCTCGACGCCGCCAAACACATCCCGGCCTGGTTCTTCCGCGACTGGGTCGGCCATATGCGCGACACGGTCGATCCCGATCTTTTCGTCGTGGCGGAATATTGGCACCCCGACATAGAGGCGCTGAAAAGCTATCTTGATCTGGTCGACAAGCAGCTGATGCTTTTCGATGTCGCCCTTCACCACCGTTTCCACGACGCCTCCAAACAGGGCGGCGATTTCGACATGCGGACCATCTTCGAAGGGTCGCTGCTTTCGGCTGTTCCCGATCACGCCGTCACGCTGGTCGACAATCACGACACACAGCCGCTGCAATCGCTGGAAGCGCCGGTGGAGCCGTGGTTCAAGCCCCTGGCCTATGCGATCATTCTGCTGCGCGAAGAGGGTGTTCCCTGCGTCTTCTATCCCGATCTGTTCGGCACGAGCTACACCGACACCGGCAATGACGGCAACGAACATCAGATCGACATGCCGGCGATCGAATGCCTGCCGAGGCTCGTCGAGGCACGCAGCCGCTTCGGCAACGGCGCCCAGACGGATATTCTCGACGATCCGAGCTGCATCGCCTTTATCCGCCACGGCACCGCCGATGAGCCGGGTTGCGTGGTGGTGATGTCGAATGGCGAGCCGGCGGAGAAGCAGATTGATCTGGGCCCCGAACATGCGGGAGCGGCATGGCGCGACTTTCTCGGCCACCGTGACGAGCGGATTACCCTTGATGAGAGCGGCAAGGGCGTGTTCCCCACCAATGGCGGCAGCGTCAGCGTCTGGGTTCCTGCAGGTCCCGAGTGAAACACAACCGCTTCAACCAACGACACCGTTCATTCGGCGGATACGAGACGGCGCGGGCCAGCGCCGTCATCGGCCAGAACATCGTTCGGATTTCGTAAGGGACAGTCATCCAGTGAAAGGCAACCGCAACCGATGCAGCCGGTAAGCTGGTCGCGCAGCATAATCAGGCTGTTGATGCGAAGCTGTAGCATTTCCCGCCAGGACTGCGAAAACCTGCGCCAGTCAGCGGCCGTCGCCACCCGATCCTGCGGCAAATCCGCCATCGCATCCCTGATGATCCCAAGCTGGATACCGGCCCGCTGGGCGATGCGGATAATCGCGATGCGCCGCAGCACGGCGCGATGATAACGGCGCTGGTTGCCGCTGGTACGCCAGCCTTCTATCAATCCTTTCGCCTCATAAAAATGGACGGTGGAAACGGCGACGCCGCTGCGACGCGCAACCTCGCCAACCGTCAGGCTGTGTTTAAGTATGGTATTTTCCATGCCGGCTCCGGTTTTCTGAACGATCTCCGCTCTTGAAAAACGCGGAAATACATTAAAGAGCAGCCGGTATAATTCCTCAACCATAGTTGAGGTCAATAGGCCGGATGGCTAAAAAAAGAGGCGCCCGATGGGCGCCTCTGAAATCTTGGATATGGCCGGTATCAGAATTTTGCTTATCAGAATTTTGCTGTCATGCTGATCCAGAAACGGCGGCCTTCCATGACCGTGTTGAAATCATCGGTGCCGACATCCTTGTCGAAGACATTGTAAACGGCAGCATTGAGATCGACATTTTCGGCGACAGCATATTTCGCGCCAATATCAAGCGTGGTGTAGGCCTCATATTTGCGCCCGGCCTTGCCGTTGATCGTCACCGGCGTACCATTCGTGCCGATGCGCGGGCCGGCATTGATTTCCGATCCGTGATAATTCACCGAGGCCCAGGCTTCCAGCCCGTCTATCGGCGTTACCCAGTCACCCCGCAGATTGGCCATGTGCTCGGGCGTGCGCGCCAGCGGGAAACCTTCGTAGTCGCCAGTCTTCTGTTCGGAATGCGTGTAGGTATAGTTGCCGCGCAGCGTCAGCTCCGGCGTCGCATACCAGGTTGCCGTCAGTTCCACACCCTGAATGACCGCATCATCGATATTGTAGTTATACCAGAGGCGATAATTGCGATCCTCGCTCCAGCGGGCCGGCGTTCCATCCGGATTGAGCACCAGCGCGTTGGAGATCTTGTCCTTGAAATCCGTGTAGAAATAGGTGGCGCCAAGAGCGACATCGCCATTATCCCAGAGCGCGGCCACTTCGTAGCTCGTGCTCTTTTCCGCTTCCAGACCGGGATCGCCGATGATCACGCCGCAGGTGCCGCTCGGTCCATAGGTGCAACCGCCACCGCCCGTCGTATAGGCATAACCCGGCGCGATCTGGCGGATTTCAGGCGCGCGGAAACCGGTGGAAATACCACCCTTGATCGTCAGCTCTTCCGTCGCGCTCCACACACCGTAAAGGCGCGGGCTGAAATGGTTGCCGTATTTTTCATGGTTATCGAGACGAAGACCGCCCGTCAGCGCGAAATTATCGACGATGCGCCATTCATCCTCGACAAAGAGCGCCCATTGCGTCGCCGAGAAGGTTTCATCAACACTGGTGCGCCGCCCCGGGTTCTGGTCCGTCAGCCGCGCCTCGAAATATTGACCGCCCGTGACCAGCGTGTGGTTGCCGAACAATTCGAAGGGCGTGGTGAACTTGCCATCAAGGACGGTGTTGCGAACCTCCGGTGAGCGCGGATTTTCCGTGACGCGTCCCGTGCGGGTATTTCTGGTGAAATTGGTGCGCTCGGCCCATTCCTGCTGGAAGGAGAATTCGGATGTGGTCGGTCCCCAGCGGCCGGTATGCGACAACGACCAATGGTCGCGCGTATTGGTATTGTAGGTGCCGTTGGCGTCGGTCGCCGCCAGCGTCTCGCCGGGCTCGGCGCTGCGACGCAGCCGCGTCTTGCCGCCTTCGAGATAAATGTCGTGGTCTTCGTTCGGCGTAAAGGTCAGACGGCCGTTGAAATCATATTCCTTGGCGCCGGTGGTGCCGCTCAGAATACGGTCTTCGCCGCGGTTGAAGCCCCTGCCCCAGATCTGAAGGCCCAGCTGGTCCGTCAGGATCGGCCCGTTGGCATACCAGGACACCTGGCCGCTATTGCCGAATTTGGAATGCTGCTGAACCGTTCCCTCGGTGGTGACGGAACCGGACCAGACATCGCCGACCTTGCGGGTGATGATGTTGATGACGCCGCCCATGGCGTCGGAACCGTAAAGAGACGACATCGGGCCGCGCACGACCTCGATACGCTCGATGGCCGAAACCGGCGGCACGAAGCTCTGTTCGAAGCCGGAATTACCATTCGTGCGGGCATCGCGGGTGCTCTGCCGTTTGCCGTCAACAAGCACCAGCGTGTAGGCGCCGGGCAATCCGCGAATGAAAATGTCCTTCTCATTGGCAATGCCGGTGACGGATACACCCTGAACTTCGCGCAAGGCGTCGGTCAGATCGCGATAGGATCCCTTTTCCAGATCCTCCCGCGTCACAACCGTGATGCTGGCGGGAGCGTCTTTCACATTCTGCTCGAAGCCTGATGCGGTGACCACGATCTGCTGCAGGACGGTGGTTCCCTCGGACGCCTGCTGTGCGAAAGCGGGCAATGCGGCGCTGAGCGCCGTTCCTGCCAGTGCCGCCGAAAGGCCAGCCTTTATTATCGTCGCGGCCATATCCCGGCCGCGGTACTTCAATTCCATGTTACGCCCCCGCATTTAACTTGAGAATTTAACCCCACTTATTTAGGAGGGAGTGCAGGCGCAACGCGTTTGTTTTCGAACAGTTCTAAATTCCAGAAATTGCAAAAAGGGCTCCGCCATTCGGCAGCGGGGTAAAAAAACAGCAAGATGACAACCGGCAAGAGAAAAGAAGAACCAGCTTCCCCGGCAAAGCCCGACAGGCTTGGACAGCTGAAACTCCTTGTCGCGTTCGATGCGTTGTTGCGTGAAGGAAGTGTCAGCCGCGCAGCGGCAGGCATGGGACTACCGACATCATCGATGAGCCGGATATTACAGCAGCTGCGCGAGAAATACGGCGACCAGCTGTTCTTACGCACCGGCCAGGGTCTGCGGCCCACCCCCTTTGCCGAGACCATGCGGCTGCGCATTCGGTCGCTGGCGGCGGAGGCGGAAAACCTGATCGATTATTCACAGGAAAAAGCGGCAGCCCCCGCCGCCGCCAATGTTAGCGGCTGGGAACGGCCGGTGCTGATGAAGGCGCCGCCTCTTTCGCTGCGCCCCAGCGTTCTCCTCGAAGGTCAGCCGACACCGGAAAATATAGCGGACCGCCTTGCCCGCATCGGCCACAATGCCGATCCGCAGCACAGGCTCGCCAAATATATCGCGACCTCGGCGATGGGCATCGGCAACAGCCGCCCGCTCAGCCAGCAAGAGGCGATGGACGCGCTCTCGATCATTCTCGAAGGCGATGCAGATCCCATACAGATCGGAGCGCTGCTTGCGACCATGCATTATCGCGGCGTGACCGCGGCAGAGCTTGCCGGTTTTATCGAAGCCATGTGGGGCCATATAAAAATAGACCAGCAAGCGCCCGCATCGGTCGATCTCGACTGGCCCGCCTATATGTCACCCAAACATCGCGATGCGCCCTGGTTCCTGCATTCCGCACGTCTTGTTTCCATGGCGGGATATAGCGTGCTGTTGCATGGGCATGTGGGCCAGGGAGAAAATGGCGGTAAGCTCGAACTCGCCGCTGAAGCCTGCGGGATACCGCTCTGCCACTCGATTTCTGAGGCGGCCAAGGCCACGGCTTCGCAAGGGATAGCCTATCTGCCGATCGGTGGACTGTCGTTACAGTTTCAGAGCCTGCTTGGCCTGCACGGCATTCTGGAAATGCGCCTGCCGCTCAATACGGTCGTGCATCTTCTCAATCCGCTTCGCGCCAGAAGCACCATTATCGGCGTCGCCCGCCCCTCCTATCAGGAGCTTCATCGCGATACGGCGCGGCTGCTTTCGGTCGAGAGCCTGGCCATTCTCGGCAATACGCGGGATTTCGCGCAGTTTACACCCTTTCGCAGCACCCGCATCTTCGGTCTTTCCAAGGGCGAGGATGTGGAGTTCGTCATTCCCGCCCGCGAAACTCCACCGGCCGAAATGCCGACCATGTTCACCACCTTCGAATATTGGCGCGCCGTCTGGACGGGGGCGGCGAGAGACGGGAGAGCGGAAACCATCATCGTCTCCACCGCTGCCATCGCCCTGATGCTGGTCAATGATATGATGCTACCTTTCGAAGAGGCCTATGCCCGCAGCCTGCGGCTATGGAACGACAGGGCACGCAATTTCGCCACTGCCTAGGCGTTGGCGACTGATTTTTTCAGCGCCAGATATTCCCAGAGAGCAACGAGCAGCAAAATCCCGGTGCTTGCCAGCTGCAGCACAAAAAGCGGCACACCCGGCACCGGCAAAAGCAGGCAAAGTGCTGCTACGCCCGCAAAATGCGAGATGGGTCGCTGATAGGTGGCGGCAATCTTGACGCCGATATTACCGGCCAGAAACAGGATCGGACCGCCAAGAATGGCGATGGACTCCCTCATCGTCGTCCCTTCATGGGCATGGGACAGGCTGAAATCCTCTCCCACTGCCGTCAGGATAATGCCGGCCACGATGGGCAGATGCCCGTAGTTGAAAAGATTCTGGGCAATCTTCGCTTTCTCGTCCGCATGTTCAGCCTTTCTGGAAGCCTCTTCCTGTCCGTGATGGAAATAGATCCACCACATTGTCACCGTGCTGACGAAGGCCGAACAAAAGACGATAAATGTCAGGCCGGAGTTCATATATTCCGTGGCCGTGCGGCCCGTGGTGAGGATCGTTTCCCCGAGACAGATGATGACGAAAAGCGCACAGCGCTCCGCAAGGTGCTCGCCGGAGAGATGCAGCTTGTCCGCATCGCTTGCTTTTAATCCCGGCACGACATAACGGCAGGCGGGTCCGGCATATTCGATCGCCAGCGCGATACCCCACAGCAGGATGCGATCCGTCAGATCGGCGAGCCCGCCAGCGAGCCAGAACAGGCTGGATATGACGAGCCAGATCGTCACCCGCACAAAAACCAGAAAAGACTGCCGGTCTTCTCCCTTGAAAGCATAAAGCGCAAACAGGCTTCGGCCCACCTGCATGGCGCTATAGATCAGGGCGAACACGAAACCCTGTTCCGCAAAGGCCTCCGGCAGCGCGATGGCCAAAAGCACCCCGCCGAACATCAGAACGAAGAGCAGAAGCCGGACCGGCTCCTTTTCCGTATTCAGCAGGTTGGTGATCCATGTGGTGTGTATCCACAGCCACCAAAGCGACAATATCAGAATGCCCGCCTCAAGTGCGGCCGTCGGTCCGAAGTCCTTGGCAAGCGCGTGGGAAAGCTGGATGAGCGCGAAAACAAAGACCAGATCGAAGAACAGTTCAGGAAAGGTCGCCTTTTCGGCCTCCTGCCCTTCCTTTTTGATCCAGCTTCGCGCCTCCGGTTTCGGCCCGGACGTTTCGCTCTCGGTTCCCATTCTGCCCCTGTTCGTCAAATAGGCGTTATTGCGATTGCTTCATCGCTGCGACAGACGGTCTTCTTCAGCCGAAGTATCAATGGTTGAGGCTCGGCCCGGAAACTGCAGCGCCCGTGCATTGTCGGGATAAAAACGCGGGCCCACCAGACGCACTTTCTTGCCGGAGACATCGGTAATGTAGTCGGATGCGGTCTCTAAAGGCGAGACTGCGGCGCTCCGGGTCTCTACGGCTTCTAGGGTGCTTACCTCCAGAGGCTGAGCGAATATCGGGTAGCTCGGCGCGGAGATGAGAATTGCCGCGAGAAGGAGGGGCTTGGGAAACATCGGAATATCCTGACACAATTGACTGCGCCATAAACAGCCCCCGTCCGGTTTGGTTCCCGCCGTCTTTCAGCTATCCTCGTCCAGATAGGTGCGATATTGCACATAGTCCGCGCTTGTCTGTCCATCGACGATTTCCGGCGGCCGACCCTTACCTCCGGTCAAGTAACCGGCGTCTTCAAGTCCCGCCTTCAAAAGCTTTTCAACGGCCATGTGCCGGGGCAAGGCAATGTCCGCCATGTAAAGAGCGACGGCCAGCTCCATATCGTCCGAGAAAACCATAACGCCAGTGATCCGTTGAAGTGATGAAATAGAACGTGGCATCTCAGCGAAGGTTCAATTTCATGAGTTCGAAGCCTGATGTTTTCTCTGTATTCCGGATTGCCGCCCGCCAGTCGGACTGGCTGTTTCTCGTCCCCGCCCTGTCGCCAACACCGTTTGGGTGCTCTTCAACGACGGTCCTGCGATGGTGACTTATACATGAAAACCGCTTTTCCCGTCTCTATCAGGGTCAGTTCGCTTAAAAAAACATCCGGACTCAAGCGATTGAAACCAATAGCGGAAAAACGCAAACGAAAGCTAATCGGCACTTAGTTTTCATTACCTTGCATTAACCATAGATTGCCATTTGGCAGGTCTATTCGTTTAGACATCACCAGCCTCACACCGAATCTTTCGAATCTTGCAGGAACGACCTCAATGTAACTTCAGACGGGGTTTTCCGCAAGCTGAGGCGGGGTTCCGCGGCTACTCACCCCGTCAGCCCCCTCTCCATCTCGTCCTGCCGCCCGCGCAGCTGCGCCAGAAGCATGGCCTGAAGATCGAAACCACCCTCATGGGCCTTGCGTGTCAGATTGCGCAGATATCCGCCGAGTGAGCTTATCTGATCCGCCTTTTGAAGCAGGCATGCAAGGATGGCCGCAGTTCCCTGCCGCCCGAAGATAGCCATGGCATCCTGATAAGCCGACTGGCTGACATTGAACATGGTTTTGATCACGGATGTTGCCACTTCGAGATCACGCCAGCCGGTGACGGTTCCTCCAGGGGCATAGAGGGAAATATCCGGGCAAGCCTTCAAAACCAAAACAATATCAGGAACAAAAAATTGCTTATGAACAACAGGCTTGGGCGGATGTGCTGAGGGTTTTGCGCTGATGGTTGCGGCATAGGCTGGCTGGATGCCAACCGTGCTTGTGGGTGGAACGCTAGCCGGTTCACGAAAATCCTGCGGTTTAGATATGGATTCGGATTCTGAATTCTTTATGAGGCGCTCATTTTGGCAGTCATTGCCGCCCATTTTTTCAGATTTTTCAATATTTTCCAGATAGTTGGTCACTTCAGCGCGCAGAGAGACCAGAAAACCGGCGATCTCCTTGAGTTCGGCAGGCTTTGAATTGCGTCCAAGGGAACGGGCGATCGCATTATAGCGCGTCTGAAACCGTTCGAAGGTCTCGACCTTACCGCTTGCGGCGATCATTTCGCAAAGCTTCTGGATATCGCGACGGCAAAGGCTGATGTTTTCGCGAAGGCGCTGAAGATCGAGCCGCTCACGAACGATACGGTCGGCCAGCTCCTCGATTTCTGATTTGCGGGAAAGAAGCGGTGCCAGTGAAAAACCATAGGCCTCGCTGATCTCTCCGCCCCTGTGTTTGCGGGCATAGCGTTTTCCATTCGGGCTATCCTTGCGGATGATGAGGCCGGCTTCGACAAGGGCCGAGAGATGCCGGCGCAAAGTCTGTTCCG
Source organism: Rhizobium oryzihabitans (assembly GCF_010669145.1). Classification (NCBI taxonomy): domain Bacteria; kingdom Pseudomonadati; phylum Pseudomonadota; class Alphaproteobacteria; order Hyphomicrobiales; family Rhizobiaceae; genus Rhizobium; species Rhizobium oryzihabitans. The sequence continues at coordinate 1,054,635 of NZ_CP048635.1, forward strand.
CCATGCCATGGGCACGCAGCGATAATTGCGTATTGGAAGGGAAAACCACCAGTCCGGCTTCGCTGGACAGTTCGTTTTTCGGATAAAAACTCAAAAGCGCGTTCAAGACTGCGAGAGAACGATCGGTCACACCGAGCAATGGTCTTGCTTCACAGACCGAACGATAGAGTTTCCATTTATCGACCGTCTCAGTCTTTTTGTTCTTTTGCGCGGCAAACTGGGTTGCGAGAACGCCAAACGACATCGCTCGCCGCCCAAATGGCGTCGTTACACATGTGCTGTCCATGTCTTTCACCTTTCACAAGGCAAAAGAAAATCGCTCACCGAAAAATTCGATGCCAAAGACTCTTGACTATGATTCGCGGAAATGAGATTCTTTGGTTGCTTAGATCAAAGAAAGGCTTCCGTGCGGCAACGTTCGGGGGCTTTTTTCTTTTGTGATGCGTCTCCTGTTAGTCGTTAAGATTAGAAATCACTGCTTGGACCGGTATTCGGCAAACAGCGCCTGAAGATGTTCCAGAACGAAATCGGCAAACTCCGGCGCTTCGTTCTTGTCGATGGATATGTCCAGCTTGCGGTCGCTCTCGACAACCTTTGCCAGTCGTCCGCCTGTTTCCGATGACCAGACACCGGTCTTTTTCGCCTGTGCCTTGGGTTTCAGAAAATCGAGAAGCGACTTGAAACGTTCTTCCGAAAGAAGTGAGGCAACGGACGGCTCCCTTACATAGGCGCGCGCCGCTTCCTTGACCTGCGATGACGAGAGCTGATCGGCCAGATCCATCCAGTTGCGGCGGCCGACGCTTGGCGCCGGGCCAATGAGATCAACCAGATCCTCCGGAATGCGGCCGACAACAGAGAGCATGTTGGAAAGGTCGCCCTTATGCAGCGACATTGCGGCCATGATCGTGTCCCTTGGAAACCGCATCTGCAGTTTCTGGGCAAAGCGGGCCTTTTCGATATAGGTGAGGTCGCGGCGCTCGTTGTTTTCCTGCCCCTGGGCAACAACCAGCTGTTCATCGCTGAGATCGCGCACGACTGCTTTGACGGGAATACCGAGGCTCGTCACGGCACGCAGGCGGCGATGACCGAAGGCGACCTGATAACGACCCGGGAAATCGGGATGCGGGCGCACCAGAATGGGGACCTGCTGGCCCTGCTCGCGAATGGCTTCCACAAGACCGGCATCCGCCTCTTCCGAGGCCGGCATGCGATCGGGAATGAAAGAGGGATCGATATCCGCCGGATTGAGAGAAACGATCGTCAGGCCCTCTGCGAGCTGCTTTTCGATCGCTTCAGCACGCTTGGCGCGTTCCGATACTTCGTTCAGCGACTGGCCGATCATGCCGACAGGCGAATTGACGACATCCGTTACAAGTTCCGGAGAGCCGAGAATTGGCCGGATGCGTGGTCGCGACCGCTCTGGAGTGGCGTCATTGCTGTCGGTACCCGGCGTGCCGAGATTGGCGAATATCTGTTTCCTGCTCATGCTGCCCTACCCCACGCTTTTTTAATCAGTCCCTCGATCTCACCATTGACGTTGTTCATGGCTTCCAGCGCGCGATCATAGGTCGATCGGGTGAACTGGGTTCTTTCCACTTCAAACAGCGTCTGGTTGGTCAATCCGGCATCCGAGACGGCCGTGCTCTTGAGCATCGGGTGAATGAGGACGTTTTCACCGAAGATCGAGCGCAGGAAAGCCACCATCTGGTTTTGCGGTCCATCGCTCGGCTCGAAACGGGTAATGAGATAACGCATCCAATTATAGTCGGAACGTGCGCCAGCCCGGCCGATTTCAGCGAGAAGATCACCCGTCATGGCAAGGAACTGGTTCATGGACATCACATCCAGCATTTGCGGGTGAACGGTGACGAGAACCGACGTCGCAGCAGTCAGTGCAGAAAGCGTCAGGTAACCGAGTTGTGGCGGGCAATCGATGACCACCACGTCATAGAAGTTCTGGGCCTGGGCGATAGCCTGGCCGATGCGGGCGAAAAACAACGTATCGCCCGGTGCGCGGCGCATCAAAGCGCGCGGCGTGTCGTGTTCGAACTCCATAAGCTCCAGATTGCCGGGAACGATATGAAGATTGGGAATATAGGTGCCGCGAACGATCTCAGCCATCGGCCGGCGTTCATCATCGTAGCGGATTGCGCCATAGAGCGTTTCGTTCGGGCCGACATCGATCTCCGGCTGGTGGCCGAAGAGCGCAGACAGACTTGCCTGCGGGTCGAGATCGATGGCGAGCACGCGGTAACCGCGAAGCGCCAGATATTGCGCCAGATGCGCCGAGGTCGTCGTCTTGCCCGAACCACCTTTGAAGTTCATGACGGCGATGACCTGCAATTCTTCACCGTCACGACGATGGGGCAGGTAACGACGAGTGCCGCGTGCGCCCTGATCGAGAAAGCGCCTGATCTCGTCCATGTCCTCGACAGAATAGGAACGGCGACCGGAGGCCTGCGCTGCATCCAGCTCGGGACGCTCGGCGGCGATCTGACGAAGATAGGCTTCGCCGATACCAATCAGCCGAGCGGTTTCAGCAGGCGAGAAATGACGCATGCTCTTTTCGGTATGGGGTGAAAATGTATTTGCGTTATGCGCCTGCAATTGGGCTGACAATGCAGCCGAATGCTGTTGTATAAGGCTCGTGAGGTCGGGTGCCCCTGCAGCAAGTCTTGAGTCGGCACTCTGTGTCATCTGTCTTCTTTCGCTCGATATTGCAGTAGCGGTTTTTTCCGAAAAAGGCGGTTTTTTCCGCAACTGAGATATAAGCGCCGATTCTCTTTTTGGCGCAATAGGCTTTTTTCCCAGATGCGAAAGTGCCGCTAAGGCATTGTGGAAGAATCAGATTTGCGTTTTGTGACAGTTTGACGGTTAGCCGCGGCTAACTTCGCTTTTGTTCACGCGGCGATGTCGCTTTTTTCCATTGTTTTACGTCGTTGATGGAGAACGGTCGGAAAGTTTGCCGCGGCTAACTTTGGCAACCTGACCGCACGGTCACCGTCATGGAGAAGGAAGTGAAGGGTAGACATTCGGAGGTGTTTAATCTCTACTCAACGACTAGGGTATCCACGCGCTCGGCACCGTCTGACCGTGTTCATACCGTCGCAGGTTGGAGGAAAGAATGTCCTATGATGTCGCTATCGTCGGGTCGGGGTTTTCGGCCATCTGTACCGCCGCTCATCTTCTGTCCTCGCTACCGCCTGAGGCCTCAGTAGCCATTGTCGGGGACGAGTCAGATTTCGGGCGCGGCACCGCCTACCGAACGGAGCTGCCTTATCATCGACTGAATGTGCCTGCGGGGCGGATGAGCGTCTTCCCGGACCGGCCCGATGATTTTCTTGACTGGTTACGCGAGAACGGGATCGGACGGGATCCCCTGTTGTTCGCCTCGCGCGGAGACTACGGTCTCTATCTGAGAGACAGGCTTGCCTCCTTGCTCCGAAGCCGGGACCAGCGGGCGAGGGTGGATTTCATCCGTGCAAAGGCTTCCGCCTGCCGGCCGGATCGCGATGGCGCATTTTCCTTTAGTCTGGAGAATGGCGAGACGTTGCGTGCGCATAATGTTGTTTTATGTCTGGGTGTGGGGGCGGCCGGTTTGCCGGTGCAAACCGTCGCGAAAGAAGAAGAGAGACCACAGCGCGTCATCAGTCACTGCTGGCAACCCGGATGGTTGTCGAAAGTGAGGGCGGGTGATCGCATCTGTATTCTCGGTTCCGGTCTCACGATGATCGATCAGGTCCTTACCTTGCGAGGAAAAGGCCATCGCGGTCCGATCCACGTTCTGTCCCGGCGAGGGCTGGTGCCGCATCCCCATATCAGTCCGCCACTGACTGCAGCCGACCTGCAATTGCCCGATGGGTCTACGGAGATCAGCCGACTGTTGCAGTTGCTACGAAAACAGGTGAAGGACGGTGCGACCTGGCGCACGGTGATGGACGGCTTGCGACCGATAACGCAGGCCCTGTGGCAACGCCTGACGCCCGTGCAACGCAGTCGCTTTCTTCGCCACGCCTTGCCCTGGTGGAATATACATCGGCACCGCATCGCGCCTGAAGTCCATAAAGCGTTTGAGAAACTCCTTTCTGACGGCGTTCTTGAGATTCATGCCGGTTATCTACGCTCGCTTTATGAGCAGGACGACGGAATCACGGTTTCTTATCGCCGCAGGCATACGCAAGACGTCAGGGAGTTTCAGGTCGACTGGGTCGTCAATTGCACGGGTATGGAGCGAGCAGGGATCGGCCACTCACGTCTTCTTGAAACGATGCATAGTGATGGCGTCCTCATGCTCGATCACCTTGGTCTGGGAGTAGAGGTTGACGCGCAATCCCGCCTGCATCGAGCGGACGGGGAGGTCTGGCCGGGCCTTTTTGCCGCCGGTGCGCTGACGGCAGGCCGTTTCTGGGAGATAACTGCCGTTCCGGATATTCGCGTACAGGCAAAGAAAATTGCCGAGGCTGTGACGGAAAGAGTGACGTCGAACGGGTGGATATCGGCGCACGGCTGACGGAGTAATGAACAGTTGGAGACGGGTTGGTTTGAAAGACCTTTCGAAAGCTTGATAATATTGGATTTGAAGTTAGCCGCGGCAAACTTCGCCTTCTTATTGTAACGCGTCTATCTCTGTCGGTTCGTGGCAGCCTGTGGGTGAAGCCTGACGGCGGCCGGAATAAGATGCGCGTTCTTTGCGCCAAAAAACGTTGAATTTGCGGATTTGCTAAATAATTTACATCGCTTATGGAATATCGCTGCCAAACCGGCTATAAAACGATAAAAATACGGGATTGATGAAAATTATTTGCGAGGCGATCATGGAAAAACACAGACTGGTGCGGTTCGAGACGGCTGATAGTCAGGCTGGCGGTCAGCGCCGACCCTTCGCCAAAGCCGTCCGGGCCGGAGATTTCGTCTATGTGTCCGGTCAGGTGCCGACTGTTGACGGTGAGGTGGTGACCGGCGGCATCGTGGCGCAGACCGAGCAGGTTGTGGCCAACATCAAGGATGTCCTGGCGCTTGCCGATTGCACGCTCGCTGACGTTGTTAAGGTCAATGTCTGGCTGGATGATGCCCGTGATTTTTCGAGCTTCAATGCCGTTTTCCAGAAATATTTCATTGATCATCCGCCGGCACGATCGACTGTGCAGTCGCCCCTGATGGTGGATGCCAAGGTGGAAATGGATGTTATCGCCTATAAGCCGCTGGCTTGATGCCCGATTTTGCTGATTTTGAGAGCATATGATGACCTATCCCTGGCCTGATGCAGGCACACCACTCGATGCGATTTCGACACCAATGCCGGTGATCGACGAGGACCGGCTTGCTGCCAATATTCTGAGGGCGCAATCCTATCTCGATAGCCATGACAAGGCTTTCCGTCCCCATATCAAGACGCACAAGATACCGGCTATCGCAAGACAGCAGCTTCAGGCGGGCGCCATCGGCATCAATTGCCAGAAAGTCAGCGAGGCGGAGGTCTTCGCGGATGCCGGGTTCGACGACATCCTGATCACCTACAATATTCTCGGCCCGGCAAAACTTGCGCGATTAAAGACGCTGAACGCGCGCATCGGCAGACTGAGCGTTGTTGCCGACAGCGCTGTAACGGTTGCCGGACTTGCCGGCACATTTGATGCGGAAAGACCGCTTGCGGTGCTTGTCGAATGCGATACGGGTGGAAAGCGTTGCGGCGTGCAGACCCCACGGGCAGCGCTGGAGCTTGCGGAGAAGATCGTCGCGGCGACGGGCCTCAAATTCAAGGGCATTTTGACCTATCCGGCCCCTGGCGGGGCGGAAAAGGTGGAAGACTTCATACGCGAAACCATGGCGCTGCTCGCGGAAAAAGGCATCGATTGCCCGGTCCGCTCAAGTGGCGGCTCACCTGATTTTTTCTCGGCTCACCTTGTTCCTTCCGCCACCGAACATCGGGCGGGCACCTATGTCTACAATGACCGTTCGATGCTGCGCGCCGGACATTGCACCGCTGGCGATCTGGCAATGCACGTCCTCGCCACCGTGGTATCGAGACCTACGGTCGATCGCGCCGTGCTTGATTGCGGCTCGAAGGCCTTGACCTCCGATCTATTGGGTTTCAGCGATTACGGCATGATTGAGGGGTATGAGGGCGCAAAGATCATTTCGCTTTCGGAAGAACACGCGGTTGTCGATTTGTCGGCCTGCAGTTCCGCCCGGCCTGACATTGGTGATGTCGTCAAGGTCGTGCCGAACCACACCTGTGTCGTCAGCAATCTCTTCGACCGAATGGTTTTCCATCGAAATGGCCTGGTAACGCGCGTGGAAGATGTCGCAGCGCGCGGTACCGTCTGGTAATATTACCCGGCTAATTAAATTGCGAAACGGGTGCTTCGGACCAACCGGCACCGGCAAAGAGTAACACAGTCATGCGCATATTCACGGCATCGCTCGCCACCGAAACCAATACGTTTTCACCCGTTCCAACGGATATGGACGCTTTCCGCGCGGCCTTTTACGCCGGCCCGGGCGAGCATCCGGAAACGCCGACGCTTTGCTCGTCGCCGGTGCCAATCCTGCGCCGTCGTGGCAAGATGGAGGGGTTCACGGTCATCGAGGGTACATCATGTTGGGCGGAGCCGGCGGGGCTCATCCAGCGCCAGACCTATGAAACGCTGCGCGATACGATTCTTGCCGAGCTCACGGCGGCCTTGCCGGTCGATGCGGTGATTCTAGGCCTGCATGGCGCCATGGTGGCACAGGGTTATGACGATCCCGAAGGCGATTTCCTGTCGCGGATACGCGCGCTGGTCGGCCCGGATGTGTTGATCGCGGCCGAATTTGATCCCCATAGCCATCTGACAGCACTAAGGGTCGCCAATCTCGACATCATGGCAACGTTCCTGGAATTCCCGCATACGGATTTCGAGGAACGCGGCGAGCATGTGGTGGAAATGGCGCTGCGCACCCTGCGTGGAGAAATCAGGCCGGTTATCTCCACTTTCGACTGCCGCATGATCACCATCTATCCCACCAGCCGCGAGCCGATGCGTTCCTATGTCGACCGTTTGAAGGCATTGGAGGGCAAGGATGGCATCCTGTCGATTTCCGTCATTCACGGTTTCATGGCTGGCGATGTGCCGGATATGGGCACACGCATTGTTGTCGTCACAGATAATGACAGGGCAAAGGGCGACGCGCTGGCCGAAAAGCTTGGCCATGAGCTTTATGCCATGCGCAAGCTGACAGCGATGCCGATGCTCGACACGGAGGCTGGCCTGGACATGGCGCTCACCATCCGCGGCCATAATCCGGATATGCCGGTCGTGGTGTCGGATATATGGGACAATCCAGGCGGCGGTGTTGCGGGTGACGCCACCCATATTCTGCGGCGCATGGTGGAGCGCGGCATGGATAATATCGGTGTTGCGACGATCTGGGATCCGATTGCCGTGTCCTTCTGTCATGCGGCAGGTGAGGGGGCCGAGATCGATCTGCGCATCGGCGGTAAATCCAGTCCTGAAGGCGGTGAACCGCTGGATTTCCGGATCAAGGTGATGCGCACCGCAGAGGCTGGCTGGCAGAGTTTCCGCAACAGCCGCGTTACGCTCGGCCGCGCCGCCGTTGTAAGACCGGTTGGAACGGAGATCGATATCATTCTCATTACCAGCAGAACGCAGACTTATGAGCCGGATATCTTTTCCAATCTCGGCATCGATTTTGCCAGAAAAGACGTGCTGCTTGTAAAGTCCACAAACCACTTTCATGCCGGGTTTGCGCCGATCGCCTCGGAGATCGTCTATATCGCCGCGCCGACATCCTATCCGACCGACCCGGCAAAAACCGCCTATCGCAAGGCAAGCCTGCAACTTTGGCCAAGGCTGGCCGATCCGCTCGGGCTGGATTGAGGCTACGGCAGCTTATATCCGCCGCAGCGTGATCAGAAAGAACACGCCGTCATCATGGTCGGGCTTGACCGTGAAAGGCAGGCTTTCCGGGATGAAAATGCTATCCAGCTTCTCCAGCCGGGCACTATCGTTATCGAAGGAAACCGTTAAAGGACGGAGCGACAGGATCATCCTCGTGCCCGTTCCCGCTTCCGCCGAATAGCTGCCGGAGAGCCTTTCCACGCTGTGGCTGAAGGATGAGCGGCGGGTCATGATGTTCAGATCAACGATCGAACCATCCATCAGGGACGCATCCACGGGAACATCGGCGGCAAAGGGCAGGGGGGTGCTCTTTGTCGTCAGCGCCACCGGCTCATCTCCTGCAATAGAGAGCGCCATGCCGTTTCCCTCGATAATGGCAAGTGTGCGGTCTATGCCTGGGAAGCTGGAAAACGGTCCGTCCTGAGCGACGGTCGCCATGCTGATGCGCCATTCGAATGCATCCACGGAGGCACCCGGCGGATGGATGGCGATTTCCACCGTAACGCCGCCGCCGTTTTTCCAAGGCATGGTCTTGTATTCAGAAGCGCGCAGTATTTTCATGTGATGTCCAGAATCGGGTCGTTATTTGGGGGCGGGGGAGCGGAAGTTTATGATCCGCGATCATTCTCGATGCGTCGCTCGACCGCTCTTTGCGCCGTCTTGAGATCCGACGGTCGGCCGGCCACTTTTTCGATGGCGGCGATGGCAAGGTCGCTGGCGACATAGTCGGATTTATGCCCGAGATTGTGCACGACGATCAAAGTGGATCCGCGAATATCTCTGGCGAGGTGACGGGAATGTACCTCTGGTGAGACGATGGTGTCCGTATCACCCGTTATGATGACAGTCGGCGCCTTGATGCGCCGATAGTCCGACGAAGCTCCACGCGCCCATTCGTTGAGGGCCGCGACCTCTTGGGCATTGTGCCGGAAAGCCTTGGGCCGCAGGGCTGCCACGGCATGCGTCGCCTCCACATAATCGGCGGGCCTGGAATTGGGTGCAAAAACGCCGCGCGTTGCCTGATCCAGCGCCAGAAGACCGGCGGGCGGCGCAATGAAGGTGCTGAAGAGCGGGCCGGTGAAGGGCGCGTTTGCCGCCGTGTAATACCAGGCAATTCCGCCTTCCCACGGATAGACCGCGGGAGAGAGAAATACGAGGCCGGTGACCATATCTGGATGACGGACGGCAAGCGCCGCCGCAATGGCGCCGCCAAAGGAATGCCCGACGACAATGGCTCTTGGGATCCCTCGTTTCTTCATAAGAAGTGCGATGGCGTCGGCCTGCCCATCCGGGAGAATATTGCCTTTGCCGCCGATATCCGAGTTGCCGTGCCCCGGCCTGTCGACAAACAGCAATTGCGCCCGGCCGCGGAGCTTTGTGAGAAAGGAGTACATCGGATCGTAAAGGCTGGCGCTCGCCCCGTGAATGAAGAGGATCGGCGGAAGATCGGCGCTTTTTCCCGGCTCGAACAAGACGCTGTTCAGCTTGTAGCCGCCCACATCTATTCGCACGGGAACGATATGTTCTTTTTCGGAAGTCGTGGCCTGTGTGGCGGAAAGCGGGAAAAGCGCTCCGAAAACAAGGGTAAAGGCAAGCGGGAGGAACCTGTGCGCCATTCTTCGATCTACCATGTCCTTCATGCCCGCCCTCACGGTTAGCGCGGCTTTCAAACGAGCATAAAGCCGGTCGGTTAAAAACAGCAACGAGCAAAGCCGCAGAGAGCGCAGAAGTTCCACCGCCGCCGACGCGGCATTGATGAGGCACCAGATTCGGCAATGTGCAAGGGAAGGCGGATCGCGGTCGTCCTCTCCGATCAGATAAATGGCGCAGCCCGAAGGCTGCGCCGAGTTTTATCCCTTAGTTGCCGAGGATGCCGGGCAGGCGCAGGCCCTGTTCCTTCGCGCATTCCACGGCAATATCGTAACCGGCATCGGCATGGCGCATGACGCCGGTTGCCGGGTCATTCCACAGAACCCGCTCAAGCCGCCGGGCGGCATCGTCGGAACCATCAGCGCAGATGACCATGCCGGAATGCTGGGAGAAGCCCATGCCGACGCCGCCGCCGTGGTGCAGGGAAACCCAGGTCGCACCCGACGCCGTGTTGAGCAGTGCGTTCAGGAGCGGCCAGTCGGAAACGGCGTCCGAGCCGTCCTTCATGGCCTCTGTCTCGCGGTTCGGCGACGCGACGGAGCCGCTATCGAGATGGTCGCGGCCGATGACAACAGGCGCCTTCAGCTCGCCGTTCTTCACCATTTCATTGAAGGCAAGCCCAAGGCGATGGCGGTCTCCAAGCCCGACCCAGCAGATGCGTGCCGGCAGGCCCTGGAAGGCGATGCGCTCGCGCGCCATGTTCAGCCAATTGTGCAGATGCTTGTTGTCGGGCAGCAGTTCCTTCACTTTGGCATCGGTCTTGTAGATATCTTCCGGATCGCCGGAAAGGGCCGCCCAGCGGAACGGGCCGACGCCACGGCAGAAAAGCGGACGAATGTAGGCCGGGACGAAGCCTGGGAAGGCGAAGGCATTTTCCAGTCCTTCATCCTTGGCGACCTGACGAATATTGTTGCCGTAGTCCAATGTCGGCACGCCGGCATCCCAGAAGGCGACCATCGCTTCGACATGCTGCTTCATCGAGGCACGAGCGGCGGCTTCGACAGCTTTGGGATCGCTCTCACGCTTGGCCTTGTGTTCGGCAACGCTCCAGCCAACCGGCAGATAACCGTTGAGCGGGTCGTGGGCCGATGTCTGGTCGGTGACGATATCGGGGCGCGGGCCGCCATTCTTCATACGCTTGACAAGTTCCGGGAAGATTTCGGCCGCGTTGCCGAGCAGTCCGACGGATTTGGCTTCCCCGGCCTTGGTCCACTTGTCGATGAGTGCCAAAGCTTCATCCAGCGTCTTTGCCTTCTCGTCGACATAACGGGTGCGCAGGCGGAAATCGATACGGGTTTCGTCGCTCTCGACGGCAAGGCAGCAGGCGCCGGCCATCACGGCCGCCAGCGGCTGTGCGCCGCCCATGCCGCCGAGACCGCCGGTCAATATCCATTTGCCTTTCAGATTGCCGCCATAGTGCTGACGGCCAGCCTCGACGAAGGTCTCATAGGTGCCCTGAACGATGCCCTGCGTGCCGATGTAAATCCACGAGCCGGCCGTCATCTGGCCGTACATGGCGAGACCCTTCTTATCCAGCTCGTTGAAGTGATCCCAGGTCGCCCAGTGCGGCACGAGATTGGAATTGGCGATCAGGACGCGCGGCGCATCCTTGTGGGTGCGAAAAACACCGACCGGCTTGCCCGATTGTACGACGAGCGTTTCATCCTCGTTCAAATCCTTCAGCGTCGCGACGATGCGGTCAAAATCCTCCCAGGTGCGGGCGGCACGGCCGATACCGCCGTAGACGACCAGCTCATGCGGGTTCTCGGCCACGTCAGGATCGAGATTGTTCATCAGCATGCGCAGCGGCGCTTCCGTCATCCAGCTCTTGGCATTGAGTTCAGTGCCCTGCGGTGCGCGGACATCGCGGATATTGTGGCGCGGATTGTTCATGTGGTTTCCCCTTATCGTTTTGTCGCAAGCGCGAAATTTTCGAGGCGCGTCAGAATGGTTTTGAGATGGACGCGCAGGCGTTCAGCCCTTTCCGCGTCATAGGCAAAGGGCGGCGTCTCGCTTGCAAGGTGGGTGGATTGTGCAAGCTCCATCTGAATGGCGTGCACGCCGGTTTCCGGCTTTCCATAATGGCGCGTTGTCCAGCCGCCTTTGAAACGCCCGTTCAGAATGCAGTCGTAACCTTCTGCGGCAGAGGTCACTTCCACGGCTATTTTTTCGATCGCCGGGTCGCAGGTCCTGCCCATATCGGTGCCGATGTTGAAATCCGGCAGCTTGCCTTCAAACAGGAAAGGAATATGCGAGCGGATCGAGTGGCAATCATAGAGGATGGCGATGCCGTGGATGGCCTTCACCCGCTCGATTTCCGCCGCAAGCGCCGCGTGATAGGGCGCGTGAAAGGTTTCCAGCCGGGCAGCGATGTCATCTTGACCGGGTTCCTGCCCCTCATTCCAGATCGGCTTGCCGTCGAAATCGGTGTCCGGAACGAGGCCTGTGGTGTTTTGCCCCGGATAGAGGCTGACGCCTTCCGGATCGCGGTTGGCGTCGATCACATAACGATGGAAATTGGCGCGAACCGTCGTCGCATCGGGGATCAGATCTGCATAGAGATCGTGAATATGCCAGTCGGTATCGGCGAGTATCCTGCCATTGTCGTTCAGACGTTGCCAAATCTCCGCCGGAACCTCGGTGCCGGTGTGGGGCAGGCCGAGAATGACCGGCGATGAACCCTCTCTGATGTCGAAGACGCGCACCTCACACCTCCAGCTTCGGCAGGATGCCTTCCGAAATGGCCGAAACCAGAGCGCCGGAGGCGATGAGGTCGGATGCCGCCTTCAGATCCGGCGCCATATAACGGTCATCCTCCAACGAGGGGATCACTTGCCGCAGCACGGCGATTGCCTTTTGTAGCTCAGGGCTGGTTTTCAGCGGCCCACGCAATTCCACGCCCTGAACCGCCGAAAGCGCCTCGATGCCGAGGATGGCGAAGAGATTTTCCGTCATGGCCAGCAGGCGTCGCGCGCCATGGCAGGCCATCGAGACGTGGTCTTCCTGATTGGCCGAGGTTGGCGTCGAATCGACGGAAGCCGGGTGCGCCATCTGCTTGTTCTCGCTCATCAGCGCGGCGGACGTGACTTCGGCGATCATCAGGCCGGAATTCAGTCCCGGTTTCTTCGAAAGGAAGGCGGGCAGGCCATAGGAGAGGGCCGGATCGACCAGAAGCGCCACGCGGCGCTGCGCGATCGCACCGATTTCGCAGATGGCGAGCGCCGTCTGGTCGGCAGCAAAGGCCACCGGCTCGGCGTGGAAATTGCCGCCTGACACGACGGAGTTGTCGGAAAGCACCAGCGGATTGTCCGTCACCGCATTGGCTTCGATTTCAAGCGTGCGGGCCACCTGTCTCAGAAGGTCGAGGCAGGCGCCGTCCACCTGCGGCTGGCAGCGGATGCAATAGGGATCCTGAACGCGCTCGTCACCTTCGATATGGCTGACGCGGATTTCGGATCCTTCCAGCAGGTTACGTAGTGCAGCGCCCGCATCGATCTGGCCCTTATGGCCGCGCAATGTGTGAATATCGGGATGGAAGGGGGCGGAAGAACCCATGGCGGCATCGGTGGAAAGCGCGCCGGTAATCAGCGCCGCCTGTGCCGCGCGGTGAGCGCGGAAAAGACCGGCGAGCGCCAGCGCCGTCGAGGTCTGCGTGCCGTTGATCAGCGCCAGGCCTTCCTTGGCGGCGAGAACGACCGGGGTCAGCCCGGCTCTTGCGAGCGCCTCGCCGGCGGGCAGAAGCGCGCCTTCATAAAATGCCTCGCCTTCGCCCATCATCACAGCGGCCATATGGGCAAGCGGCGCGAGATCGCCGGAGGCGCCAACCGAACCTTTTTCCGGGATGGAAGGAATGACGCCCTTTTCCAGCATATCCTCGATCAGCCGCACCAGTTCCAGCCGCACGCCGGATGCGCCGCGACCGAGCGAAATCAGCTTCAGCGCCATGATCAGGCGAACGACATTTTCCGGCAGGGCCGCACCGACACCGCAGCAATGCGACAGGATGAGGTTACGCTGCAGCGTCGCCACATCGGCCGCGTCGATCTTGATGGAAGCGAGTTTGCCAAAACCGGTATTGATACCATAGACCGGCGAATTGCCGGCGGCGATCTCGGCGATGCGGGCCGCCGCTTTTTCTATGCCGGCATCAAACGAACGGTCGAGTTTGGCCGTGCCGTTATCCCAGTAGATCGCGGCAAGTTCGGCAAGAGTCACGTTGCCGGGGTGAAGCGTGATAGTCATGGGTAAACCTTCTGTCCCTTAAAAATGCGGGCGTGGAGCGGATTGAAACCGATGCGGTAGACAAGCTCAGCCGGGCGTTCGATGTCCCAGATGACGAAATCGGCGGATTTTCCTGTTTCCAGCGTGCCGGTTTCCGCAAGCAGGCCGAGCGCATTTGCGGCATTGCGCGTCGTCGCCGTCAGGCATTCCTCCACCGTCATGCGGAAAAGAGTGGCACCCATATTCATGGTCAGCAGCAGGGAGGTGAGCGGCGAAGTGCCGGGATTGCAATCGGTCGCAAGTGCAATGTCAGCGCCCGCATCGCGCAGGAGCTGAACCGGTGGGGCCTGTTTTTCCCTGAGTGCGTAAAAGGCGCCGGGCAGCAGCACGGCCACCGTTCCCGCTGTCCCCAGCGCCTTTGCACCGGCTTCATCGAGATATTCCAGATGATCGGCGGAAAGCGCGCCGTAAGATGCCGCAAGCTCTGCGCCGCCGAGGTTGGAAAGCTGCTCGGCATGCAGCTTGACCGGAAGCTTCAGCTGTTTTGCCTTTTCGAAAACTCTGGTCATTTCCTCAACGGAAAAGGCGATGCCTTCGCAAAAACCATCCACCGCATCCACCAGACCCTCGGCTTGGGCCTCGTCGAGCCCCGGCAGGACCACATCCGTCATATAATCGGCGTTGCGGCCCTTATATTCGGCGGGTGTCGCATGCGCGGCGAGATAGCTGGTGACGATCCGCACCGGGCGCAGCGTCTCAAGCTTGCGCGCGACGCGCAGCATTTTCAGTTCGGTTTCGATATCGAGACCGTAACCGGATTTGATTTCGATGGTTGAAATACCCTCGGCCAGCAGTGTGTCGAGACGCGGCAGTGCCTGTGCAACCAACGCTTCCTCGGAAAGCGCGCGCGTATCGCGCACCGAAGAGACGATGCCGCCGCCGGCTTTGGCGATTTCCTCATAGGTCGCGCCATTCAGCCGCATCTCGAATTCCATGGCGCGATTGCCGCCGAATACCAGATGGGTGTGGCAGTCGATCAAGGCTGGGGTGATCCAGCGCCCGCCGCAATCGATTGTCTCGTCGGCCGACGCCAGATCCGCAGGCAGATCGCTTTCAGCCCCGGCAAAGGCAATGCGGCCGTTGCGGACGGCAATGGCGGCATTTTCGATTGCGCCGATGCCTTCCATGGAAGGGTTGAATGTCGCGAGCCGAGCATTGCGCCACAATGAAGTGGCGTTTTCCGGTGCCATTCCCTTTGCAGATTTGTTCCCTGGCATTTGCTTTTCGCCTTTCTTTTGTGCGCCAAATGTATATACATAATAATGCGCTTGGCAAGCCGCAATTTCACGGCTGAAAGTGGCCTCGCTGGAAGAGACCAAGAGGAGAGGTGGCATGACGGCAATTCACGCGGGCGCAGCGCTTCTGGCGCATGGATGGGTGCAGGATGTTCGCATTGTCATCAATGGCGGCGCTGTTTTGTCGGTCGAAACCGGTGTTTCCCCGCAGTCGCAGGATGAGCGCCATGCCGTGATCGTCCCTGCCATGCCCAATCTCCACAGCCACGCTTTTCAGCGGGCCATGGCTGGACTTGCCG
>NZ_CP048635.1:1075000-1367500 GCF_010669145.1 Rhizobium oryzihabitans
TCGATGTCATCAAGAACGATCTGATTGTAAAAGGTAATCAGATTTTGTTGGTTAGCGGCTGCCGAGAGGTGACCGTATGGCCAGATTTGGAACCCCTTCGAGCGCAAGCGAGGAGGATCAAGAATTCCAAATCAAGCAAATATGGATGAGCATAGACAATGAGAACGAAGAAGTGAATTAAGGGCATTTGGTGGATGCCTTGGCATGCACAGGCGAAGAAGGACGTGATACGCTGCGAAAAGCCGTGGGGAGCTGCGAATAAGCTTTGATCCATGGATCTCCGAATGGGGCAACCCACCTTAAATGCTTGGGAAATCTGTTTTGTTGGTTAGTTGGTCTGTTTGGGTCTCCCATACAGGGCGCTAGCCCGTCGGTGCTTTTGCACCGCGCCGTCCGCAGGCCTTTGGCCGTGAGGACAGAACCGAACAGGTTTCCAAGCATTGTGATAAGGTATCTTACTTTCGAATACATAGGGGTAAGAAGCGAACGCAGGGAACTGAAACATCTAAGTACCTGCAGGAAAGGACATCAACCGAGACTCCGCAAGTAGTGGCGAGCGAACGCGGACCAGGCCAGTGGCAATGATGAATAAAGCGGAACGATTTGGAAAAGTCGGCCATAGAGGGTGATAGCCCCTTACGCGTAGAACAGTCATTGTCCTTGAGTAGGGCGGGACACGTGAAATCCTGTCTGAACATGGGGAGACCACTCTCCAAGCCTAAGTACTCGTGCATGACCGATAGCGAACAAGTACCGTGAGGGAAAGGTGAAAAGCACCCCGACGAGGGGAGTGAAATAGAACCTGAAACCGGATGCCTACAAACAGTCGGAGCCCGCAAGGGTGACGGCGTACCTTTTGTATAATGGGTCAACGACTTAGTGTAACTAGCAAGCTTAAGCCGGTAGGTGTAGGCGCAGCGAAAGCGAGTCTGAATAGGGCGATTGAGTTAGTTGCATTAGACCCGAAACCGAGTGATCTAGCCATGAGCAGGCTGAAGGTTGGGTAACACCAACTGGAGGGCCGAACCCGTATCTGTTGCAATAGATTGGGATGACTTGTGGCTAGGGGTGAAAGGCCAATCAAACTCGGAAATAGCTGGTTCTCCGCGAAATCTATTTAGGTAGAGCGTCGACCGAATACCCTCGGGGGTAGAGCACTGGATGGGCTATGGGGACTCACCGTCTTACTGATCCTAACCAAACTCCGAATACCGAGGAGTACTAGTCGGCAGACACACGGCGGGTGCTAACGTCCGTCGTGAAAAGGGCAACAACCCTGACCTCCAGCTAAGGTCCCCAAGTCATGGCTAAGTGGGAAAGGATGTGAGGATCCCAAAACAACCAGGATGTTGGCTTAGAAGCAGCCATCATTTAAAGAAAGCGTAACAGCTCACTGGTCTAAATAAGGGTCTTTGCGCCGAAAATGTAACGGGGCTAAAGCCATGCACCGAAGCTGAGGATATGCCGTAAGGCATGTGGTAGCGGAGCGTTCCGTAAGTCTGTGAAGGCGGACCCGTGAGGGCTGCTGGAGATATCGGAAGTGCGAATGTTGACATGAGTAACGATAAAGGGAGTGAGAGACTCCCTCGCCGAAAGACCAAGGGTTCCTGCTTAAAGTTAATCTGAGCAGGGTTAGCCGGCCCCTAAGACGAGGCGGACACGCGTAGTCGATGGGAACCACGTTAATATTCGTGGGCCTGGTGGTAGTGACGGATCTCGTGTGTTGTACATTCTTACTGGATTGAATGTGCGGCGAAGAGGTTCCAGGAAATAGCTCCACCGTATAGACCGTACCCGAAACCGACACAGGTGGTCAGGTAGAGTATACCAAGGCGCTTGAGAGAACTATGTTGAAGGAACTCGGCAAATTGCACGCGTAACTTCGGAAGAAGCGTGACCCCATTTTAGGCAACTATGATGGGGTGGCACAGACCAGGGGGTAGCGACTGTTTATCAAAAACACAGGGCTCTGCGAAGTAGCAATACGACGTATAGGGTCTGACGCCTGCCCGGTGCTGGAAGGTTAAAGGGAGGGGTGCAAGCTCTGAACTGAAGCCCCAGTAAACGGCGGCCGTAACTATAACGGTCCTAAGGTAGCGAAATTCCTTGTCGGGTAAGTTCCGACCTGCACGAATGGCGTAACGACTTCCCCGCTGTCTCCAACATAGACTCAGTGAAATTGAATTCCCCGTGAAGATGCGGGGTTCCTGCGGTCAGACGGAAAGACCCCGTGCACCTTTACTATAGCTTTACACTGGCATTCGCCAAGGCATGTGTAGGATAGGTGGTAGGCTTTGAAGCAGGGACGCCAGTTCCTGTGGAGCCATCCTTGAAATACCACCCTTATCTTCGTGGATGTCTAACCGCGGTCCGTTATCCGGATCCGGGACAGTGTATGGTGGGTAGTTTGACTGGGGCGGTCGCCTCCGAAAGAGTAACGGAGGCGCGCGATGGTGGGCTCAGACCGGTCGGAAATCGGTCGTCGAGTGCAATGGCATAAGCCCGCCTGACTGCGAGACTGACAAGTCGAGCAGAGACGAAAGTCGGTCATAGTGATCCGGTGGTCCCGTGTGGAAGGGCCATCGCTCAACGGATAAAAGGTACGCCGGGGATAACAGGCTGATGACCCCCAAGAGTCCATATCGACGGGGTTGTTTGGCACCTCGATGTCGACTCATCGCATCCTGGGGCTGGAGCAGGTCCCAAGGGTATGGCTGTTCGCCATTTAAAGCGGTACGTGAGTTGGGTTCAGAACGTCGTGAGACAGTTCGGTCCCTATCTGCCGTGGGTGTAGGAATATTGACAGGATCTGTCCCTAGTACGAGAGGACCGGGATGGACGTATCTCTGGTGGATCTGTTGTCCTGCCAAGGGCATAGCAGAGTAGCTATATACGGAATGGATAACCGCTGAAGGCATCTAAGCGGGAAACCAACCTGAAAACGAGTGTTCCCTATCAGAGCCGTGGAAGACGACCACGTTGATAGGACGGGTGTGGAAGCATGGCAACATGTGAAGCTTACCGTTACTAATAGCTCGATCGACTTCTTCGTTCCCATTGAATATGTTCATCAAGCAAAGCTTGATGACATCATTGTTCTGTCCTGACGCCCGAAGGGCTCCGGACGGGCCGCGCCATAGGGCGCGACGACCTCTGGTCTGTATGGCTGCCACGCTCATTGTTGAGCAAGGGAGCAATACGGACGGGTCACAGAAAGACGTGTTAAATTAAATGAAGCGCAAGCTTCCCAGCTTCTCGAAAACAACACTCATGTGAAAACATGAACTCTGTTGCGTTTTGCCGACCTGGTGGTTATCGCGGGGCGGCTGCACCCGTTCCCTTTCCGAACACGGCCGTGAAACGCCCCAGCGCCAATGGTACTTCGTCTCAAGACGCGGGAGAGTAGGTCGCTGCCAGGTCTGCAAAACGCAACAAACATCTTCTCAATCACACTTCGGCCCAGCCGATACCAAGGGCCGCATCAAGCGGCCTTTTTGCATTCCGGGACATAAAACCATAAGGCAAACGCCTCGTGCGTCCCTCACAGGAGACAAATCGCCTTCGGCAATTTGATCCGGCAGTATAGATCACAGCTTCGCTGTGATGCAGTCGCGATAAATCCAATAGGGATTTACGCCGGTAACGCGGGGTGGAGCAGCCCGGTAGCTCGTCAGGCTCATAACCTGAAGGCCGCAGGTTCAAATCCTGCCCCCGCAACCAATATCAACAAAACTCCTGTGGCAAGGCTGCGGGAGTTTTTTGTTTCTGTCGATCCTCCAGAAGCGCAAAACTCACGATCACTGGAAAATCAAGCTTTTGTCTCCCCTGCCATGCAGCGACAGTCTATCCGAAAGCTTCTGCCGGACATTGCCACTATGAGGCTGGCAAGCCAGTACTGGGCCAGTGAGGTGGATGGGTTCTCGACTAAGCATCGAAGTCGCGATTGGTCGCGCACTTTCAGGAACTGTCGCGAGCGACATTTGGACATCCCGAAGCTGAACCGACCGACATCAGCGCCGTGATGGCAAAAATAGAAGAGATAGTGTTGAGCTTTAGAGTGCCTGAAGACAGGCTTCCCGTGATCGGCCTCTATTTCTTTTGCAAGTTCATTGCGCCGCAAGCCCAGCGCTCCGCGACGTGTTGGATATTTGAAGCCGAGTTGCAGGAGCCGAGCCTGCCGGGCCACCATTAGTTCGTCATGTCAAGCAGCTGAAGAACCCGCTGCGCCATATCTGTGCCTCTGTCATCGGCGCGCCAGGCTAATAGCAATGGAACGGAAAATGTCATCGGCAATGGGATTTTCGTCACCTTGGGGAGGTTATTCCCACGCCGGACGGCAATATCGAACAATATCCGTGGCCCACAATCAGCTGCACTGCCACCGGTATGCTGTCGATCTCAATCAACTGCACCTTTGATAGCCACGTAGGTCCAAGCAGATGCTCTAGGAAGCTTTCGGCCGTCTGGCGCAGTCCGGAGGCGCGGGAAGGTAGTACCAGAGGGTGCTTAAGGATCGCCTCGCGCATCTGTGACGGCGAATCTGCATCCGTCAATTCAGGTGCTTCGTGCTGCAGGAAACATGAAAGGTGGCTGCGCAGAACCTCACGGCTGAGGAGCCGCGAATTGTTGACTGGCATGTCGACAAGGACTGCATCGTATCGCTGTTGTTCAAGTCCTTCCAGCAGACTGTCTGCAAGTCCGGGCCGCATCAGCAGCGGTGTGTCGAAACGGCGTGCCCAGTTGGCGGCAATTCGTGCCAGAATAATTGCCGACGGGCTGTCCGTCGTTGCAGGAGGAATGCCGCCGAATGACCAATGCCGCAAATGCCGCTTGAAACGCAGGGCGGATGTGGAGTCCAGCGCAGCCCAGATGTCGCGTAACTTGTTGACGTGGGGCGATATGCGCAGCCCCTCGGGCGACGCGCGCGAGCCGCTGCGGGTCCGTTCAAAAAGCCGGACGCCCAGATTGTCCTCCAGCATCGCCATCATCCGCGTCAGCTGTGGTTGCCCGATTTGAAGCCTCAATGCGGATTTACGGATCGAGCCAGATTCGAGAATGTCCACGAAGCGGAAGAGTGCAATCAGCGACACGCTTCTCTGATAAATATCTTTCGTATGGTCATCGCCGCACTTGCCATGGATCGAGAAGATTTCATGGGCGGCCTGCGCGAGATAAGGGCCAAGTCTCCCGCCTTCCGCCGTCAGGATCAGGCCTTTTGCGCCCTGCACGAAAAGCTTGACGGAGAGGGCGGTTTCCAGGCGGTTGACGGCGTCCGATACGGTTGAAACCGGAATTCCCGTTGTATTGGACGCAAGGTGGATGCCGCCGAGCCGAACCACCTGGTCACATAAAAGAATCGTCGAAACCTTCACCGCCCACGCCTCGTCTTGGCCTTCCCATTTCGGCATCGTCTGTCCGGATTTTGGGATATACCACTAATTTAATTGTGCCTCATAGTCGAAATATGACAGGAGGACGACATGGCGGATTTCGATACGGTTTTGGCGGGACGGGTCATTCTGACCGACCGCGAGATTTCTCGAGGTTTCGTGGCCATTCGCGAGGGGAAAACGGCACTCATCGGAGAGGGGCCGGCGCCGGCTGGACGAGAAAATCATGATTTCGGCACCGGCCTTCTATTGCCTGGCGCCATAGACGCACAGGTGCATTCGCTGTCGCAAAAGGGGGCCGAAGGTTTTGCGGCCTCGACCCGTGCGGCGGCGGCGGGCGGCGTCACGACAATCGTGGACATGCCCTATGATGAGGGCAATCTTGTGTGTTCCGCCGAGGCCGTCAGGCGCAAGGTCGCGATGATCGACGAAGAGGCGCGCATCGACGTTGCGCTTTATGGCACTGTCGATCCGCAAGAGGGGTCTGCCCGCATTGCCGAACAGGCGGCGGCGGGAGTTTGCGCCTACAAATTCTCGACCTTCGGCACAGATCCTCAACGCTTTCCGCGTATCCCACCTGCGCTGCTTCGCGCCTGTTTCGCCGAGATTGCAAAGACCGGGCTTGCCGCTGGCGTGCACAATGAGGACGACGCCTATGTCCGCGCCGCGATTTCCGAGGTGGAGGCATCCGGTATAACCGACTGGCGTGCGCACGGTCTGTCACGTCCCGAACTGGCCGAGACGCTGGCGATGCTGCAGATTTACGAAACTGGCGCCGAGACGGATTGCCCGGCGCATGTCGTCCATTGCTCCGTCAGCCGCGGCTACGAAATCGCCGAGATGTATCGCAGGAACGGCCGATATTCCTCCGTCGAATGCTGCATTCACTACCTTGTTCTGGATGAGGAGAACGATGTCGCGCGGCTTGGCGGCAAGGCCAAGATCAACCCGCCGATACGCGCCCGCAAAGAAGTGGAGGCGATCTGGCGCCATCTGGCGGAAGGGCGGGTGTCGATGGTGTCTACCGATCATGTGAGCTGGAGCGAGGACCGCAAGACCAATCCCGATATGCTGAAAAATGCCTCTGGCGTCCCGGGGCTGGAGGTGATGGTGCCGCTCTTCGTCAAGGGCGCGATCGCACGCGGTGTGCCGCTGGTGTGGGCGGCCCGGCTGATGGCCGAAAATCCGGCCCGGCATTTTCGTCTGGATCACCAGAAAGGCGGGTTGCAGGTCGGGCGTGACGCCGACGTCATGGTGCTCGTCGATCGGCCCATGGTGTATGACGCAACCACCAGTCCTCACTCCATTGCGGGGTGGTCGCCTTATCACGGCATGGAACTGCCCTGGACGGTCGCAGCCACCTGGCGGCGAGGCGAGATGGTCTTTGACGGTGAAAACGTGCTGGCTGCGCCGGGGACTGGCATTTTTGTGCGGCCGCCCGAAACACTTGGTCTACGCAAGGTGCTGTTGTGATGCGCCGCAATCTCGACGCGTCAATAAAGGACATAGAAGCGGATCTCGACGCACTGGCGCAGATTACCGATCCGGAACGTCCCTGGACCCGCCGCGCCTTCTCGCCCCGTTTTGATGAAGGGCGCGACTATCTTCGGCGACGTTTCCTGGGTGAAGGATTAAATGTCTCGACGGATGCGGGCGGGAACCTGATCGGCCGCCGCGAAGGTACCGAGCCGCAGGCCGGAACGATCATGCTGGGTTCGCATTCCGACACCGTGCCGGACGGCGGACGTTTTGATGGTGTTGCCGGTGTCGTCGTTGCATTGGAGGTCGCACGCATTCTCTCGCGGCGCGATGTTGCCTTGCGGCACAACCTGGCCGTCGTCGATTTTCTTGCTGAAGAAGTCTCCATTTTCGGCGTTTCCTGCATCGGTTCGCGAGCGATGGCGGGCGTTCTGCCGCAGGACTGGCTGAGGCGTATCAGTAACGGGCGCGATCTGGCGACGGCCATACGCGATGTGGGCGGCAAGCCGGAAAGTCTTGAAGCTCCCTTGGCTGATGACCTGAAGGCCTTTCTGGAACTGCACATCGAGCAGGGGCCGGTTCTCGAACGGGAAAAGATTGCGCTTGGGGTGGTGACAACCATTGTCGGCATCAATCGCGTCGAGATCGAGGTGACGGGTCGTCCCGATCATGCCGGCACGACCCCGATGGGGTTGCGCGCGGATGCCCTCGTCGCTGCGGCGCGGATCGTAAGTGAGATCGAGCGGTACGCGACGGAGCTTTCCCGTGGTCCCGGCCATTTCACCGCAACTGTGGGCGAGTTCGAAATCTCCCCCAACGCCGCCAATGTGGTGCCGGGCCGGGTCCGCATGCTGGTTGATATCCGCGCCGAGCGGGCCGAGGACAAGGAAGCATTCGTATCCTGGCTGACCGGACTTGATGCGGACGGTGAAAACGCGATCGAGGCGCGGTTGATTTCCGCCAATCCCGGCGTGCAGATGGATGATGGATTGCAGGAGACGCTGGCAAAGGCCGCCGATGGGCTGGACACGCCCTATCGAAAGATGGTGTCGGGCGCGGGTCATGACGCGGCATTCATGGCACGGCTATGTCCTTCGGCGATGCTCTTCGTCCCTTGCCGCGACGGTCGGTCCCATTGCCCGGAAGAATGGGCCGATGCAGCCGATCTCGCTTTGGCGGCTGAAGTTCTGGCGAACACGATTATGGAATTGGACAGAAAAAGGGAGGGCTGAAAGTGGCCAGAATTCTGACGGAGAAGGATGTGGAACCCGCGGTGCGGGGAGGCGCGGTCTATGCGGCAGGGGGTGGCGGCTGGGTCCACCACGGACGGATGCTGGGCTATGCCGCGGTGAACGCCGGTGCGCCTGAACTCGTCTCCATCGACGAATTGAACGAAGATGACTGGGTGGCGACGGCTGCCGCCATCGGTGCGCCGGCCTCCACGACGCCCTGGGAAATGCGGGGCGTGGATTATGTCAAGGCCGTGCAGCTTTTGCAGGATGAGCTTGGTGCGAAGGTCGCGGCCCTGATGATCGGGCAGAACGGCAAGTCCTCGACCCTCAACGCATGGCTGCCTTCGGCTATCCTCGGCTGCAAGGTGCTGGACGCGGTGGGTGACATGCGCGCCCATCCGACCGGCGACATGGGGGCGATCGGCATGGCCGGTAAACCGGACCAGTCAATTCAGACGGCGGTTGGCGGAAATCGCGATCAGAACCGCTATATCGAACTCGTAACGCGCGGCGCAACTGGCCGCATTTCTCCCATCCTGCGCACGGCCTCCGACATGTCGGGCGGTTTCATCGCCTCGGCCCGCAATCCGGTTCGCGCCGGCTACGTTGCGAAGAATGCGGCGCTCGGCGGAATTTCCAAGGCGCTGGAGCTTGGTCACGCAATCCTCGCCGCCGAACCTCGAGGGCATGCGGCCGTTCTCGACGCGATCCTTTCGACCACCGGCGGCAGGATCATGATTGAAGGAGAGATCACGGCGAAGGATGTCGTTTATACGAATGAGGCTTTCGACGTCGGTACGGTCACCATCGGCAGGGGCGATGCGGCGCTGACCCTGCATGTGATGAACGAATACATGGCGGTCGATGCGGTCGATGGCCGTCGTCTCGCAACCTTTCCGGACGTCATCACCACATTGTCGCAGGAGATCGAACCGCTGTCTGTCGGTGAGCTGAAGGTAGGCATGAAGATCCACCTGCTGCATGTCCCGAAGACCCTCATTCCGATCGGCGCGGGTCTGATGGACCCGGCGATCTATGTCCACCCCGAAAAGGTCATGGGTATCAACCTGACCAACTACGCATTGGAGGCCTGAAGATGCCGAGAGAAAATCCCCGCAATCCCGGCTTCCCGATCCCTTCAGGCCCAGACCTTCGCGCGAAGGGCTGGCGGCAGGAAGCGCTGCTGCGCCTTATGGAAAACGTGCTGGCTGTCGGTGAAGACCCCGAAAACCTCGTCGTCTACGCAGCACTCGGGAAGGCGGCCCGCAACAAGGCCGCATATGATGCCATCGTACGCGCATTGACGACCATGGATGAGGATCAGACACTCGTCATTCAGTCGGGAAAGCCGGTCGGCTTGATGAAGACTTCGACCGAGGCCCCGATGGTCATCATGGCCAATTGCAACATGGTCGGCCAATGGGCCAAGGCCGAGAATTTTTATGCTCTCGAACGCAAGGGCCTCATATGCTGGGGCGGCCTGACTGCGGGGGCATGGCAATATATCGGCTCGCAGGGCGTCATTCAGGGCACCTATGAAATCTTCATGCGCATTGCCGAACGCCGCTTCGGCGGCACGCTGAACGGGCGTTTCGTATTGACCGCGGGCCTTGGCGGCATGGGAGGCGCACAGCCGCTTGCCGGCCGCATGGCGGGCGCGGCCATCCTGTGCGTGGAGATCAATCCGGAACGGGCCCGCACCCGCAAGGATATCGGCTATCTGGACGAGATTGCCGATGATCTCGATAGCGCACTGGCGCGGATTGAAGAGGCCCGTTCGAAGGGTGAGGCGCTGTCCGTCGGCCTTGTCGGCAATGCAGCGGAAATCTATCCCGAAATAGCCGCGCGCGGGATCATCCCGGATATAGTGACCGACCAGACCTCCGCCCACGATCTCGTTTATGGCTATATTCCAATCGGTTACGATCTGGAACGGGTACGCCGCCTGCGCAGCCAGAATCCGGATGAGCTGATCGAGGCTGGCAGGGCGTCGATTGCCAAACAGGTAACAGCCATGCTGGAATTCCAGCGGGCCGGCTCGGAGGTTTTCGACAATGGCAACCTGATCCGCACGCAGGCGCAGGCCGGCGGCGTTGCTGACGCCTTCGACATTCCGGTCTTCACTGAAGCTTATCTGCGCCCGCTGTTCTGCCGGGCGATTGGTCCCTTCCGCTGGATGGCCCTGTCGGGCGAGGCCTCGGACATTGCGCGGATAGACGAGCTGGTGCTGGAGATGTTTCCGGACAACAAGATCGTCACCAACTGGATTTCACTGGCGCGCAAGCATGTTCCGTTCGAGGGGCTGCCGGCGCGCATCGCCTGGCTCGGCCATGGCGAAAGAAGTGCACTCGCACGGCGGGTCAACGCTCTGGTCGCTTCGGGCGAATTGAAGGGGCCGGTTGCCTTCTCTCGCGATCACCTCGATTCAGCGGGCATGGCGCATCCGAATATCATGACGGAGAACATGCTCGACGGTTCGGACGCCATCGCCGACTGGCCGCTTCTCGATGCGATGTTGCTCTGCGCTTCGCGCGCCGACCTCGTCGCGCTTCATTCCGGCGGTGGGGGATATGCGGGTTTCATGACCTCGGCAGGGGTCACGATCGTCGCTGACGGCACCAATGCGGCTGACGACCGGCTTTCGCAATCACTCGACAATGATACCGGGCTCGGCGTCATCCGTTACGCGGATGCGGGCTATGCCGAGGCACAGGATGAAATTGCCAGCAAGGGCATAAATCACGTGCAGATCTGACAGGTCAAAGCGAGGAGACGCCATCAATCGCCACGAAGGGCGGAAAATTACGATCACCAATCAACATCGCCTGCTGCCACCGGCAGGCCAAGAGGGGACAATAATGGAAAAAACATATCAAAATTTGTCAGTGACACCGGCCAGACGGTCATCACCGGAGCGCGCTGTTGCGGCAGCATCGATAGGCAACGCCCTGGAATGGTATGACTTCACCGTCTATGCGCTGTTTGCAATCTACATCGCCCATAATTTCTTTCCCGGCGGCGATCACACGGTCGAACTCGTGAGAGCCTTCCTCGCCTTTGGGCTAGGCTTCGTGATCCGCCCCCTGGGAGCCATCGTGATCGGGGTCTATGGCGACAAGGCCGGCCGAAAGGCCGCACTGTTCCTGACCATCATGATCATGGCGGCGGGCACCCTGCTGATCGCGGTGGCGCCGACCTATGCCGCGATTGGTGTGGGAGCGCCGCTCATGATCCTTGCCGGACGAGTCCTTCAGGGCTTCTCTGCGGGTGGAGAAATCGGCGGAGCGGCCGCCTTTCTTGTCGAACATGCGCCCGCTGATAAGAAAGGCAAATATGCTTCCTGGCTGCAGGCAAGCATGGCGATTTCCAACATCATGGGTGCACTCGTCGCCTTTGCGGTTACCTCGCTTCTGACGGAGCAGGAGATCGGAGACTGGGGCTGGCGGATTCCGTTCTTCATTGGCGTATTGATCGCGCCGGTGGGTCTTTGGTTGCGCAAGACGCTGGACGAAACGCCGGCTTTTCAGGCTGAACAGGCAAGTCTGGAGAACCAGTCCGCCAAAACACCCCTGAAGCTCGTCTTCTCGGACTATTTCGGCCATCTGATCAAAGGCTTCGCTTTCTCGATCCTGTGGGCGGTTTGCGTTTATGTGCTGATCATCTACATGCCGATCTTCGTTCAGCGTGCTTTCGGTTTCAGCCCTTCGGAGGCGTTTACGGCATCGCTGATTGGTAACGTCTTCCTTGCCGTCGGTTGCGTCAGCGCCGGCAGCATTTCGGACAGGATCGGTCGACGCTTGATGCTCGCCATTGCCGCCGGCGCAATGCTGGTCGCTGTCTATCCCCTGATCTGGTGGCTGCAATCTTCGCCGACGCTGACGACGCTCATCATCGTGCAAAGCCTCTTCTGCATCATGGTCTCGGGATATGTCGGGGTCGCGCCCGCAACCCTCTCTGAGGTTTTCCCGACGAATATCCGCACCACCGGCATGTCATTGGCCTACAATGCCGCCGTAACGATCTTCGGAGGATTTGCCCCGGCGACGCTGACGTGGCTTGGCAGCACGGGCATCGGTTATCACGCGCCCGGATTTTACGTCATGGCCGCCGCATTCATATCGCTGATAGCGGTCCTGATCCTGCCGAAGCCGTATTCCACGAACTAAAGGAGATGGGCCGCTCAAGGCCCAGCTCGCCCAATTGCTCCACCCGTCATGTCTGGAAGTTTCCAGTCGAAGCGAAGCCGTTTCGACGCCGGACAGTGCTGCAAACATGACGGCATAATAATAACCAACACAAGGGAACATCATGTCTGTTAAAAACGGGACTATTCATCGCCTCTCCATTGTCACAGCTTTTGCGATCGCCGGGTTTGCTGCTTCAAACGCACGGGCGGAACATTGGTCCATCGACGGTCAAAACCTGACCGTGGAACAGGTCGTCGGCCTGGCGCGGGACGGCAACGCCAAAATTACTCTCACCGAGAGCGCGGGCAAACGGATCGCCGAAGGCTTCGATCTGGTGATGGAGGCCGCCCTGCAAGGTAAGGCGGTCTATGGCCTCACGGTCGGCGTTGGCTGGAACAAGGATCGCCCAGTTTTCGCGATGAAGGACGGCAAGCGCGTGCTGGACGACGATCTGCTGAAACTGTCACGTGCTTTCAATTCGACATCCCTGCGCGCGCATGGCGCAGGCGTGGGCGAGCCGATGGCGGTCGAGGCCGTGAGGGCGGGCATGGCGATCCGTCTAAACCAGATTGCAACCGGCCGAACCGGCGTTCAGAGTGCTGTCGCGGAAATGTATCGACATTTTCTGGAGCAGGGGATTACCCCGGTCGTTCCTTCACGCGGTTCTGTGGGCGAGGCGGATATCACCCTTGCCTCCCATATCGGTCTGGCGATGGTCGGCGAGGGGGAGGTCTTCATGAAAGGCAATCGCATTCCCGCAGCGCGTGCCTTGGCAGAGGCCGGCATCGCTCCGCTCGAACCGGTTGGCAAGGATTTCCTTTCGATCCTCAGCACGAATGCGCTGACCGCCGGGCAGGCTGCCCTGCTGGCGCACGACACGGCGGGTTATCTCCAAAAGGAAGCGGTAGTCTTTGGTTTGGCACTGGAAGGTTTTAACGGCAATGTCGCCCCTTTCCTCGCGGCGACGAACGAGTTGCGCCCCTTTGCCGAAAACACATCCGGGGCACTGATGGTTCGCTCTGCCCTTGACGGCAGCTATCTCTGGTCGCCCGCGAAGGATCGGGCGCTGCAGGACCCACTGTCTTATCGCACTATGGCCTATGTGCTTGGCGGAGCCGAAATTGCAACGCAGGATTTGACCAAGGCGCTGGAAATCCAGATCAATCACAGTGATGACAATCCGGGCGTGGTTGCGGGAGCCTCGGACGACAAGGCTTCCGGACAGGTCTCCCAGTATTTTATCGAGGGCGAAGTATCGGGAGCGATCTATCCGAGTGCGGGTTTTGAGATGTTGCCGGTGGCCTCGAGGGTTGAAACACTGAACACGGCACTGGTGCGTCTGTCGCAGGCCATTACGATGCAGACGATCCGCTTCGAAAACCCGGACATGACGCATCTTTCGCGGTTCCTTGCTGCTGAAACCAATCAAGGACATGCGTTTGGTGCGATCCAGAAGCCGCTCGTCGCGCTTCTCGCCGAAAACCAGCAGATCGGCGCGCAGGCTCCCGTCGGCTCGATTGCGATGGCAGGAAATATCGAGGATCTGGACAGCCACGCACCGCTTTCGGTCGCCAATCTCAGCCGAATTCTGGATAATCTTTACTGGATGTCCTCGATCCAGTTGCTACATGCGGCGCAAGCCGTTGATCTGCGCAAACCCGGGCAGTTGGGGGCGGGAACAAAAGCGCTGTTTGAAGATTATCGCCGCAATGTGCCCTTTGTGGCGGTGGACCGAATATATAGCAATGATTTCAGTACGGGTTATCGGTTTCTCAAGGCCCGTTGAGCGGTTGTTATATTGGTGTTGAACAGATGAGAGGACCGATGTCTTCGGTTCCGTTTCGCAAAGCAAAGACTTGATGCTTGCGGCACGGCCCGAAGACCTCGGCACCCTATTCGTCAGGAACGCTGTATGGGATGCGTGCTTCCGGTTGGTCTCGTCGGTATCGGACTAATCTATCGTGCCACCTCTGCCGAAAACGCGGATTTGATCAGTGTTTTGGTATATTCAGCCGTAGGCCTGTCGAATATCGCGTCCGTTTCTCCCTCCTCGACAATCTTCCCGTTTTTCATGACGATGACGTAATCCGAAATGGCCTTGATCACGGAAAGGTCGTGGCTGATGAAGATGTAGGAAAGGCCATGTGTCTTCTGCAAACCACGCAGCAGGTCGATAACTTGTCCCTGAACGGATCGGTCCAGCGCAGATGTGGGTTCGTCGAGAATGACGACATCCGGCTTGAGGATGATCGCGCGGGCAATTGCGATACGCTGACGTTGTCCGCCTGAAAACTCGTGCGGGTAGCGGTTGCGGGCAGCGGGGTCTAGGCCGACTTCTTTCAGAGCGGCGATTGCCCGCTCGTCTCGCTCTGCGCGGCTGAGCTGTGGCTCGTGCACAAAAAGGCCCTCAGTGATGATCTCTCCAACAGTCTGTCTTGGCGAAAGAGATCCATAGGGATCCTGAAACACAAGCTGCAGCTGCCGCCGCAAGGGCCTCATTGCCTTACGATCAAGTCCGGTGATTTCCGTCTTGCCGAAGAAAATCTGGCCTTTTGACGGTGCCAGGCGAAGAAGTGCACGACCGAGCGTGGATTTGCCTGATCCGGATTCACCGACGATGCCGATGGTCTGCCCTTGATGAAGGCTGACATTGACGCCGTCCACGGCGCGAAACTCCCGCGACTTCGACAGGAATCCGCCCGGAATCACATAATCAATCGTCACGTTCTGGCCAGCGAGAACGACCGGCTTCGCTTCACCGACAGGCGGCTTGTGCCCGCTGGGCTCGGCATCGAGAAGCATCTTGGTATAGTCCGCCTGCGGGCGTTCGAAGATGTCTTCCGTTGTACCGGCTTCAACGATCTCGCCGCGGCGCATTACCGCAACACGATCGGCAAAATGCCTGACCACACCCAGATCGTGCGTGATCAACACCACGGCCATGCCGAAGCGTCGCTGCAATGACTTCAGAAGATCGAGAATCTGCGCCTGGATTGTCACGTCGAGCGCGGTGGTTGGTTCATCCGCGATCAGAATATCGGGCTCGTTTGCCAGTGCCATGGCGATCATGACGCGCTGGCGCTGTCCCCGGAAAGCTCATGCGGATAGCTGTCGATGCGCCGCTCCGGCTCCGGAATCCCCACGAGCTTCAGAAGTTCGAGAACGCGTGCCCGCGCTTCCTTCTTGCTACCGCCCCGGTGGTGGACGATGGGTTCCGCGATCTGCGCGCCGATCCTGTAAAGCGGATCGAGCGAGGTCATCGGCTCCTGGAAAATCATGGTGATTTTCGCGCCACGAATAGTGTTCAGTTCGTTGACCGGCAGGTTTATCAACTCACGTCCACGATATTTGGCAGAACCCTGGATGACGCCGTTGGAGGAGAGCAGTCCCATGATGCCCATCATGGTCTGGCTTTTGCCGGAGCCGGATTCTCCGACAACGGCAAGCGTTTCCCCCTGTTTGACATCGAGATCGATGCCTTTGACGGCGTTCACCGTGCCGTCCGGCGTCGTGAAATCGACCTTGAGATTGCGGACAGTGAGGATGGTTTCAGATGTCGTATTCATGTCAACGATCCTTGGGATCGAGTGCATCACGCAACCCGTCGCCCACAAAATTGAGCGAGAACAGGGTCAGCACGAAGAAGATTGCCGGAAATATCAATAGCCACGGGGCTGATTGGATATTGTTCGCGCCTTCGGAAATCAGCGCTCCCCAACTCGTCAGTGGCGCCTGCACGCCAAGCCCGAGGAAGGAGAGGAAACTTTCCAGAAGAATGACTTTGGGTACGACAACCGTGACGAACACGACGACGGGGCCGATCGTATTCGGAATGATGTGGCGGCGGATGATCTGCCAGTCGGTCAGGCCCAAAGCCTGGGCCGCACCCACGAATTCCCGCCGTTTCAGGGCAAGTGTCTGGCCACGCACGATACGGGCCATATCCAGCCACTCCACCGCACCGATGACCAGGAAGATCAGGATGAAGCTGCGCCCGAAAAAGACCACGAGAACGACGACCAGGAAGACGAAGGGGAGCGAATAGAGGATTTCGACGAAACGCATCATCACATTGTCGACGCGCCCACCGATGTAGCCCGCCGTTGCGCCGTAAAGAACGCCGATGCCGAGCGAAACGAGACTGGCGAGAACGCCGACGGCGATGGAGATCTGACCGCCCAGCATGACGCGAGCCAGCATATCGCGACCGTTGGAATCCGTGCCGAAGAAGAAGTATTCGCGATTGACATCGCCTTCCAGCTTCAGCGTTCGACCATCATCTTCCGTTGCAACGACCTTCGTGTTTTCGAATTCGTTGGCGCGGTCGAAATACCGTGTCGTGCGCGGGTCGATCGGGTCGCTGGATGTGACGGTTGCCGTGAAGGTCTGGCCTTCGACGTAAAACTCCTTCAGCTCCACGCGGGCGCGGCCTGCCACACCTTCCATGACGCTCTGGAGATTGTTGACGTCCGGCCGCGGCTCAAGGCTTGGTGCGACGGAGACATAGGACGAAAACACCTGATCATAGGTGTGTGAAAGGAAATGCGGGCCGATAAACGAGAAAAGCGTGATCAGCACGAGCATGATGGAGCCAGCCATGGCGGCTTTGTTTCGTCTGAAACGCATGGCGGCAAGCTGGAACAGGCTTCGGCTTTTCACCGATGGTTGAGGGGCGATATTGCCGGAGATATCAGTCATGTCTGACCCTCGGATCGAGCAGGCCGTAGAGAATATCGACCACGAGATTGAACAGGATGACAAAAATGGCGATGAGAACGACCGTTCCCATGACCAGCGTGTAGTCACGATTGATGGCACCAAGAACGAAGTAGCGACCGACACCCGGGATAGTGAAGATCGTCTCGATGACCGCCGAACCCGTCAACAGAGCTGCGGCACAAGGCGCGAGATAGGAAACGACCGGCAGCATTGCCGCGCGCATGGCGTGAAACACCACCACGCTGCGGGCTGGAAGGCCATAAGCCCTGGCGGTGCGGATATGGTCCATCCGCAGCGCCTCGATCATTGCGCCGCGTGTCAGACGCGCGATGACGGCGAGCTGTGGCAAAGCGAGCGCGATCATCGGAAGAATGAGATATCGCAGCGATCCATCACCCCAGCTGCCGGCGGGCAGGAGCCCGAGCAACACGGCGAAGATCAGTGTGAGGACAGGCGCGACAACGAAGTTCGGTACGGTGATGCCGACGGTCGAGATGGACATGATCGAGAAATCGAAGGCGCTATTCTGCCTGAGTGCGGCAAAGGTGCCGGCAAGAACACCGCCGACCAGCGCCAGCAGAAGAGCATAACAACCGAGCTCCAGCGAATAAGGCAGACCCTTGCCGATCAATTGCGCGACGGTGTTGTCCTTGTAGATGTAGCTCGGGCCGAAATCGCCGGTGACGGCATTGCCGAGATAGATGAGGTACTGGCGCCACAATGGCTCATCCAGATGATAGGTTCTCATCAGGTTTTCCATGGTCTGCGGCGGCAGGGGGCGTTCGAGGTTGAACGGACCGCCCGGTGCAAAACGCATCAGGAAAAACGAAATCGTGACGACGATAAACAACGTCGGCACGGCGCTCGCCAAACGGCGCAGGATAAACGAGATCATGATTTTTCAGGCTCCCCGCATGGCACGGTGGTGTCAGCCACCGTGCCAGCACTGCTTATTCGGAAACGCTCAGGAAGCGGCTGAGGTGTTCGTTAGCAGCATTGTCTTCCCAACCCTTCACGCGGTTGGAAACCAGCCACAGGTCTGCCTGCGTCAGAAGCGGAGCGACCGGCTGTTCTTTCATGAGGATGGTTTCTGCCTCATGCAGCAGCTTGGAGCGAGCTGCCGGATCCTTTTCGTCATATGACTTCTGCATCAGCGCGTCATATTCGGCATTGTTGAACTTCGAATAGTTGAAGGTCTTGTTGGAGGATATGGAAAGGGCGAGGAAGTTTTCCGCATCCGCATAGTCGGCAACCCACCCGGCACGCGCCACGTTGAACTTGCCGCCTTCCTGGAGATAGCCATAGTGCGAGGCGACGTCGAGGTTCACCAGCGATACCTTCGCGCCAAAGGTGTTCTTCCACATATCCGCGATAGCCGTTGCGACGCGTTCGTGGTTCGGGTTGGTGTTGTAGCGGATTTCGATGGAAAGCGGCTTGCCGCCCTCACCGTAACCGGCTTCCTTCATCAGCTTGAGGGCCTCGTCTTCACGATCAAGCTGCGACAGCGTGGCAAAATCGGCTTTTGCGGGTTCACCGTAGGAGTCCATGCCCGGGGAACCATGGAATAGGCGGGAACCTGCGAACCGCTGTAGATTTCCTTGGCAAGGAAATCGCGGTCGACTGCCATGGACAGAGCCTGGCGGACACGGACATCGTCATACGGCGCTTCGCGTGTGTCGAAGGTGTAATAATAGGTCGCAAGCGTCGGCGAAACGTGAACCTGTTCGCCATAGGACTTGCGCAGACGGTCGATCTGGTCCGCGGAAAAATTATACGCGAGGTCCATTTCCTTGGCTTCGAAACGACGGACGGATGCGGCCTGATCATCGATCGGGTAGAAAATGACCTTGTCGATCTTGGTGTTCGATGCGTCCCAGAAGCTGGTGTTCTTGACGACCGTCAAGCTGTCATTGGGAACATGCGCTTCGAGCTTGTAAGCACCGTTCGAGACCATGACGCCCGGCTTTACGAAGTCGGTGCCGTTCTTTTCGTAACTTGCCTTCGAAATTGGCAGAGCCGCCTGGTGAGCGAGGAGCTCAACGAAGAAAGGTGTCGGGCGCTCAAGCGTGATCTCAAGGGTCTTGTCATCCACCGCCTTGACGCCAAGCTGGTCAACCGGCGTTTCGCCCTTGTTGATCTTTTCGGCGTTCTTGATCGGGTAGAGAATATTCGCATATTTGGCTGCGGTCTTCGGGTCTTCGACGCGCTGGTAGGAGAAAACAAAATCTCCAGCCGTTACCGGCGTGCCATCCGACCACTTTGCATCCGCACGCAGTTTGAACGTGTAAACGGTGCCATCCTCAGAAAGCGTCCAGCTTTCTGCCGTCCCGGGAATGATCTTGCCGGCGGCATCGTAAATGGTGAGACCTTCATAAAGGTCTTTCAGGATAAAAGCTTCGATGTTGATGGAGGTCTGCGCCTGATCGAGCGTCTGCGGTTCCCCGGCATTGCCACGATGCAGAACTGTTTCTGCAAATGCGGAACTGGCGCCAATCAGAAGCGATCCCACCAGCAGGGTGGCGCGAGTTGTTGCTGTTATCGACATTGTTTTCTCTCCCCGTGAGTATTTTGAGTCCACAAACAAGGCCAAATTGCTCCGAAGTGCAACCACAATAAATTGTGAGTTCATGCGCAACCATGACTTTCAGTTTGGCGGACGTGCCCGGCATCCCAAGCTTGAGTCGGCGGTTCCGGGGAAGTGCGGTTGCGGACGGGGAGACGGGCGCAATCGGCTCGTTCCAGACGATCATGATTGATCTCAATCAGTTAATTCGCAATCACCGTGCCCGCTCTGATCCGATCTGTCGTGCTTACAAAGGGAAGCCGCTTGCGTCGTGGCCATCCGTTCTGACCATCGCTGGCTATTGCCGATAGTGTCAAAAAACTCGTGGATTGACAGCCGATACCCCTGTTTCGGTCCTGCGCCATGCGCCCTTTACCGAAGTGTAAGTTCCGGCCGAGACCGTCGTAAGCTGGGGCGCTCATATTCCCGCCAGGTGCACCATTCCGGTTCGCCCGATTGGAGTAGATCATGACCAGATACAAATCCCTCGTCACGGCAATGGCTGCCATCATCGCCGTAGGTACCTTCGCGCCATTGACCGTCCTTCCTGCCGCGATGGCTGCTGAACACCAGAACGGGGCGGATGATTCCGCCGAATTTGCCAAGTTGAATGGCGCGAAACTTAACCTTGCGGACGCCATCGGCGCGGCCGAAAAGTCCATTGGTGGCAAGGCGGTCAACGCCGCACTCGACAACGAACAGGCTGATGCCGTTTTTGAAGTCGAACTGATGACGGCCGATGGATCGAAGAGCGTTTCGGTCGATGCGATGACTGGCAAGGTCAATCCGGTCGCGGATGATGCCAAGGGCGAGAACGGCGGCGAAAACGACGTTGAATAGTCGCCGGTGATATGACGGTATTCCACCTGAATTCAAAAAAAGCCTCCGCAAGAAATTGCGGAGGCCTTTTGTTGGGCGGCGTGTACCGTTCCCGGCCATGCACCGGTCATGGAAAAGGCCTCCTCGGTATTTCCGGGAAGGCCTTCCAAAAGTGTCGTCGCGGTTGAACGTAATGGCAGCGTACCAATCGTCGTTAATTTTGCTCACCCTGCAACGCCACCGGGCTCGGGGTCGGCTTGAGCGTCAGGTAGCAGACCAGAGCGATGATGACGGCGAGGAAGATGAAGCTGGTCACGATGGTGCCGAAACCGAGGCCGCCATAATCGACTGGCTGCGACAACAGGTCGCCGAAGGATGCGCCGAGCGGGCGGGTGAAGATATAGGCCAGCCAGAACGCCAGGATCGCATCCATCTTCAGGAAGTAATAGGCCGCCGCGATCGCGGCGATGACGGCCCCGAACAGGATACCGGTCGTCAGGTAGCCAAGTGCGAAAACCTCGGCCACAAGGTCGCCGGCGGCCGTTCCGAGCGCGAAGGTGAAAAGGATGGCGAGCCAGTAGAATCCTTCCCGGCGTGCCGTGAAGATTGAGTGGATCGACAGCGTCTTTTCCGCCCCGTACCAGATGGCAAAGGTTGCGGCCAGGGCCAGCGTGAAACCGATCGCGGTGGTTTCCAGTGCGACGCCGAAATTATCGACGAGGTTGTCCGTCACAAGCGTGCCGACAATGCTGATCAGAACCACCGCCGTCCAATAGACGCCCGGCACATAACGTTTCTGCGCAAACTGGAACCGGAGCGCGACAATGAGGATGGCCGTCATCAAAATGGAGGTGACCGTCAGGCCGAAACCCAGGTTGACCGCCAGATAGTCCGCAGCGGTTTCGCCCATGGTGACGGCCATGAGCTTGATGAGCCAGAATTCCACGGTGACTTCGGGAACCCGGTTTTCCGGAATGGAAGGGGAAGCGGTTTGTGTCATCGTCGTACTCCGATCAAACGTGGACGGGTTACTTGCCCATGACGGTCATGGCTTCTTTCAGGAAGCCGTCGGAACGGGCATCGTCATCGGCGTTGCAGCGTTCGACGGCTTTTGTTTCCAGCTCGTTGACCTTGGCCATGTCAGCTTCGCTCAGCGTTGCTTTTGCCTTGGCTGCACGCATGTCCTTCAGCATTTCCTCGCAGGGGACATTGGCTGCGTGCGCGCTGGAAACGGAAAGCGATACGCCGGCGATGCTGGTGAGGAGCGCAGTGGCGAAAAAGACTTTTTTCATTGGATCTATCCTTAAATGCTGGGCGTGATTGCCCGAATTCGGACCGTCGAGCCGTGACGGACGAACATTCTCTACCGGCGCGCCCATACGCTCGCTTTGCCGTAAGGATACGGTTTCGTAAGGTGAGCACGAACATGCCTCAGCCAACTTCGCAATTCGTGTCGGAATGCCGCATATGCTTGAGCAGGCGGCCCGTCTGCCGATGAAAAAGGCGCACCTCCACCGGAACTTACAAATCGGTAATCCCGGTGCGAAGCTGCGGTAAAATCGTGCATTCATGGTTGCCGGGTCGGACGAGAGGTCCGCACTCGAACGGAGACAACGATGAAAAAAATACTCCTAGTCGCTACACTCTTCATGGCGTTCGTCACGGTGACGAATTTCACGAATGCGGCGGTTGCGGCGACGATAGTCAGCGATCTCGGCGATCTGTCCACTTTCAAGACGATCGCCAAGGACACGCTGGCGCTTGTTGCCAAGGGTGATCTTGCCACGGCAAAAAAGCGGATAACGGATTTCGAAACCGCGTGGGATAAGAATGAGCCGACACTCTACCCGATGAACAAGACCGAATGGGGTGTCATCGATGACGCTGCGGATGCGGCAATTCGCTCTCTGCGCCGGAGCAATCCGGATGCGACCGAAGCGGAGCAGGCCGTTACCGGGCTGCTGAACGTGCTCGACGATCCCGTGGCGCACTAGAGGCGGCTGCTTGACACCCAATGAAGGTTCCGGCCCGCGCAACAGCCTTGGCCGGAGCGGCCGCTCCCCTGTGTCAGAGGGGCTGATCCGGTGAAGACCGGCGGCCCGTTTCCTGCTAATGAGACGCCTGACGGAACAAGCGAGATTTCAATGCGTATCCTTCTGATCGAGGATGATCGAAAAACCATCGAGTATATCGTCAGGGGCCTGACGGAGGCGGGGCATGTCTGCGATCCGATTGATGACGGGCGTGATGGCCTGTTCCAGGCGACCCGTGAAGCCTATGATGTTCTCATCGTCGACCGGATGCTGCCGGGTCTTGACGGTCTTTCAGTCGTCAAGGCAATCCGGGCGGCGCAGGTCAAGACGCCGGTGCTCTTCCTGACCTCCGTCGGCGGCGTCGACGATCGGGTGGAGGGGTTGGAAGCCGGCGGAGACGACTATCTCGTCAAGCCCTTCGCCTTTTCCGAACTGCTCGCGCGGGTCAATGCACTTGGCCGCCGCCCGCCGCCCCAAGAGCAGACGACGGTGCTGCGTGTGGCCGATCTCGAGATCGACCTGATCAGGCGGGTGGTGCGCAGGAGCGATCAGACCATCGACCTGCAGCCCCGCGAATTCACGTTGCTCGAAACATTAATGCGCGGCGAGGGCAGGGTGCTCACCCGAACCATGCTTCTGGAACGCGTCTGGGACTTTCATTTCGATCCGAAGACAAGCGTCGTCGAGACGCATATCAGCCGCCTGCGTGCCAAGATCGATAAGCCTTTCACGGTCCAGCTTCTCCATACGATCCGCAATATCGGTTATAGCCTGCATGCACCGCGCTAGGCTGTATCGCAGCACGCCCTTCCGGCTGGCGCTGGCCTTCGGCCTGCTGTTCATCCTCGGCTTCCTGATTTCCGGCTTCATCACCTATCAGTACCTGAAGCGGGAACTGATGGGTGCCTTGGATACATCCGTCACGGAAATGTATGCGGTTACCACATCGAACTATGCACCCAACGACATGGAAGACCTCGTCGCGGCGATCAAAGCCTATGGCAGGCACCCGACGTCGGACGAGCGGGTCTTTTCACTGGTTGATCCCAACGGTCGGCGCATCGCCGGCAACGCCACCGTTCCGCACCTTCCGGATGGTCTCGCGAGCATTACGGCTAGGGAAATCGGTCTGCCGGATGATACGGTCTTCCGTGTTGTCTCCGGGCCGGTCGGCCAGAACCGCCTGACTGTCGGACGCAGCCTCTCGGAAACCGATGATTTCGAGGATATCGCCCTTTTCAGTTTCGCCTGGGTGGCGGTGCTGACCATTGCCTTTGCCGCGGTGGGTGGGGTCATCCTGGCGAAGCGGGCACAGAGGCGCCTTGACGGTGTGGTCGAGACCATGGTGGATATTTCCAATGGCCGGATGCAGGCGCGCATTCCTTTGAGTGGCAGGCGCGATGATATTGATCTGCTGTCAATCCAGATCAACGACGCGCTGGAGCGCCTCTCTCGGCTGGTGGAGAGCATGCGCCAGGTCAGCGCCGACATCGCTCACGATCTCAAGACGCCGCTCAACCGCCTGAAGATGACGATCCAGGATGCCATGGGCCGCAACGAGCGTCTTGAGCCGATCGAGGATCTTCTCGCCGATGCGCTTGGCGAAAGCGACCAGATCAACGCCACTTTTGAGGCGTTGCTGCGAATTTCACAGATCGAGGCGGGTGGCCGCAAGGTTCGTTTCCGCCCTGTCGATCTTCTCGGCCTGATGAACGACATCGTGGAAATTTATGCCGATGTCGCCGAAGACAACGGCCAGTTCCTAAGTTTTGCCGCACCCTCGCCCGGTGTTTGGCTGGTATCCGGCGATCGCGAGCTGCTGATGCAGCTCCTCGTCAATCTCGTCGAGAATGCGATCAATCATTGCCGGCCGGGTACCCACATCGACCTTTCGCTTGCGGCCAACGGAAATAGACTGGTCGCGACCGTCCGTGACACGGGCCCGGGTATTCCGGAAGCCGAGCGCGACAAGGTCTTCCGCCGCCTCTACCGGCTCGACAAGAGCCGCTCGACACCCGGAAGCGGCCTCGGCCTCAGTCTCGTCCGCGCCATCGCCGACCTGCATGGCGTAGATATTACGCTGGCCGACAACCAGCCGGGACTGGTGGTCTCGCTTTCGATGGCGCGTGCAAATTCCAAGATCTAGCAAAAGCTACCTTCGAGGGCAGCTTTTCCGTTGTGGGAAGGTCAATGTCTAGCGGTTCGGGGGCGGGTGGCTGACGCAAATGCTGTTTTCAGGATGCGCTGCTCGACTAGCTGGCAAATCCGCCCTTCAGGTCCGCAGTCTTGTCCTGAGGTGTCCGCCTTGAAAATCGCCGCCAGTGACGACGGCCTGTAGCTAATTTTCCCAATTTAAAGAACAGGCGACAAAGGCGAGAAAATTTGATAGATTTAAAACAACCGGTTGCGGTTTGACGCATAGGTAAAAAGTCACCGCACGTCCTTACACCGCCAGCCGGATCATGGCGCAGGAGGAGAGATGCTATGACGGCATTCCATGTCATGGCCGGCGCGAGCGGCGGATTTGCACGCCCGGAAGTCCGGAAGATAGGTATTGCGGATCTTGTTGATGCTCTGAGGTTGGGGCTGGCGGATTTTCGGGAGAAACCGTCGCACTATGTCTTCATCTGTCTCATGTATCCGATAGCGGGTGTTTTTCTCGTCATGTGGAGTTCCGGCGCCAATCTATTGCCGCTGATTTATCCCCTGATGTCGGGCTTTGCGCTGATCGGCCCCATTGCGGCCATCGGTCTATATGAAATCAGTCGACGCCGCGAGCAGGGGCTGGATAGCTCCTGGCGTCACGCGCTGGAGGTTCGCCACTCTCCGGCGCTGCCGTCGATCCTCGCGGTCGGCTTTATGCTTTTTGCTCTTTTCATCGTCTGGCTGATTGTTGCGCAGCATATCTACACCACGACTTTCGAAGCGGTCGGTCCGGTCTCTTTCTCAACATTTCTGTCAGATGTTCTGACGA
Source organism: Rhizobium oryzihabitans (assembly GCF_010669145.1). Taxonomy (NCBI): domain Bacteria; kingdom Pseudomonadati; phylum Pseudomonadota; class Alphaproteobacteria; order Hyphomicrobiales; family Rhizobiaceae; genus Rhizobium; species Rhizobium oryzihabitans. The sequence goes on from NZ_CP048635.1 coordinate 1,100,397, forward strand.
CCTCGCAGGGCCTTTCCCTTATAATCTGGGGCAATCTGGCCGGTTTCGTTTTTGCGGTCATTGTGCTGGCGACAACTGTTGTGGCGTTTCCGCTGATGCTGGATCGGGATGTGGGTGCTGTCGCGGCCGTGGATGCGAGCATCCGCGCCACGCTTGCCAATCCGGTGCCGGTTGCACTTTGGGGCTTGATTGTCGCGGCGCTGCTCGTCGTCGGGACGATCCCGGTTTTCATCGGCCTTGCTGTGGTCATGCCTGTCCTCGGGCATTCGACCTGGCATCTGTATCGAAAACTGATCGTTCCCGTTTATCCAAATCGCATGCCCTGAATTCATAAAGGAAATCCAGCTTAAGATCATCCGTCCCGCCGTTGCGGCCCGCCTTGCGCGGGCAGTCTCGGCCGGGATGGCGATGGAGCGCGTGAGGATGTCATGTCGTATCGTTTTCCTGCCATCTGTCTGCTTTTCGCCATTACCCTTCCGCTTGAGGCGCACGCCCAGGAGGGTGACCCTGCCGCAGGCGCCACGGTCTTCAAAAAATGCGGCATTTGTCATGTCGTGGAAACGGACCAGAACAAGGTCGGCCCCTCGCTGAACGGCCTGTTTGGCAGAACCGCCGGCACGCATCCGAATTTCGCCTATTCCCAGGCGATGCAGGATGCCGGCAAGGCCGGGCTGGTGTGGAGCGAGACGTCGCTTCGCGACTATCTGCACGACCCCAAGGCGAAGGTGAAGGGCACGAAAATGGCCTTCGTCGGGCTGAAGGACGACACCGATATCACCAATCTGATCGCCTATCTGAAGCAATATTCCAAGTAGCGGGATGACGCGCGGAAGAGCCGGGGCGGATCGGGAGAATCGGGCCGATTGAGGGGCGAGCCGCTGTTGGCGCCGCAATTGCTCGCCATACCTGTTAATGAGATAATGCTAATACGTTTCGCGACAGGATTGTAGAAATTGTCGCGGCCGTGTCAGGGGAGGAGACGATGGCTGTCGTTGTGGTTCTCGTTCTGCTGGTAGTGGGGTCAATCGCTTTCCACCTGCTGAGCCCTTGGTGGTGGACGCCGATTGCCTCGAACTGGAGCTACATCGACAATACCATCATCATCACCTTCTGGATCACCGGCTTTGTTTTCTCGGCCGTCGTGTTGTTTGTCGCCTATTGCGTGTTCCGCTTCAGGCACCGCCCCGGAAACCGGGCGGCGTACCAGCCCGAAAACAAGCGTCTGGAATGGTGGCTGGCGGGTGGAACCGGGATCGGAGTGGCCGCGATGCTGCTGCCGGGCCTTTTCGTGTGGAAACAGTTCGTCACGGTGCCGGACGGCGCCAGCGAGGTGGAGATCGTCGGTCAGCAATGGCAATGGAGTTTCCGGTTGCCGGGAGCGGATGGACGGCTCGGACGGGCGGACACGCGCGCCATTACGTCGGACAATCCGCTTGGTTTGAACCGGAACGACCCGGCCGGAATGGACGACGTCATCGTTGAAGGCGGCGAGTTGCATCTGCCCGCCGGCAGGCCGGTGAAAATGCTGCTGCGCGCGATTGACGTGGTGCATGATTTCTACGTGCCGGAGTTCCGGGCCAAGATGGACATGATCCCCGGTTCGGTCACCTATTACTGGTTCACCCCGATACGGACGGGAACCTTTGAGGTTCTCTGCGCGGAACTGTGCGGCGTCGGCCACCCACAGATGCGCGGCACCGTCGTCGTTGATACCGAGGCTGACTATCAGGCCTGGCTGCAACAGCAGCCGACATTCGCGAAATCGCTGGCATTGGCGGAAAAGTCGGCGGCCCGATGAGCGCCATGTGTCGTTGAAGGGAAAGCAGCATCAGGGGAAGAGGGAGGATGGAATATGGTCGAGATTGGGTCCGGCGCCGGGCAGGTCATCCAGCCCGCTGAAGTTGATGATGTCGAGCTTTATCATCCGAAAAGCTGGTGGACGAAATATGTCTTCAGCCAGGATGCCAAGATCATCGCCATTCAGTACTTCCTGACTGCGACGGCAATCGGCATGGTGGCATTGGTTTTGTCCTGGCTGATGCGACTGCAACTCGGTTTTCCCGGCTATTTCTCCTTCATCGATGCGGAACATTATTATCAGTTCATCACCATGCACGGCATGATCATGGTGATCTATCTGCTCACCGCGCTGTTTCTCGGTGGTTTCGGCAATTATCTGATCCCCTTGATGCTCGGCGCGCGAGACATGGTCTTCCCCTATGCGAACATGCTGAGCTACTGGCTTTATCTGCTCGCCGTCCTCGTGCTGGTCGCCGGTTTTTTCGCGCCCGGCGGGCCAACGGGTGCAGGCTGGACGCTTTATCCGCCGCAGTCCCTGCTTTCGGGAACGCCTGGCGGGCGCGACTGGGGCATCATCCTGATGCTCTCGTCGCTCATCCTTTTCATCATCGGCTTCACGCTTGGCGGGCTGAACTACGTCGTCACGGTGCTGCAGGGGCGCACGCGCGGCATGACGCTGATGCGAATGCCCCTGACGATATGGGGCATATTCACGGCGACCGTCATGGCGCTGCTCGCCTTCCCGGCACTTTTCGTCGCCGCCGTCATGATGTTGTTCGACCGATTGCTCGGCACGAGCTTCTTCATGCCTTCCATTGTGGAGATGGGTGAGCAATTGAAGCAGGGGGCGGCAGTCCGATCCTGTTCCAGCATCTGTTCTGGTTCTTCGGTCATCCGGAAGTCTATATCGTCGCGCTTCCGGCCTTCGGCATCGTTTCTGATCTCATCAGCACCCATGCGCGCAAGAACATCTTCGGTTACCGGATGATGGTCTGGGCAATCGTCATCATCGCGGCGCTGAGCTTCGTCGTCTGGGCGCATCATATGTATGTCAGCGGCATGAATCCGAACTTCGGGTTCTTTTTCGCCACGACGACGCTGATTATCGCCGTGCCGACGGCGATCAAGGTCTATAATTGGGTGCTGACGCTCTGGCGCGGCGATATCCATCTGAATTTGCCGATGCTGTTTGCGCTCGCTTTCATCGTCACATTCGTCAACGGCGGATTGACCGGCCTCTTCCTCGGCAATGTCGTCGTCGATGTGCCGCTTTCGGATACCATGTTCGTCGTTGCCCATTTCCATATGGTGATGGGGGTTGCGCCGATCATGGTGATCTTCGGCGCGATCCACCACTGGTATCCGAAAGTCACCGGCCGCATGCTGAATGCGACTATGGGGCATATCCATTTCTGGATCACCTTTATCGGCGCCTATGCCATCTTCTTCCCCATGCATTATCTCGGCCTGATCGGTGTGCCGCGCCGTTATTACGAACTGGGTGAAACCGCTTTCATTCCACCTTCGGCGCATACGCTGAACATGTTCATCTCCGTCGCAGCACTTGTCGTCGGCGCTGCCCAGCTTCTGTTCCTGTTCAATCTCGCCTGGAGCCTGCGCTGGGGCAAGCAGGCCGGCGGCAATCCATGGCGGGCGACAACACTGGAGTGGCAGACCCCGCAAACGCCGCCGGTTCATGGAAACTGGGGCAGAGAATTGCCGGTCGTCTATCGCTGGCCATATGACTACAGCGTTCCCGGCGCGGCTGAGGACTTCCTGCCGCAAAACCAGCCGGCTGCGGCCGGGCCTTCCGAGAGGGCGTTGTCATGAGCGCCATTCTCATTTTCCTGGCCGGGATCGGCGGCATCATCGGCTGGTGGATGGCAAGGCAGAGACTGGCCTCCAAGCCTTGGCTGGAGGTAGGTCTGGCAGGCGATGCGCCGCAGATGCGCGGATCGTCGGAGACAAAAGCGAAACTCGGGCTCGGCATCTTCCTTGCCGTCGTCGGCGCGCTGTTCGCGCTGCTCATCAGCGCCTATCTCGGGCGCATGGGCGGTGCCGACTGGTGGGGTATCCCGATCCCCCGGTTGCTGTGGGTGAATACTGTGGCCCTTGCCACCAGCAGCGTAGCGCTGCAATGGGCGAAAACCGAAGCCCGCCTGGATCGCCGCGAAATGCTGGACGTAGCTCTTGCCGTGGCGTTTGTTGCGGCTGTTCTCTTTGTTGTCGGGCAGGTTCTGGCATGGCGGCAACTGGCGTCCGCGGGTTATGTGCTGGCGGATAACCCATCGAACAGCTTCTTCTACATGATCACCGGATTGCATGGCCTGCACATATTGGGCGGGCTTTTCGTGCTCGGGCGCACGGCAATCCGCGCCGGGATCGGCCCTGCGGCGAGAGTTCGCCTGAGCGTGGAGCTTTGCACCATCTACTGGCATTTCATGTTCGTCGTCTGGCTGATCCTTTTTGCAATTTTCGCCGGCTGGGCGAACAGTTTTGTCGATCTCTGCCGTCAATTGATCACCTGAGGAGTGCCGATCATGGCCGCATCCATGGAAAGACCTTTAAACGATCCACATCTGCCGCCAACGGGACTACGCGGCGTTGCCGCCGATCTGTCATCGGACCAGCGGGCGTTCAAGAACGTCTCCTGGGGCAAGGCGATGATGTGGCTCTTCATTCTGAGCGACACCTTCATTTTCGGCTGCTTTCTCCTGGCCTATATGACGGCGAGGATGTCGACCACTGTCGGCTGGCCCAATCCGAGCGAGGTTTTCGCTCTGACGATCGGTGGCAAGGATATTCCGCTGATCCTGATCGCCATCATGACCTTCGTCCTTATCAGCAGCAGCGGAACGATGGCCATGGCCGTCAATTTCGGATACCGCCGCGATCGGCGTAAAACCGCCGCGCTGATGGTGGTAACGGCCGCTCTCGGCGCGACGTTCGTCGGAATGCAGGTATTCGAATGGACGAAACTGATCGGGGAAGGCGTTCGCCCCTGGGAGAACCCCTTCGGTGCTGCGCAATTCGGTTCGTCTTTCTTCATGATCACGGGCTTTCACGGCACCCATGTCTCGATCGGGGTGGTGTTCCTTCTGATCATGGCGCGCAAGGTCTGGCGGGGAGATTTCGATCAGGAAAGACGGGGATTTTTCACCAGCCGGAAAGGCAACTACGAGATCGTCGAAATAATGGGGCTTTACTGGCACTTCGTCGATCTGGTGTGGGTATTCATCTTTGCATTCTTCTATCTGTGGTGAGTGAGGATGACATCATGGCGCAGCAACAGTCACAACAGGGACAGCAGCATCCGATAAGACTTTACATGGTGGTCTGGGGACTGCTTTTCGTCCTCAGTGCCTGCTCCTATCTCGTCGATTATCTCGGCATACAGAGCTATCCCAGATGGTCTCTGATCATCGCTTTTATGCTCCTGAAGGCGGGGCTGATCATTGCGATTTTCATGCACATGGCCTGGGAACGGCTGATCTTGATCTACGCCATCCTTCTTCCCCCGTGCTCGTGCTGGTTTTCACAGCTTTGATGGCGTCGGAATCCAATTACACGCTCCTTGCGCGAGAGACTTTTCTCGGAGGCGGGTCATAGGGCACTGGCAGGTGCAAATATCAATCACAGACGCTTAACTGCCATCTATTTTCGAGTGGAGGATGCTCCCCTCTCGTTATCTGCGGGTGCCAGATAAGGGATCATGCGCCGAAGGGTCGGGTCTCTTCGGATGAAATGGTGCCACAATGCCGCTATCACATGAAAAAAGACGATAATTGCTGCGAGATAGGCCAGAGTAGCGTGAACCTCCGTCCAGAAGGCTTCGGCCTGGTCCGAGATCGCCATGGGCAGCGCTGGCACGACGATGAGATCGAAGACATAGCTGGGGATCTGCAGAGGAGATGTCGACGCGACTGCCCAACCGGCAAGCGGAACGGCAAGGGTAAGAAACAGCAGCGCAGCATGAGCGGCCCGCGCGGCCAGCCGGGAAACGAGACCTTCACCATCGAGTGCCCTCGGCCTCCTGCTGAAAAGCGACCATAGCAAACGGGGCACGGCCAAGGTCAGCACCAGAAACCCTATCGATTTGTGATATTGAAAAAGGTCGAACTGGAGCACCGGGTCGATGTTGTCGCGGCTCATCCAATATCCCAGCCCAAGCTGCGCGAGGAAAAGGACCGCGATCGCCCAGTGGAAAGCGATCGTCACCAGTCCAAAGGAAGCGGCCGTATTTCGCCACCTCCGTTCAGCCGCCGGTGCGCCATCGAAATGCTCCTGAAAATGTTGCATCGGTCAACTCAGCTGTTGATAGGTGTCTTTGGCGATGGCGTCCATGCGGTCGCCCGGCAGGTTGCCGACCAGAGCGCAGCGGATCGTTTCATCGTCCCAGGATACGGTTTCGAGCGAGCCGAAACTGGAGCGCCGCATGGCGGTGTCGCTCGAGTCAGTCGCGGCCACGATATAAAGAGTGAGGCGCTGTCCACTTTTGTCTTCGTACATCAGTTGAGCTGCGGCTCCTTGCGAGCTCGGAAGTATCCGTCCGCCGAGAAGGGACAGACCGTGGCGGGTGAGGTCCGGGATATTCAGTTTGCGGTCCAGCCGTTTCGACAGCCATTTTGGCAGACTGGAAGCGTTCTCGGCATCGGCGCGAAGCTCCACCGGATGGAGAATATCGCTCGCGAACAATTTATGTGCCTGCGTCGCATCCGCCACGATGGAATGGGCAGGCTCCGCGACCTGTGAGAGAAGCCCGCGCGCAAACCAGCCGCCCGTCAGTCCAACAGCCAGGATAAGGATGGAAGCCGCCGCCATGTTGCGCCAGTCGGCCCGCTTTGATCGCAAGCGCCGCTCCATCCGATAGACATCGAGGCGCGCGGGCAAGACATCGACATCAACAGGGTTATAGAGAGCTGCCAGCGTGGCATTTTGCTGCTGCCACATCTCGACCTTGCGTGCATCGACCGGATTGGAGGCAAGATGGGCACGAACGGCGTCACGCCGCTGCTCGTCCTCAAGCTGCCCGTCGACATAAGAGATCAGATCGGTTTCGGTTATCCGAGGCTGGCTGCCAGTCATTTTATCACCTTGAGATTTGGCTGGTCTTCCTGTGTCATTCGGGCCAAGGCTGTCCGGGCTCGCCCCAGACGGGACATCAGGGTACCCAGCGGAATTTCAAGAACCTTTGCCGCTTCCGCATAACTCAGACCCTCGATGACGACGAGGAGGAGTGCTTCGCGGTGTTCGCCGGACAGGTTTTCAATAGCGCGGGCCATTTCGGCAAGCGCTATCCGGCCTGTCTGCGCGGCCGGCACAAACAGCTGTTCCGCGACATCGTCAATCGGGATTTGCAGCGGCCGTCGATTTCGGCCGCGCAGATTGTTGCGGTAGACATTGACAAGCACCCGGTACAGCCATGGACGCAACGGACCCTGCGGCCGCCACAACGCCTTTTTACGGATAGCCCTTTCCAGACAGTCCTGAACGAGATCGTCAGCGGTGTCGCGATCGTGCGTGAGCGCGTTCGCATAACGTCGAAGCGCTGGTATGCAACTCGTCATCTCGTCCAGAAAATCCGGCATGAGTGCTATTCCTTGGCAACGTGCCAGACACCGCCGACACCATCGCCTGTGACGTCTCCGGGCTTCTTGTCCATCTGCCAGCGATAGAGCGGCTTTCCGTCATGCGACCATTGCATCGTCCCGTCCTTGCGGGCGATTGGTTTGTAGTCGCCATCCGCCTTATCGGTTTTCGATGCGGCGAGCGGCGGCCATTTCTTCGCACAGGCATCATAGCAGGCCGACGAACCATCGGCATCCTTGTCGAAGGTATAAAGGGTCATGCCTTTGGCGTCAGTCAGGATTGTGCCCTTGGCCGTTGCCGTTTCAACCACGGCGCCACCGGCGTAGGGTTCGGCAAGGGCAACGGTGGAGATGAGCGCCAGAGTGCCGACCAGAACGAAATGATCTACACGCATGAGATAGTCCTTTGAGAATAACGGATCGGACACCATGTCCGATACTGGACAAAACACCGGCCAGCGGCACTTAATCCCGGTCCCGCTGGTTTTTATCTGACGCCCTTCAAATCTATGTCGAACGCAACCGTATTCGAATAGAGCGGAACGCCGACACCCATTCCATAGGGCATCCGGGGGACATTGCCTGTGACATGGAAGATGACCGATCCCTTTTGCTGTTCGACGAATGTTGCGTGGAAGGTTTCGGATCTGGATACGCCTCTGGCCGTCAGAACACCCTCGACCACCGCGCTGCGCGGCCCGTCCTGGGTAACGCGGCTGGAGCGAAACACGATTTGCGGATAGGCGGCGATGTTGAAAACCGCGCTGGATCGCAGGAAATTTTCCACCCGTTCCTGTCCTGTCCGGACGCTGGAAGGGTTCAATTTGATTTCCACGAAGGATCTGGAAGGCTGGTCCGGGTCGATGTCGAAGCGGCCGGATATATCGGGAATTGTGCCGTTAATTCCCGGGCCGGCAACCTGCGCAATTGAAAACCATATGTGGGATGCGGGATCGATCCGATAATGTCCGGCAGCGGCGGAGAACGGACTGGCAGACACTGGCGTATAAGCAAGTGTCACAATCAGGAATATGATGGAGCAGGGGGATTTCACGGCGCTACCTCCTTATACGTACGTCGTCGTACCCAGGAGAACACCGCAGGAAACTATTTAATCCAGAATAGTTCTGGCAAACGACCAAAATCCCTACCCCATATGACATTCGTTAAGACGCGCTGGCATGCCAGTGGTCTAAACTCCGGGGCTCTCTGCCCGATAGTCTCCGATTGGAAAGATTGCCGCCAGCATCCGAGTTGCCTTATCCATCGATGTCATGCATGCAGGTGAGCGACCGCGCAGCTTTTCGTCCTGATTCATCCACGACAGGGGAAAGCCCGCATAAAAGGTGGATCACGAGGACATGTCGCTAAGCCTTCTCTTGGGTAATGCTTCGCTCAGAGCTGCGAGCTTCATCGTCACGATTTACGGTGATGTCGTCGAGCCGAGGGGCGGCGCGATCTGGGTCGGTAACCTGATCGAAACCTGCGCGGAAGTCGGCATCAGCGAGACTTTGGTGCGCACGGCAGCGTCAAGGCTGGTTTCCGCCGGTCAGTTGATCGGCGAGCGGCAGGGGCGTCGCAGCTATTACCGTCTTACCGAGGTAGCGCAGACTGATTTTGCGGCGGCCGCGCGTCTGCTTTTCGGCACTGCCGATCAGCCCGTCTGGCGTTTCGTGTACCTCGGGGGACCTGCCTTCGAGGCCGATGCGCGGGCTTTGGAACAGGCTGGATACACCAGGCTTGGTTCCCGCCTGTCAATTGGAGCACGGCCGCTTCCGCCCCTGTCCGCCGGAGCCGTCACCTTCAATGCCGAGGTTGCCGGTACCCCCTCAGGTCTCAAGGAACTGGCAAACGAGCACTGGAATTTAACGAGCTACGACACGGCTTATCGCGAATTCCTTGAACGGTACGGTAAATTTTCCGAGGCGCTGGAAGGGGGAGCGACACTCAGCCCGATAGAGCATCTGGCCGCCCGCCTTCTTCTTGTGCATGAATACCGGATGATTGTCCTGCACGACCCGCGGCTTCCGGCGACCGCGCTACCGGATGATTGGCCTCATGCCGAAGTACGGCGCCTTTTTGCCCGGCTCTATGTCCGCCTGTCAAAAAAGGCGGACGACTTCATTGCGCGGAGATTTTTGACGGAGGACGGCCCTCTGCCAGCCGAGACGGCTGCCACCAGGCATCGACTAGACGGTCTCCTCGCCATCATGTGAGTCCTGTTTTTTGCGAGCGCAAGCGTGCGAACAAAATCGCAGAATTTCTAATGTCACAAGAATCTGCAAAAATCGTATTGAACTGTGACATAAGGAATGGTATTAACTAACCGATCGGTCGGCTAATGGCCCGCCGGGCTGAGGAGGACGAGGAGGAATTCGTGCCTGAAGCATTTATCTGCGACGCTGTTCGCACTCCGATTGGACGATATGCGGGTCTGTTGGCCTCTGTGCGTGCCGACGATCTTGCCGCAGTTCCGCTCGCAGCACTGATGGCGCGTAATCCGCAGGTTGACTGGTCGAAGGTCGATGACCTGATTTATGGATGCGCCAATCAGGCCGGCGAAGACAATCGCAATGTTGCGCGCATGGCGGCCCTTCTATCGGGCATGCCTGTCTCCGTCCCCGGCACGACCGTAAACCGCCTCTGTGGTTCCGGCATGGATGCCGTTGGCATGGCCGCCCGGGCCATTCGTGCCGGTGACTGCGATTTCGTCATTGCCGGTGGCACCGAAAGCATGAGCCGCGCCCCATTTGTCATGCCCAAGGCGGAGAGCGCCTTTTCGCGGGCCAATGCCGTATACGACACGACAATCGGATGGCGCTTTATCAATCCGAAGATGAAAAAGGCTTTTGGCGTCGATTCCATGCCGGAAACGGCCGACAATGTCGCCGCCGATTATGGGGTTAGCCGTGAGGATCAGGATGCTTTTGCTGCGCGCAGCCAGGCGCGGTGGGCCGCGGCATACGAGGCCGGTGTCTTTGCCGATGAGATAGCCCCCGTTTCCGTGCCGCAGAAGAAGGGCGACCCGATCATCGTTGATCGGGACGAGCATCCGCGACCCGGAACGACGGCCGAGCAGCTGGCCAAACTCAAGGGGGTCAACGGACCGGACCTTTCCGTCACCGCCGGCAATGCTTCAGGTGTCAATGATGGCGCTGCCGCGCTGTTGATCGCGAGCGAGATGACGGCCAGGGCACAAGGCTTGACGCCGAAGGCCCGCATCGTGGCCATGGCCGCCGCCGGCGTCGAGCCCCGCATCATGGGCATTGGCCCTGCGCCTGCCGCGCGCCGCGTGCTGGAACGTGCTAAACTGTCCATCGGCCAGATGGATGTCATCGAACTGAACGAGGCCTTTGCCTCGCAGGCGCTCGCCACGTTGCGTGACCTCGGTCTGCCCGACGATGCGGCGCATGTGAACCCGAATGGTGGCGCGATCGCCATGGGCCATCCGCTCGGCATGAGCGGCGCCCGTCTCGTCACCACCGCCGCCTACCAGCTTCATCGTCAGGGCGGCCGCTATGCGCTGTGTACGATGTGCATCGGTGTCGGCCAGGGCATCGCACTCATTCTCGAACGTGTCTGACACGATAAAACAGGAGGAATGGCCATGTATGCACAGATGGTGAAAACCGACGCCGCCCACGTCCGCAGCCTCGATGAAATGGACCCGGTCGAGCGCGCCTTCCAGGAGCGCATCGACGCCGGCCAGAAGATCGAACCGAAGGAATGGATGCCGGAAGGTTACCGCAAGACGCTGGTGCGCCAGATAAGCCAGCATGCCCATTCCGAGATTGTCGGCCAGCTGCCGGAAGGCAACTGGATCACCCGCGCACCGACACTGGAGCGCAAGGCGATCCTGCTGGCCAAGGTGCAGGACGAAGCCGGTCACGGTCTCTATCTCTATTGCGCCGCCGAAACCCTCGGTATCAGCCGTGACGAAATGTACGAGCAGCTGCATTCCGGCAAGGCCAAATACTCCTCTATCTTCAACTATCCGACGCTGAGCTGGGCCGATATCGGTGCGGTCGGCTGGCTGGTCGATGGCGCGGCGATCATGAATCAGGTGCCGCTGCAGCGCTGTTCCTACGGGCCTTATGCCCGCGCGATGGTCCGCATCTGCAAGGAAGAAAGCTTCCATCAGCGCCAGGGTTTCGACATCCTGATGAAAATGGTGAAGGGCACCCCGGCACAGAAGGCGCTGGTTCAGGATGCGCTGAACCGCTGGTGGTGGCCGTCGTTGATGATGTTTGGTCCTTCCGACGACGCTTCCGTGCATTCGGCCCAGTCGATGGCGTGGAAGATCAAGCAGAATTCGAATGACGAGCTGCGCCAGAAATTTGTCGATCAGACCGTGCCGCAGGCAACCTATCTCGGTCTGACCGTCCCCGACCCGGACCTTAAGTGGAACGAGGAAAAGGGCGGCTACGATTTCGGCGAGCCGGACTGGAGCGAATTCTTCGCGGTGATCGCCGGCAATGGCCCCTGCAATGCCGAGCGTCTCAATGCCCGCAAAAAGGCCTGGGACGATGGCGAGTGGTTCCGTGACGGTCTCGTCGCCCATGCAGAAAAGGTGCAGTCGCGCCGGCAGGCCGCCCGCATCGCCGCCGAATAGGTGTGTTCCGGATCGCGCTTGCGGTCCCTTGGTCCCAATCGCAGTCAATACGCTCTCACCGCGGTCCGCCGCTGACGAGCGCGAATAAGGGAGAGAAATCATGTCCAGCGAATGGCCCCTCTGGGAGGTCTTCATCCGCGGCCAGCACGGCCTCAATCATCGCCATGTCGGCAGCCTGCATGCGCCGGATGCGGAAATGGCCGTCAACAATGCCCGCGACGTCTATACCCGCCGCAATGAGGGTGTCAGCATCTGGGTGGTCCGCTCCAGCGACATCACCGCCAGTGCGCCGTCGGAAAAGGGACCGCTATTCGAGCCGTCCAATTCCAAGGTTTACCGTCATCCGACTTTCTTCGACGTGCCGGAAGAAGTGGGGCATATGTGATGGGCGCGGCTCAAGAGACTGCCACCGTCGACAATGCCGTCCTTTTTGAGTTCCTGCTGCGGATGGGCGATAATACCCTCATTCTCGGTCATCGCGTTTCGGAATGGTGTGGCCACTCGCCAGCGCTCGAAGAGGATATCGCGCTTTCCAACACCGCGCTCGACCTGATCGGCCAGACGCAGCTCTGGCTTGGCCTTGCCGGCGAAGTGGAGGGGAAGGGGCGTTCCGCCGACGATCTAGCCTATCTGCGTGACGGGCTGGATTTCCGCAACGTGCTGCTTGTCGAGCGCCCGAACGGCGATTTCGGCAAGACGTTGATGCGGCAGTTCCTGTTCGATGCGTGGCACTACGTTCTGCTGAAGTGGCTCAAAAGCTCCAGCGACCATCGCATCGCCGAAATCGCCGAAAAATCCTTGAAGGAAGTGTCCTATCATCTCGATCGCAGCCGCGATCTGGTGATCCGGCTTGGCGACGGCACGGTGGAGAGCCATCGCCGCATGCAGGCGGCACTCGACGATCTCTGGCCCTTTACCGGCGAGTTGTTCATCGGCGATGCCTCGGATACGGCGGTTGCTGCCGCCGGCGTGGCGCCGGAGCCTGCATCGCTGAAGGCGCCCTGGGATGAACTTGTGGCCGAGACGCTGGAAGAGGCGACGCTGAAGACGCCGGCCGATGGCTATATGCAGAAGGGTGGCAAGCGCGGCATCCACACCGAACATCTCGGCTTCATTCTCTCTGATCTGCAGTTCCTGCAACGGGCCTATCCCGGCGGGACCTGGTAGGAGGCGTCGATGAAGGCGGCCGAGCATCACCCTTCTGCGCGGCAGGTCTGGACCTGGCTTGCGGACGTTCCGGACCCGGAAATTCCTGTCATATCGCTGGTCGATCTCGGCATCATCCGCGATGTCGCCTGGGAAGAAGAGGGGCTGGTCGTGACGGTCACGCCGACCTATTCCGGCTGTCCGGCAACGACGATTATCAACCTCGATATCGAGCGTGCGTTGAACGAGCGGGGTATCGAAAAGGTCAGGCTGAAGCGCCAGCTTTCGCCCGCCTGGACGACCGACTGGATCAGCGCGGAAGGCCGCGAGAAGCTCAGGACCTACGGTATCGCGCCGCCGATTGACGGAACCGCTGCTGACGGTGTGCTGATGAAGCGCATCGACCGGCTTTCGGGCCGCTCCAACCTGACGATCGCCTGTCCGCGCTGCGGGTCGGCCAATACCGAAAAGATCAGCCAGTTTGGCTCGACTCCATGCAAGGCCAGCTATCGCTGCACCGACTGCCTGGAACCCTTCGATTATTTCAAGTGCATCTGACCTGACGCAAAGGATGAGGGCCACCCATGGCACGTTTCCATTCCCTGAATGTTACTGAAGTGCGCCGCGAAACCCGCGATGCTGTTGTCGTGACGCTGGTTCCCGCCGAGGAAGACCGCGCCGCCTTCGATTTCACCCAGGGCCAGTACCTGACCTTCCGCCGCAAGTTCGATGGTGAGGAACTGCGCCGCTCCTATTCGATCTGCGCGGGACGCGATGAAGGCGTGTTGCGCGTCGGCATCAAGCGGGTGGATGGCGGCTGCTTCTCCAGCTGGGCGAATGAGGGGCTGAAAGCCGGCGATACGCTGGAGGCCATGCCGCCGATGGGGGCCTTTTTCACCGATATCGAACCCGAAGCATCCAAGCATTATCTCGGCTTTGCCGGCGGCAGCGGGATTACCCCCGTCCTGTCGATCATCAAGACGACGCTCAAGCGCGAGCCGCGCTCCAGCTTCACGCTTGTCTATGCCAACCGCCAGATTTCCTCGATCATGTTCCGTGAGGAGCTGGAGGACCTGAAGAACAGCTATCTTGGCCGTTTTTCCGTCCTGCATGTGCTCGAAAGCGAGGCGCAGGACATCGACCTTTTCACCGGCCGCGTCAATGCGGAAAAATGTGCAGCGCTGTTCAAGAGCTGGATCGACCTGACCTCGGTGACGACAGCCTTCATCTGCGGTCCCGAGCCGATGATGCTGGCGATTGCAGGCGCGCTGCGCGAGCACGGACTGCGCGACGACCAGATCAAGTTCGAGCTTTTCGCTTCTTCGCAGCCAGGCCGCGCACGGGCGAGGGCACAGAACGCCCATGGCACGGATGCGAATGCCAGCTGTCAGGCAACGGTGACGCTCGATGGCGCCACCCGTATCTTCAACATGCCCAAACAGGGCCAGAGCCTGCTCGACGCTGCGCTCGAAAACAATATCGACGCGCCCTATGCCTGCAAGGCCGGCGTCTGCTCCACCTGTCGCGCCAAGGTCATCGAGGGCGAGACTGAGATGGAGGTCAATCACGCGCTTGAAGATTACGAGGTTCGGCAGGGTTACGTGTTGACCTGCCAGTGTTACCCGCTGAGCGACAAGGTCGTCGTCAGCTACGACCAGTGAGAGCGGAGGACGACCGCATGACCCACACCGAAACAATGCCGATCGAAGACTATCTCGCGCAGGGCGGTGTCCTAACCTCCCCGGACAATGTGCCGGCGCGCTATCGCGGCGAATTGCTGCGCCTGATGGCAAGCTTCGTCGATAGCGAACTGGCGGGCTCCGCCGGTTTTGCCGATATCATCAACGACGCGCCGGGTATCCAGGAGCGTATCTCTGCCGCCCGCATCGTGCTCGAAAAGACCGATCATGCCGGCCAGATCCTGAAGGTGATGGAAAGCTTCGGCGCCGATGGCGAACGTTACGCCGTCCACCACCCCTGGGCCGAGCGCCTTCCCCGCGATGCCGATATCGGGGCTGCCCGCCAGAAAGGCGACATGCGTCTTTCGGTCTTCCATTATCCGCTCGGCGGCTGGGTCGACGCCGTCGTCATGAATGTGCTGATGGGCAAGGCGGGGGTCATTCAGCTGCGCGAGCTTTCACATGTCTCCTACCAGCCGCTGGCCGAGGTTTTCCGCCGCATCCTGCCGCGCGAGGCGCGCCATCTCGAACTTGGCATCGCCGGTCTTGAGCGCATCGCGGCAAATCCGGCCGAACGTGATGCGGCCATGGCCTCCATCACCTATTGGCGCCCGCGGGTTGCCGCGAGCTTCGGGCTTTCCGGCTCAGCGCGCTTTGGCACGCTGGCACGGTTCGGCCTTCGCCATACTCCCAATGAAACACTCCTTGCCGAATGGCAGGCGGACGTCGAAGCGCAATTGTCTGCGCTGAAACTGATCTGACAGGAAGGAAATGACTATGAACGTTCTGGCGTCCCGGCCTCGCCGGCTCGAAAGCTATGTCTGCGGCAGCTGGACTACGGGGGCCAGGGAAGGCGTTCCGCTTCTTGACGCCTCGACCGGTGCGCCCGTCGCATTCATCGATTCGAGCGGCATCGATTTTGCCAGCACCCTTGCCTATGGTCGGGAAAAGGCCGGTCCGGCGCTGCGCCGCATGTCCTTCCATGAACGGGCCGCGATGCTGAAGGCGCTTGGCCTGGCGCTGATGGACCGCAAGGAAGAGTTTTACGCGCTTTCCGCAGCCACCGGCGCTACCCGCGCCGACAGCTGGGTCGATATTGACGGCGGCATCGGCACGTTGCTTTCCTACGCCTCCAAGGGCCGGCGCGAACTGCCCAATACCCGCGTGCTGCTGGATGGTGATGCCGAGGCTTTGTCGAAGGACGGCACTTTTTCCGCCCAGCATATTCTAAGCCCGCTTCAAGGCGTGGCGGTACACATCAACGCCTTCAATTTTCCCTGCTGGGGCATGCTGGAAAAGCTTGCCCCGACGCTGCTTGCCGGCATGCCGGCAATCGTCAAACCCGCTAGCCAGACGGCCTATCTGACGGAACTGATGGTGCGCCGGATGATTGAGACAGGCCTTCTGCCGGAAGGTGCGGTGCAGCTTATTGCTGGCTCGGTCGGCGATCTGCTCGATCATGTCGAGGGTCAGGACGTCGTCACCTTCACCGGCTCGGCCTCCACCGGCCGTAAACTAAAGAGCCATCCTGCCGTTATCGGCAATTCCGTCCGCTTCACCATGGAAGCCGATAGCCTCAATGCCTCCGTGCTCGGCATCGATGCCGGGCCCGGAACCGAGGAATTCGATCTCTTCGTCAAGGAAGTTGCTCGTGAAATGACGTCGAAAGCCGGGCAGAAATGCACGGCCATCCGCCGTGTCATCGCGCCGCGCGCCCATTGTGATGCGCTGGTCGCGGCCTTGGGCGACCGGCTGGGCAAGACGGTGCTTGGCAATCCCACCGACGAAAACGTCCGCATGGGTCCGCTCGCCAGCCTCGACCAGCGCGACGAAGTGCGTGCCCGCATCCGCGATCTGCTCGGCGATGCGGAAATCGTTGCCGGTGATCCCGATATGCCGCGCATCGTTTCCGGTAATGCCGAGGCCGGTGCCTTTCTCAATCCGGTGCTGCTTTATTGCGACCGCCCCTTCGAGGCGAAGGCCGTGCATGACGTCGAGGCTTTCGGCCCGGTCAGCACCGTCATGCCCTATGACCGCGCCGAGGAGGCCGTTGATCTCGCGCGTCGTGGCAAGGGCAGTCTCGTCGCCTCGGTCTTCACCAATGATCCGGCCTTTGCGGAGGAGGTCGTGCTTGGCATGGCGCCGTTCCATGGCCGGGTGATGATCGGCAACCGCGTCAGCGCCAGGACCTCGACCGGCCACGGCTCGCCGTTGCCCGGCCTCGTCCATGGCGGTCCCGGCCGCGCCGGCGGCGGCGAGGAGCTTGGCGGCATGCGCGGCGTCAAACATTACATGCAGCGCACTGCCATACAGGGCTCGCCGACACTTCTTTCAGCGGTCACCGGCCGCTGGGTTGCCGGCGCGCAGACACAGACGGACGGTGAACATCCCTTCCGCAAGTCGCTGGCGGAGCTTCGCATCGGCGATCAGCTGGTCACCGCCACTCGTCGGGTGACGCTGGAGGATATCGAACATTTCGCCAATTTTACCGGCGATACATTCTACGCACATATGGACGAGGAAGCGGCCAGGGCCAATCCGTTCTTTGAGGGACGCGTTGCCCACGGTTATCTGATCGTCTCCTTCGCGGCAGGCCTTTTCGTCGATCCCGCACCGGGTCCGGTGCTTGCCAATTACGGTGTCGACAATCTGCGCTTCCTCACGCCGGTTAATCCGGGGGACACGTTGCAGGTGCAGCTGACCTGCAAGGAAATCAATCCGCGCGTCGATGCCGAGCACGGGGAGGTGCGCTGGGACTGCAAGGTCACCAACCAGAACGATGTTGCCGTCGCCCAGTATGACGTTCTGACCATGGTGGCGAAAACGAGAAGCTGAACCTTTGGGCACGGCGAGGAGGCCTGATCTTGAGTGCGAGATCGGGCCTGTCGGATCACGGGAGATGTGGAGAAGGGCGTCTTGAGTCGTTCGTTGTGGAAAAGAGCGATGGTGCGCGTCAGCGCACGGCTTTAACGCCTTCGAGGATGAGCGTGGTTGCGATATCCGCATATTCGTCGCGTGTGACAGGGCCGTTCGGCCTGAACCACATATAGACCCAGTTCATCATGCCGAAGAGCGACATGGTCACTGGCATCAGCAATGGCCGGTCCCGGTTAAGGTCGGGGTTGACCTGCTGTATCACGCCGGAGAAGCGCTTGACGATTCGTCTTTCGATCGCCTGCAGCTCCGCAAGCTGTTCCTGCGACAGCGCGCTGGTGCCGTTGAGCTGCACCTTGTGTTCGTTATCGCGGCCTTCGTAGTTCTTCATGACGGCCTTCACGAGAAGGCGCAGGCGCTCCTGCGGCGCCACATCGCTACGATCCGCCGCTTCGATCGCGCCGTCGAGTTCCGTCAGGTGCGTGCGGACGATGTCGAATATCAACGCGTCCTTGCCGGGATAATAGTGATAGAGCAGGGCCTTGGAGACATTGCTGTGCGAGGCGATCATCGACATGGAAGCCTTCTCCATGCCCACCTCGGCAAACACCGCCGCGGCACTCGTCAGAATGCCACGCTGTTTTTCCTCGAAATCAACTGCCCGCGTCCGTGCCATGGTCTTCCTGTTTCTGCTCATTCCCGGGTGATTGCCGTGGGAGGGGTGCCGCTCCTCCCTTTACACAGTCAACCCGGTGCCGGACTATTCCGGCTTTTCCTTCATTCATTCTTTCGGGCGGTTGTCCACCACCCGCTTCGCCTTGCCTTCCGAGCGCGCCACGCCTCCGGGCTCATGCACCGAAATCTTCGTGGAAACGCCAACCACGCTCTTGATGTGGTGGGCAAGCTCTTTCGCAGATCCGGTGCGTGCGCCCTCATCGGTCGCGTCCAGCGTACATTCGACGTGAACCGTCATGTTGTCCATACGGCCCGAACGGCTGAGCTCGATCTGGAAATGAGGGGCAAGGCCGCGACATTTCAGGATCTGTTCCTCGATCTGCGTGGGGAAAACATTGACGCCGCGCAGGATCATCATGTCGTCGGAACGTCCGGTTATCTTCTCCATGCGGCGCATGGACCGCGCCGTGCCGGGTAGCAGCCGCGTCAGGTCCCGCGTGCGGTAGCGCACGATCGGCAGGCCTTCCTTGGTCAGTGTCGTGAAGACCAGCTCGCCAAGTTCGCCATCCGGCAGCACGTCACCTGTCACCGGATCGATGATTTCGGGGTAGAAATGATCCTCCCAGATGTGCAGGCCGTCCTTCGTCTCGACGCATTCGTTGGCGACACCGGGCCCCATCACTTCCGAAAGACCGTAGATATCGACGGCGTGCATGTCGAAAGCCTGCTCGATCTCCTGCCGCATCGAATTGGTCCATGGTTCGGCGCCGAAAATGCCGACGGCGAGGGAGCTTTCGCGCGGGTCGATGCCATGACGGCGGAACTCGTCGAGGATGGAGAGCATATAGGAAGGCGTGACCATAATGATGCGCGGCTTGAAATCCTGCATCAAGGTCACCTGGCGTTCTGTCATGCCGCCGGAAATCGGCACGACCGTGCAGCCGAGTTTCTCTGCGCCGTAATGCGCGCCGAGGCCGCCGGTGAACAGGCCATAACCATAGGCGACATGGACGATATCGCCGGCACGGCCGCCCGAGGCGCGGATCGAACGGGCGACGACGGTTGCCCAGGTGTCGATGTCCTTTGCGGTGTAGCCAACGACGGTCGGCTTGCCGGTGGTGCCGGAGGAGGCGTGGATTCGGGCGAGCTTTTCGCGCGGCACGGCGAACATGCCAAACGGATAGGTGTCGCGCAGGTCCTTCTTGGTGGTGAAGGGGAATTTTGCGAGATCCGACAACGTCTTCAGGTCTGAGGGGTGAACGCCGACCTCATCGAAGCGCTGGCGGTAAAAGGGGGAATTCTCGTAGGCGTGGGTCAGCGACCACTTCATGCGCTCAAGTTGCAGCGCGGAAATCTCGTCGCGCGACGCCGTCTCGATCGTGTCGAGGTCGCCGGGGCGGGGGAAAGGTCTTCCATTAAAATCTCCTCCGAGAATGCGATGGTACCGGCGTCGGCTCTACTCCGGCAGATGGGTACCCTTGACTGTTCGCGAGTGGCCGCGGAATTCCGCAACGTGCTCGCCCTCCTGATTGGTGATGCGGATATCGTAGATCCCGGCCCGTCCGCGGCGCGACACCTCCCGTGCCGTCGCCGTCAGCCGGTCGCCCTTGAAAGCCGGCGCGATATAGGTCACCGAACAGTGCTGGGCGACAGTGCGCTGGTTATAGGTATTGCAGGCAAAGGCGAATGCGGAATCCGCCAGCGTGAAGATATATCCGCCATGGCAGGTGCCATGGCCATTCGTCATGGTTTCGGCAATCGTCATCGTGATCGTCGCCTCGCCGGGCGCGACCGCAAGAAGCTCCATGCCAAGATGGCGGGTGGCGTTGTCATCGTCCCACATTGCTTTGGCGCAGGCTTCGGCCAGTGCCTGCGGGGAAAGGCTGGCGGCGCTCATTTGCCTTTGAACTCCGGTTTGCGCTTTTCGAGGAAGGCGGCAACGCCTTCGGCATAATCGGCGCTGCGCCCGGCCTCACACTGCAGGTCGCGTTCGAGGTCGAGCTGCTGATCCAGCGAATTGGTCGCAGCCGCCTGTATGGCGCGTTTCGTCATGCCAAGCCCTTTGGTCGGACCTGCGGCGAGGCGGGTGGCGAGCGCGGATGCCTCCTCCAGCAACTTGTCGTCATCGACGGCGCGCCAGATCAGGCCCCAGTCGGCGGCGGTTTCGGCTGCAAGCGGTTCTGCGGTGAGCGTGAGCGCCTTGGCACGGGCCTCGCCGATCAGACGCGGCAGGCTCCAGGTGCCGCCGGAATCCGGCACGAGGCCGATCTTGGCGAAGGCCTGGATGAAGCGGGCGGAGCGGGCGGCAAGGGTGATATCGCAGGCAAAGGCGATATTGGCGCCAGCGCCGGCGGCAACGCCGTTGACGGCACAGATGACCGGCTTCTCCAGGCTGCGGATCAGGCGCAGCAATGGATTATAGAAGGTCTCGATGGTGTGGCCGAGATCCGGCACGCCCTTCTTAGGGTCACGATCGCCAAGGTCCTGGCCGGCGCAGAAACCGCGGCCGGCACCGGTCAACAGGACGGCGCGGACATCCGCATCCGCATTGGCGCGCTCGAAACCGGCGCGTAGTGCAAGATGCATTTCTTCGTTGAAGGCATTGAGCCTGTCCGGGCGGTTCAGCGTCAGGCTGAGAACGCCATCGGCAAACGCAGACAGAATAGTGTCTGAATCCGACATGTTTCCTCCCTGTCGCCCTTCCCAGCGGCGACCGTAAAAAAGTTCTTGCATAAACCGGCCGGTCAGTCAATTATAAAACAGCAGACTGGGAGGAGCCAGATATGACCGGACTATTCGAGCGCCATCAACCGACGCTGCAAGCGGCGACTGATGCTGCGGCCAAGCGCGATTACTGGTCGGCCTATCCCGAGGTCCCAAGCGGCAAGATCTATGGCGAAACCGCCAAGGATGATGGTCTAGCCTCTTACAAGGCGCGCCTCGCGCAGCCCTTCGACCTGCCCGGACACCCTGCAGACAAAAGTCCTGTCGGCGTGGAAATCTCTCCCTTCGGCCCGGCGCTCGGCATTACCTATCCCGCCGCATCCCCCGATCTGCTGATTTCGGCGTCTCGCGCCGCCGCGTCGCAATGGGCATCCGCATCGCCGGAGGTGCGCACCGGCATCTGTCTCGAAATCCTGGCGCGGCTGAATGCCAGAAGCTTCGAGATGGCGAATGCCGTTATGCATACGACGGGCCAGGCCTTTGCCATGGCCTTTCAGGCCGGCGGCCCGCATGCCCAGGATCGTGGTCTTGAGGCGGTGGCCTATGCCTATGCCGAGATGAGCCGCACACCTTTGCAGGCGATCTGGACGAAGCCGCAGGGCAGGGGCGAGCCTATCGTCATGGAGAAGCACTGGCGCATTTTTCCGCGCGGTATTTCACTGGTCATCGGCTGCAACACGTTTCCCACCTGGAACAGCTATCCCGGCCTTTTCGCCAGCCTTGCCACCGGCAATACGGTCATCGTCAAGCCGCACCCGGCCGCGATCCTGCCTCTGGCCATCACCGTTGAGATAGCCCGTCAGGTGCTGGTGGAAGAGGGGTTTGCGGCCGACATCGTGCTGCTTGCCACTGATGCGCCCGGCGCCGAGATTACGAAGGATCTCGTGCGGCATCCCGCCATCGCTATCATCGACTATACCGGTTCGAACAGTTTCGGCAGCTGGGTGCGCGAAAACGCCGGCAGCGCCGATGTCTATACCGAAGAGGCGGGCGTCAATTCCATCGTCATCGGCGCCACCGACGATTTCGCCGGCATGTGCGGCAACATTGCCTTTTCGCTGTCGCTCTATTCCGGCCAGATGTGCACGGCGCCACAGGATATTTTCGTGCCGCGCGGCGGTATCGAAACGAATGAGGGTCACAAGAGCTTCGAGGAGGTCGCGTCCGGTATCACCGCTGCCGTCGATGCCCTGCTTGCCGATCCGGCGCGTGCGGCCGGTATCTGCGGAGCGATCGCCAATCCCGACACGCTTGCCCGCATTGCGGCGGCCCGGTCGGTCGGACGTGTATTGCGCGAGTCCATGCCGGTCGAGGGACTTGACGAGGCGCGCACCGCGACACCCCTGATCCTTGCCGTCGATGCGGCCGATACGGATGCTTATGGTGAGGAGCGCTTCGGCCCGATTGCCTTCGTCGTTGCTGTCGACAACGTGACCGAGGGCGTCAACCGCGCTGCTGAACTTGCCGAGCGCAAGGGGGCGATTACGGCCGCACTCTACGAAACAGACGAGGCACGAATTCTCGGCGCAGCCGACCGTTTCGCTGCCGCAGGCGTCAATCTTTCGGTCAATCTGACCGGCGGCATCTATGTCAACCAGAGCGCCGCTTTCAGCGATTTCCACGTTACCGGTGCCAACCCTGCGGGCAATGCCAGCCTGACGGATGCGGCATTTGTTGCAAACCGGTTCCGCGTGGTGATGTGGCGCCGCCCTGTGGCGGCGTGAGAGGAATTTCGACTTAAACTTTTTTCTTTGGGAGGAGAAATCAACATGAAATTTTTGACGACGACTGCGCTTGCAGCTTCGCTGGCCTTTGCCCTCGGCTTTGCCGCGCCCGCTTTGGCTGACATCAAGATCGGCGCCACCGTTTCCGAAACCGGCCCCGCATCGTTTTTGGGCGACCCGGAAGCCAAGACGCTGAAGATGCTCGTGGAAGAGATCAATGCGGCAGGTGGCGTCAATGGCGAGAAGCTGCAGCTTGTCATCTATGATGATGGCGGCGACCCGAACAAGGCCCGCACCTTTGCGACCCGCCTCGTCGAGGATGATGAAGTCGTTGCGGTCATCGGTGGCACCACGACCGGCACATCCATGGCCGTCATCCCGGTCCTTTCTGATGCCGAAGTGCCGTTCATCTCGCTTGCCGGCGCAATCGAAATCATCGATCCGGTCAAGCCCTTCGTTTTCAAGACGCCGCATACGGATCGCATGGCCTGCGCCAAGATTTTCGAGGACATGAAGAAGGCCGGTATCGCCAAGATCGGCCTGATCTCCGGCTCGGACGGTTTCGGCGCTTCCATGCGCAAGCAGTGCCTGGCGATCATCGGCGAATATGGCATCGAGGTTCTGGCTGACGAGACCTATGGCCCGACCGATGCCGACATGACGCCGCAGCTGACCAACATCAAGGGCAAGAATGGCATTCAGGCCGTGCTCAATCCGGGCTTCGGCCAGGGCCCGGCGATCGTCACGCGCAACTATGCGCAGCTTGCCGTCGGCCTGCCGCTCTACCAGTCGCACGGCGTCGCCTCGGACGGCTTTATCGAGCTTGCCGGTGCGCAGGCTGCGGAAGGCGTGCGCCTGCCGGGCACGGCGCTGCTCGTCGCCGGACTGCTTCCGGAAAGCGACCCGCAGCGCGCCGTGGTCGTCGCCTACAAGCAAGCCTATGAGAAAGCGACCGGAAAGCCGGTCTCGACCTTCGGTGGCTATGCTCATGACGCCCTGCGCATTCTCGTTGATGCGATCAAGCGGGCTGGCAGCGCCGAGCCGTCGGCAATCCGTGATGCCATTGAAGGCACATCGGGTCTTGTCGGAACGACCGGTACGGTGACGATGTCGGCAACGGATCATCTTGGCCTCGATCTCTCAGCCTTTCGCATGCTGAAGATCGAAAACGGCGGTTGGAAAATCGTCGAATAACCGGACCGTGCCGCCGGTCTGCGCCATCAAGGCGCTGACCGGCGGGAACCGTCGCGCCAAGCGGAGGCCCCCATGCCCGAATTGCTGCAATTCCTTCTGTCCGGGATAACGGTCGGCGCCGTCTATGCGCTGGTCGCTCTCGGTTTCACGATCATTTACAATGCCTCCGACGTCGTGAACTTCGCCCAGGGCGAGTTCGTCATGCTGGGCGGCATGATCACGTTTTTCGCGCATGCCGCAGGCGTGCCGCTGCCGCTGGCCGCGCTCATCGCCATCGTGACGACGGCGGCGATTGGCGTTGCGCTCAACAAGCTGGCGATAGAGCCCGCGCGCGGCGCGCCGGTTGTTTCGCTGATCATCATCACCATCGGCGCTTCGATTTTTATCAGAGGCGCCACGCAGCTCGTCTTCGACAAGCAGCTTCACCGTTTCCCGGCTTTTTCAGGCGACCAGCCGATTGCCATCGGCGGCGCGACCATCCTGCCGCAGAGCCTCTGGGTCATTGCCGGTGCGCTGGCCGTCTTCTTCTGTCTCTGGCTGTTCTTCACCCGCACGCTGATCGGCCGTGCGGTGCTGGCAACCGCCAATAACCGCGTCGCCGCGCAGCTTGTCGGCATCAACACCAATTATGTGATGACGCTCTCTTTCGCCATGTCCGCCGCGATCGGGGCACTGGCCGGCGTGCTGGTGACGCCGATTACGCTGACGGGCTATGATGTCGGCCTTGCGCTGGCGCTGAAAGGTTTTGCCGCAGCCATGCTGGGCGGCATGGGCAACCCGAAGGGCGCGCTGGTCGGTGGCCTGCTGCTCGGTATTCTGGAAGCAATGACGGCCGGTTATATCAGCTCGCAATATAAGGATGCGGCTGCGTTCATCATCATCCTCGCCGTGCTTTTCGCCATGCCACAGGGGCTGTTTGGCCACAAGTCGACGGATCGGGTGTGACAATGCGGTT
Source organism: Rhizobium oryzihabitans (assembly GCF_010669145.1). Lineage (NCBI taxonomy): Bacteria > Pseudomonadati > Pseudomonadota > Alphaproteobacteria > Hyphomicrobiales > Rhizobiaceae > Rhizobium > Rhizobium oryzihabitans. The sequence continues at coordinate 1,125,368 of NZ_CP048635.1, forward strand.
ATCGAACAAGGCAGCCACGCTTCTCATCCTCGCAGCAGTCATCGCGATTGCGCCGGTCTTTTTTCCGTCGTCCTATTATTTCCGTGTCGGCTCGCTGATTTTCGTCAACGGCCTTGCGGTGACGGGCCTCGTCATCCTCATCGGTTATGCCGGTCAGATCAGCCTCGGCCATGCGGGCTTTGCGGGTATCGGTGCCTATGCCTGCGCGCTTGCGCCCGTCCATCTCGGCCTGCACCCGGCGCTTGCCGCCATCCTCGGCGCGCTTGTTTCTGCGGCCATCGCCTATCTCGTCGGTCGGCCGATCCTGCGCCTCAAGGGATATTATCTTGCCGTCGCCAGCCTCGGCTTCGGCATCCTTGTTTCGATGGTGCTTTCGAACGAGGCCAAATTGACCGGCGGGCCGGATGGCATGGCGGTGCCGGAACTGGGCCTGCGCACCATGCTGAAGTCAATCGGCATCGACCTGTCCAACACCGAGTTCTGGTATGCTTTTTCCGGCCTCGTGCTGGTAATCGGCGCCTGGCTGGCGCTCAATCTGTACCACAGCCCGACCGGCCGGGCGCTGCGTGCATTGCATGGCTCGGAAGTCGCCGCCCGCACGGTTGGCGTCGATGTTGCGCACCATAAGCTGGTCGCCTTCGTCATCTCGGCGGTCTATGCCTCGGTTTCGGGCTCGCTGCTGGCGTTGCAGAACAAGTTCATCACGCCGGATGTCGCGGGTTTCATGCACTCCATCGAAATGGTGACCATGACGGTGCTCGGCGGTGCCGGTTCGGTGCCGGGCGCCATTCTGGGGGCTGCGATCCTCACCACGCTGCCGCAGGTGCTGACGATCTTTCAGGAATACGAACAGCTCATGCTCGGCCTCGTGATGATGCTGGTGATGATCTTCATGCGCGAGGGCCTGCTGCCGTCCATCGCGCGCCGTCTCAGAGGGAGGGGAGAATGAGCCTGCTTCAGATAGAGGGTCTCGGCATCGATTTCGGCGGATTGCGCGCCGTCCAGGATGTCGGCTTTTCCCTGAAACCCGGTGAGATCGTCTCCGTCATCGGCCCGAACGGTGCCGGCAAGACGACCCTCTTCAACATGATCTCCGGCGTCTATGCCCCGACGCGCGGCCGTGTCCTGCTGGATGGCGAGGACGTTACCCGCATGTCACCGCACCTGCTCGCCCGCCGCGGCCTGTCGCGGACCTTTCAGAATTTGCAGATATTCCAGTCGATGAGCGTGCTCGAAAACGCCATTGTCGGCCATCATCTGCATGAGCGCGGTTCGGTCTTCGCCGATCTCTTCTCGCTGCCTGCCACGCGTCGCCGCAGCCGGGCGTCGGAGGAAAGTGCGCGGGCCCTACTAGACCGGGTCGGTCTCGGCCGGGCCGCCGAACAGGAGGCGGGCTCGCTCTCTTATGGCGCGTTGAAACGCCTGGAGATTGCCCGCGCGCTGGCGCTGAAACCCCGCGCGCTGCTGCTCGATGAACCGGCCGCAGGTTGTAACGCCGTCGAGACGGAGGAGATCGATCATCTCATCGCGCAGGTCGCGGCCGAGGGCGTGTCGATCCTGCTGGTGGAGCACGACATGAAGATGGTCATGCGCATTTCCAACCACATCGTCGTGCTCGACCATGGCGAAAAGATCGCCGAGGGCGAACCGGCGGCGATTTCGCGCGATCCGCGCGTTGTCGAGGCCTACCTTGGTACACAGGCAGCGGAGGTCCAGAATGCTGACGGTTGAAGGACTACGCTCACGTTACGGCCGCATCGAGGTGCTGCACGGCATTGATCTCGACGTGGCTTCCGGCGAAATCGTTACTGTCGTTGGCGCAAATGGCGCCGGCAAGACGACGCTTTTGAAGTGCCTCTCCGGCATCCAGCCGGTTTCGGCAGGCTCCATCATGTTCCGGGGTGAGGCATTGACGACTGTTCCGGCGCATACCCGTGTGAAACGCGGTCTCGCCCAATCACCGGAAGGTCGCCAGATTTTCACCAATCTCACGGTGGAGGAGAATCTTCGGCTCGGCGCCTATCTCTTCGCCGACGACAAGGTGGAGCGCGATATGCAGGATGCCTTCGTGATGTTTCCGATCCTCAAGGAGAAGCGGAACCTTGCGGCGGGCGGCCTTTCCGGTGGCCAGCAGCAGATGCTGGCGATCGCCCGGGCGCTGATGGCACGCCCCTCCTGTCTGCTTCTGGATGAACCGAGCATGGGCCTCGCCCCATCCTCGTTGCGCAGATATTCGATGTGGTGAAGAGCATGAAGGCGCGCGGTGTCACCGTGCTTCTTGTCGAGCAGAACGCCTTCGGCGCGCTGTCCGTCGCCGATCGCGGCTATGTCATGGAAACGGGGCGCATAACCATGTCCGGCCCTGCCGCAGACCTGATTGCGGACGAACGCATCCGCGCCGCTTACCTGGGAATATGAGACAATGACCGTTACCATCGCCCGCGAAGACACCATCGCCGTCGTCACAGTGGACAATCCGCCCGTCAATGCGCTGTCGCAGGCGCTCCGCCAGGCGCTCGTCGACACGGTGGCGGAACTGGACGCGGATGCGGGGGTGAAGGCCGTGGTACTGCTCTGCGCCGGACGCACCTTCATCGCCGGCGCTGACGTCAGCGAGTTCGACAAGCCGCCGCTTCCGCCGCATCTGCCGGACGTGGTTGCGAGTATCGAAAACGCAAAAAAGCCATGGGTCGCGGCGATTCACGGCAGCGCGCTTGGCGGCGGTCTCGAGGTGACGCTTGGCTGCGCCTATCGGGTAGCGCTTTCCACCGCCAGCCTCGGTCTGCCGGAAGTCAAGCTCGGCATCATTCCGGGTGCCGGCGGTACGGTGCGCCTGCCGCGGCTGATCGGTGCCGCTGCCGCCGTCGATCTGGTGACGAGTGGCAGCCCGGTCGGGGTGAAGAGGGCAAGAGACCTTGGTCTCATCGATGCCGTGATCGACAGCGACCTGCGCGCAGGTGCGATTGCCTTCGCGAAAAGTGTCGCTGAAGAACCCCTCCCGCAGCCGATCTCCAGCCGTGCCGTGCCGGCCGTCGAAACCGGCTTTTGGGAAAGCGCTGAAAAAGCCGTGGCCGCCAAAGCCAGACGCGAGGTTGCACCACTGCGCGCACTCGCTTCCATCCGCAAGGCGAGCGAGGCCGAATTCGCCGACGCCATGGCCTTCGAGCGGGAGACCTTCCTGGAGCTGCGTGGTTCTTCCCAGGCAACCGCACTGCGCCATGTCTTCTTCGCCGAGCGCGCGGCGCCACGTCCGCCGGAGCTATCCGGCATTACGCCGCGTGATATTCGCTCCGCAGCCGTCATCGGCGGTGGCACGATGGGGGCCGGCATTGCCGCGGCGCTGCTAGACGCCGGCCTGCCGGTCACCCTCATCGAGCGAGACACAGCGGCGGTCGAGCGCGGGCTTGCGAATATCCGTTCCATCTTCGAAGGATCGGTGAAACGCGGCCGTATCACGAAGGACGTTGCAGACCAGCGCACGGCTAGCGTCATCGGCAGCGATGATTATGGCCTGCTTGCCGATACCGATCTCGTTATCGAAGCCGTATTCGAGGACCTCGCCGTGAAGCGCGCTGTCTTTGAAAAACTCTCCGACATCTGCCGGCCGGATGCGGTGCTGGCGACAAACACCTCCTATCTCGATCCCGACGCGATCAGCGAAGGCGTAAGGCAGCCCGAACGGTTCCTCGGCCTGCATTTCTTCAGCCCCGCTCACGTCATGAAGCTGCTGGAAATCGTGCCGACCGCGACGACGTCGCCGGAGGTACTGGCAACCGGCTTCGCGCTCGCCCGGCTGCTGGGCAAGATCCCGGTTCGCGCCGGTATTTGCGATGGCTTCATCGGCAACCGCATTCTGAAGGTGACGCGGGCGCAGGCCGAACGGTTGCTGCTTTCCGGCGCAACGCCTTCGGCTGTGGATGCCGCCATGCGCGCTTTCGGCCTGCCGATGGGGCCTTTCGAAGCGCAGGATCTCGGCGGTCTCGATATCGCCGCCTTTCAGCGCAAGGCTGCCCGCGCGCGGGGCGAAACACCTTTTGCACCTGTGGCGGACCGGCTTTGCGCCATTGAGCGTTTCGGCCAGAAATCCGGCGGTGGCTGGTACGATTACCTGCCGGTCGACCGTGCGCCAAAGCCGTCCGAAACCGTGGCGGCGATCATCGCCGAGGAGATGGGCGGTCGAACGCAGCGGGTTTGGGACGAAGCATCGATCGCCGACGCGATCATTCTGCCGATGGTCAACGAAGCGATGCGCATTCTGGAGGAGCACATCGCCCTGCGCTCCGCCGATATCGATCTCGTCAAGATCCATGGCTACGGCTTCCCGCGATGGCGCGGCGGGCCGATGCATTATGCCGGGGAGCGCGGTCTTGGCGAGGTCGTGGCTGTACTCGACCGCCTGTCAGCCGAGGGCCTTGCCGAGCCTCCATGCGATGGCCTGCGCCGAGCTGCCACGCAGCCAGCGCTATAGAGCTTCGACACCTGCCGCTGCCCTCGATGACGGCTGGCCGCGATGTGCCATGGCATTATCGGCGCGCTGCGCCTATGGCTGCTCGGTGCTGGCGCGGACCAAACCATCTCGCAGTGATTGAACCTTCTCGTTCAGATCGATCATCTGGGGTATGGTGAATCCGGAGCGGCGCAGCAGCGCATCGGTGAGGCAGCCGGTCTTGGGCTGGAGTTCAGTCCCCTTAGGGGTGAGAAACACTTCGACCAGACGCTCGTCCGTCGTGCTGCGCCGCCGCGACAGAAAACCGGCAGCTTCCAGCCGTTTGACAGCAGGCGTAATCGTGCTCGGCTCAAGTCCGAGCCGGTCGGCAATGGCGGATATGCTCAGGCCGTCGCGCTCCCATAAGGCGCTCAGCGCCAGATACTGCGTATAGGTGACGCCAAGCGCGTCAAGCATGGGCTTGTAGGCCCGGTTAATCGCAATGGCAGCGGAATAGATCGAGAAGCACAATTGGCTGTCGAGCGGCAGGGTCGGGGCATCGGTCATGTCGGATCTCCAAAATTTTCTGCGAATGTTTTCATGACATTATCACAGAAACCATTATTGCGATAATAAAAAAGTAGACAGATAAAACGTGATGGCGTACAAGATGATTATCGCAATAATGGTTATCGCGAAACAGAAAAAGGAGTTACGCACATGCTCAAGAATATCCTGCTTGCCGCCGCCGCCTCCATCGCAGTGGCCGCCACCGGCACCTCCATCGCATCGGCGCAGAATGATGCTGCCGTCAAGAACATCGTCCTGGTCCACGGCGGCTTCGTCGACGGTTCCGGCTGGAAGGGCGTTTATGATATCCTGAAGAAGGATGGCTACACGGTCAGCATCGTCCAGAACCCGACCACCTCCCTTGCGGATGACGTTGCCGTTACCAAGCGCGCCATCGACCAGCTGGATGGTCCGGTCGTGCTCGTCGGCCACTCCTATGGCGGTGTTGTCGTCAGTGAGGCCGGCACCAACGAGAAGGTCAAGTCGGTCGTCTACATCGCCGCTTTTGCACCCGACAAGGGCGAATCTGTTTCCTCGCTGATCGCCAATCCGCCGGAAGGCGCTTCGGTGCCGCCGATCCTGCCCCCGGTTGACGGCTTCCTGTTCCTCGACAAGGCAAAGTTCGCAGCGTCCTTCGCCGCCGACGTCGATCCCGAAACTGCCGCCTTCATGGCCGACTCCCAGGTTCCATGGGGTGTTGAAGCCTTGGCTGGCGCCGTGACCGAACCGGCCTGGAAGGTGAAACCGAGCTTCTATCTGGTCGCCTCCGATGATCACATGATCCCGCCGCCCGCCCAGCGCCTGATGGCCAAGCGCGCCGGAGCGACCGTCACCGAGGTTCCCGGCAGCCACGCGGTCTATGTCTCGAACCCGCAAGCCGTCGCTGATGTCATCGAAAAGGCGGCAAAAGCCAAAAAATGAGATGCTTGAAAGCCGAATCGAGAACTATAACCGGGGAGACGATCCCCGGTTATATAACTGTGGAGTTTTCAGTGGCCGGGATAGATCTTAAACTTCCGAGCCCGAAAAATAGGTTGGCCGCCAGAATTCTGCCCGTCTGTCCGGCCTCCATGCCTTCAGAATGTTGCATCCTGCGGGTGTACAAGATCGACATGTACCTTGCGGCGGTATCGCATCGGGCTGATGCCGTGGATTTGTCGGAAGAGCCTGTAGAAATGACTAAGGTCATCGATGCCGCAGTCGAGCGCGATCTCCGAAATCGGTGTGTTTGACGTCGCCAGATGCCGGGCGGCGTGGTCCATTCTCACGGTATTGACATAGGCAGAGGGCGTTTGACCCAGAAGCCGGCGGAACGTGCGCGAAACATGTTCATGGCTACGGCCGGAAAACTTGACGAGCGCCGGCACGCCACTCCGTAATGCTTGCGGATCTGCCATCGCATCGCAGGCCCGCATCATCCAGTCCGGTGCCTCTGCAGGCGCTGCATCCACCGCATCGATGAGCAGATCAGTCATCAACGCGAGCAGGAAAGATTCGATACGTGCGAGCGATCTGTTCCCGCGGTCAAGGATCTGTTCCAAAGCGGACAATTCTCTGAGCTTCGTAGCATTCAGCCGGAATGCGGCCGGCATCCGGCCATTTGTCCAGAAGTAACGTCCTGCCAACTCGCCTACGTAGCGGTCAAGAAGATGCGCTGCGGTCTCCAGGCTAAATGCAACGTTGACCATCCGACAGGGTGCTTCCTCGGTGTTTTGAAACGCGTGACGGTCCGACGGGCGAATGAACATCAGCCCACCGGATTCGACTCGCTCGACCGCACCATTGATGAAATGCGAGCAACTGCCGGTGACAATCCAGAAACACTCGAAAAAATCATGATCGTGAAGCGCAGGAGGGGGTGTCCGTTCGATCCAAGGTCGATTGACATGGAATGCTTCATTTGGCCCGATCTTTGCGGCAAGACTGATTGTGAAACGCTTACTCACATCAAATAATCCCGTAAAATTATCAAGCTGGCCCAAGAAATCTGGGAGTATCTGAATAACATTGTCAATGATTGTCAAGTCGTGGTTGTTGGATCAGTCGTCTGGGAGAGGCGGCTCCAACGGGGAAGCGGTTTGGACAATGACTAGGGAGGAGAACGCAGATGTTGCAGAAAGTTTTGTGGGCGAGTTGTGTCCTGGCATTGAGTGTCGTTGGCACTCCGGCCTTTGCCGCAACCGTCAGAATTGCAGAACACCGGCAGGCCAGGATCGAAGCCCTGAAAGCTGTTATCCCGGACATCGAAAAGCAGACCGGTGTCGACATTGAACTTGTGGAATATCCAGGCCCTGATCGCGAGTATGTTTCAAAATTGCTGACAGAGATTGCCGCCGGGGCTGGCCCCGACGTGTTTTCTCTGCCGAGCATCAGTCAGGTCGTCGATTTCGCGACCGCCGGCTATCTGCAGGACGTGACCGAAGAGGTGAAGGCATCGGACGCCTATAGCAACTTCTACGATATCACCAAAAAGGCCGCCACATTCGATGACGGCAAAATCTATGTGATGCCGACCATGCTGTCGGTGCAGCAGCTGTTTTTTCGCCGCGACATTCTGGAAAAGGCGGGCATCTCAACGGAACAGCCCAAGGACTGGAACGACCTGCTGCAGCGTTCGATTGACGCAAAGGCAAAAACCGGCAGTTACGCTCTGATGCTGCCGATGGGCGTGACCTGGGGCTCGGGGTCTTTCGTTGAGAGTTTCAGATTTTTAATTGCCGGCAGCTCCACACCGCAGATTGCGTCCGCCGGTGGGAAGCTCGATCTGACCAGCAAGGGGGTCGGTGAGGTGTTTGGCTTCTATGAGCAGATGGTGGCTAACAAGCTCCTGCCGGTCGATCCGCTGCTTGGCCCAGAGCCCTGGGTGATCCCGAAATACGAGATGTTTCCTGCGGGCAAGTTGTTGATCACGAGTTGTGGATCCTGGTGCTACATTTTCGATTGGGGTCCAAAAAGCAAGAACCCTATTCCTGATGTCACCAAGACAGTGGGTACATGGTCGGTTCCCGGTAAGGACGGTGGCCAATACGTGATGGTGGATCTCAGCCATCCCTGGGCGGTGAATACTTCGGCTTCAGATCCGGATGCTGCCAAGAACGTCCTCAAAGCCATGGGTTCGGTCAAGCTCATGGTTAGTTATGCCGCAAACGAAGGCAATCTGCCCTCGCGCAAGGATGCGGTGGACGATACGGAATTTCAGAAACTCACAGCACTCGTCCCACTCATGAAGGACCTGGATCGCGGTGCCTATCTGAAAAGCGCACCGGGCTTCTCGACGGTTATGGAAGGTGTCGGTCGAGCCACGGAGGCGTTGCTGCTCGAAAAGGCCGACGCAGCCGGCGCCCAAAAAATCCTCGTCGATTACGTCAAGGCGACGCTCGGCGACGATGTGGTCAAGTAAGCCGACCGACCATCTCGAGACCGGGGCACGGCAAGCGCCCCGGTCGCCACCGAACGAAACGGTCCGCTCTGCGACGGTCGATCAACGGCTGGCCTGGCCACATCTTTCATGAAAGACGAGTGAAACATGTCAGAGAGCTTCAGACACAGGGAGGTATGGCGCAACCGATTGCTCATCCTGCCTTCCGTATTGCTGTTGACAGCCTTTGTGATCTATCCCGCCTTCGTTGCAATTCAAACGAGCCTGACCAACGCGGCCCTGACGGGACCTGCCGCAATGAGCCCCCGTTTTATCGGTCTGGCGAACTACTCCAGGCTTCTTTCCGACGGCAACTTCTGGCGCTCGCTGGCCATCACCTTCTGGTTCGTATTGTTCTCAGCCGTGATCGGCCAGCTTCTGCTCGGTCTCCTCTCCGCCATCTTGTTGCGGCGGCGTTTTGCACTGAGACCCCTGATCAACGCCATCATCCTGATGCCCAATGCGGTGCCGGAAGTCGTCGCGGCCTTGATGTGGGCATCGATGCTCGCGGCCGGGGAATATGGCACGCTCAACAACATCGTCGCTTGGTTCGGTATCGATCCGCAGCGCTGGCTGACGACCTTTCCGTTGACGATGATCGTCATCATCAACATCTGGCGCGGCATAGGCTTTGCAATGATCCTGATGACGTCGGGCCTGAGCGCGATCTCGGACGAACTCTATGAAGCGGCCTGGATGGACGGCGCCAGTGCCAGCCAGATATTCCGCCGCATCACACTGCCTCTGCTTGTTCCAACCATTTTCCTCTATCTTCTCGTTTCGACGGTCTCCACCATAGGAATATTCGGCCTTGTTTTCGCGCTGACCCGAGGTGGGCCGGCCGGGGCAACAGAGATCATCGGCATCTACATCTACAATCAGTCATTTAACGCCTATCAACTCGGATATGGTTCGGCGGTCGCCGTTGTGGTGCTGGCCTTCTCGCTGGTGATCGGGATGATCTATGTCCGCGCGCTGAAGGTGGAAGTCTGATGGCTGAACGCACCGAGACCGCGAAGGCAGCCGCGAGCCGTTATGGGCTCCTCCTCGTCATTAGCCTCTATTGTATAATGCCCTTCCTCTGGCTTCTTGCAGCCGCCTTCGACGCGGATGCGACGCTGTTCCTGAAAATGCCTGCGCAGTTCAGCCTGACCAACGTCTTCCGGGTTTTCCTGGAGCAGGACGGGCTGCGATGGCTGATGAACTCCCTCATCGTCTGTGGCCTGTCGACCGTGCTCGTTCTCTTCCTCGCGGGGTTCGGGGGCTATGCTCTGTCGAGGACGCAAGCCTGGTGGAAACGGCCGTTTCTCTATTCGATCATACTCATCCGGGTCCTCCCGACGACCGCGCTCATCGTTCCGCTCTACAAGGTCATGTTGAGCGGCAATCAGTTTATCGCGAGTGTTGTCCGCCCGGTTGTCGATCCTGAATATTTCCGGGCGACGATGCGTATCGTTGGTTTCATCGACGGCTATTTTGGGCTGATAGTGCTGATGGCGACGATGCATTTGCCGCTGGCGCTCTGGATCATGAAGACCTTTTTCGACACGGTTCCGCGGGAATATGAAGAGGCGGCGATCATGGATGGCGCAACCTTCGCGCAACGCCTGCGTCGCGTGCTTATTCCACTCGCAATGCCGGGTCTCGCCGCCTCAGGTCTTTTTGCCTTCATCGCCGCCTGGGGTGACTTTCTTCTGCCACTGACTTTCATCTCGTCGCCGGAACTGCGGATGCTCCCGCTTGGAATCTACAGTGCCTTTCTGCGCACCAGCGAGATCGACTACGGCCTTCTGGCCGCGATCGCAACCATCTACACCATCCCCGCCATAATCGCTTTTGCCTTCGCACGGCGCTTTCTGGTTCAGACCTTCGGCGGCGGATTGAAGGGATAACACTGATGTCTTCCATTACCCTCAGCAAAATTCGCAAAAGCTTCGGCGCACTCGAGATTATCAAAGGCGTCGACATCTCGATCAAGCAAGGCGAATTCGCAGTCTTTGTCGGCCCTTCCGGCTGCGGCAAGTCCACGCTCCTGCGCATGATCGCGGGCCTGGAATCGATCAGTGGTGGTGAGTTCCGCCTTGATGGCGAGCTCATGAACGATGTCTCGCCGGACAAGCGGGGGCTCGCGATGGTTTTCCAGTCCTACGCGCTTTACCCGCACATGACGGTCGCGGAAAACATCGGCTTTTCCCTTGATCTGAAAGGCGTCGACAAGGCCGACATCAAGCGGAAAGTCGGTGCGGTGGCGGAAAAACTCCAGTTGAGCGCGCTGCTCGATCGCAAGCCTCAGGCGTTGTCCGGCGGTCAGCGTCAGCGGGTGGCGATCGGTCGGGCAATCATAAAAGAGCCCAAGGTGATCCTGTTTGATGAGCCGCTTTCCAATCTGGACGCTGCGTTACGGGTCCAGATGCGCGCGGAGTTACAGGAGCTGCACCGCACGACAGGTTCCACCATCATCTACGTTACCCATGATCAGGTGGAGGCTATGACACTCGCTGATCGTATTGTCGTCCTGAAAGACGGGGAGGTACAGCAGGCGGATCATCCGATCGCACTCTACAAGGAGCCAGACAACCTTTTTGTGGCCCAGTTCATCGGTTCCCCCAGGATGAACGTATTTTCCGCGCATGTCGAAGCTGTAAACGACGCCATCGCCACGATACTGACCGTTGAGGGATGGAGAGTGCGCCTGGAAGGGTTCAAAGAGCTTGTCCCCGGGCGAGCCGTGCAACTTGGACTTCGCCCGGAGGACCTTTCTCTCACAGATCCTTCGGATGCGGACTTTACCGCCGAAACCCTCCTGTCGGAACGTCTCGGTATGGAGACCTATATCTCCTTCAAAACCGACGGCACTCCGGCGATCGCCAGAATTGTCGGAGATCATCGGATCGGAACCGGGGAGCCCGTGCCCCTGAAGATTAACCACCTCGCGTGCCATCTCTTCGACCAATCCGGTCGAGCGATCCAGCGCTTTCAAAATCACTAGATACGGAGAAAACATGCCTCTGAAACTCGGAGTTATTGGCTGTGGCCTGAAGGCCGCTGGCTACGCGCGAGCATGGGTGAAAAGTCCGCTTGCTCCCACCTTCGTCGCCCTGACCGATACCAGCCCCGCTTCGGTAGAACGTTTTGTCGAGATCGTTCGGCAAGGCGGCGAGCCGAAAGTATATGACACGGCCGACGCGCTGCTGGCGTCGGAGGCGGCCAATCTCGATGCCATCTACATCTCAACGCCGCATGCCTTTCACGCCGGCTATGCCAAAGCGGCTCTGGAACATGGGCTGGATCTGCTCCTCGAAAAACCGATGTCGCTCAATTCGCATGAGGCGCGCGAAATTCTGGAGGCCCGTGAACGCGCCGGTCGCCAGGTCGTTGTCGCTTATCAGTCCTCGCTCTCGCCGCTTCTACGGCGCATGCGGGAACGGGCCGATGCCGGTGAATTCGGCGCGCTGCTGGCGGTTCACGGCGAGGTCTGGGAGAATTGGCAAAGCCGCTACGGCACCAGCTGGAAGCAGGTGCCAGCCCTTTCCGGAGGTGGCTTCATCTTCGACACCGGTTCGCATCTTTTTAACGCGGTCCTGCAGATGACCGGAATTGGTTATCAGAGCGTTTCCGCGAGCCTCGATAACCGCGGCCGCGACTTTGAACTGGTCGGAGGCGTTTTCGCCAAATTGGAAAATGGAACGACCGTAAATCTGACTTTCTGCGGCGACACGATTCCCGGCTGTGAATCCTGCCTGACGCTCTTCTACGAAAGGGCCATTCTCCGCGTCGATATCTGGGGCAAATGGTCGGAGCTGCGCCAGGGACAGATATCCATACGTGAAACCGCCGGGGAAGACCTGAACGCTGTTCTCGAAATCTTCGCTGATACCTGCGCGGGTCGCCGCGCCAATCCATCCACCGCCGAGCGAAGCCTGCATCTCGCAGAACTGTGGGATCTGATCAAGCAATCTTCGCAACATGGCGGTGAGCGTCTGACGCTGCAAACCAAGCCTGGAGACCTGAAATGACGAGACCAATCCGCATTACGATATGGAACGAGAACTGGCATGAGACCAAGCAGCCAGAAATCCGGGCGGTGTATCCGGAGGGGATACACGGCGCCATCGCAAACGGAATAGCGGCAGAAGATTTCCAGATCAGAACGGCTACCTTCTTCGACCCGGAATTCGGCCTGACCGACGAAGTTCTGGCTGAGACCGACGTGCTGTTCTGGTGGGGCCACGTGGTTCACAAGGAAATACCTGACGAACTCGTTACCCGTGTACAGAAGCGGGTTCTCGATGGCATGGGTCTCGTCGTCCTGCATTCCGGACATCATTCGAAGCTGTTTGCACGGCTCATGGGTACCTCCTGCAATCTTAGCTGGCGCGAGCATGAAGGCGGCGAGCGTGAACGGGTATGGGTTATCGACCCCGCACATCCCATTGCACAAGGCCTGCCGGAATCCATTGTTGTTCCCCAGTCGGAAATGTACGGCGAGCCCTTCGATATCCCGCAGCCGGACCACCTGGTTTTCGTTAGTTGGGTTGAGGGCGGAGAGGTTTTTCGATCGGGTTGCTGCTATCACAGGGGACGCGGGCGCATTTTCTATTTCAGTCCCGGCCATGAAAGCTTTCCGATCTATTTCATGCCGGAAATCCATCGGGTCCTCTCCAATGCGGCCCGCTGGTGCGCATCGCCGCACGAAGATGGAACCCGTATGGTAAACAGGCATCGCCCTGTGCCGCTTGAAACAATCCGAAGCGATGAGGGGTCGCCATGACGATCCGGTTCGCGATCTTCTGATCCGGTTTTAAAACAAGGTGAGGCCGGCTCTGCCGGCGATGAGCAAATCCAAAACGGCCAAGCACATCGCCTATGATCCGTTACCAGCGCGGCACCCGCCTTTCATAGGCTGGATCGAAGAGCTTCATATAGGCTGTATCATCGCGCTCTTTCATCGCGGTCTGATCATAAAGAGCCGCGAGTTCAGCGAGTTTCCGCCGGTCGAGCGTAACGCCAAGTCCCGGCCCTTTGGGTACATCCAGGCGACCGCCACGGAACGTGAACGGTGCGCCCTCGATCACGTCGACGCCGGTCCAGGGGTAATGTGTGTCGCAGTCGAAGCTCAGGTTCGGCGTTGCGGCGGCCACATGGATCATTGCCGCAAGGGTGATGCCGAGATGCGAGTTGGAATGCATGGAGACGCCGAGCCCCAGTGTCTCGCAGATCTTTCCGAGATGGGTCGAGGCGCGCAGCCCGCCCCAGTAATGGTGATCGGACAGCACGATCTGCACCGCGTTTTTGCGGAAGGCAGCGGCGATCTGGTCGAATTCCAGAACGATCATATTCGTGGCGAGCGGGATAGACGTCGAGGCTGCGACCTGCGCCATCTGGTCCATGCCGATGACCGGATCCTCGAGATATTCGAGAATGTTTTCGAGCTTGCTGGCGATGTAGATCGCAGTTTCCACGGTCCAGCCGCCATTGGGATCGATCCGCAGCGGATGATTGGGAAAGACTTCCCGAAGCTTCAGCATGGTCTCGATCTCGAGATCGGGATGCAGCACGCCGCCCTTGAGCTTCAGCGACTGGAAGCCGTATGTATCGACCATCCTGCGGGCTTCGCCAACCATCTGATCGGGTGTCAGAACCTCTCCCCATTCATCCCGGGCTTCCCCAATATGGGCCGCGAATTTGAAAAACAGATAGGCGCTGAAGGGAACGCTGGTGCGGACCGCACCGCCAAGCAGGTCTGAGACCGGCCGCCCGAGAAGCTTGCCCTGAATGTCGAGGCAGGGGACTTCGAAAGCCGAGGCGACCACGTCCGTCAGCTTGTGATCGGCCACCGCCGATTTGGCATTGATGCCGCCGCTGCCGGGCAATGCGGTGAGGACGCGCGATTTCAGCGCGTGAAGATGAAACGGATCGAGCCCGATCAGAGCGGGGGCTGCGCGTCGCAACCCATCCAGCGCCTTGATGCTTCCGTAACTTTCCCCGAGGCCGACCGTGCCGTCGTCACATATGACCTCGATGACGGTGCGCAGCGCATGGGGCTGATGCACGCCTTTACAGTTCAGCAGCGGCCTGTCGGGAATGGCGACCGGCGTGAGATGAATTTCGGCTATACGCATCAAAAAGCTCCTTGTCGCCACCAGCCGCGCGCCGCCTTCAGCGCATCGTCCAGCGGGGGCAGTTCGGGATGCCAGTGGCGCTCCCATTCCAGACTGAGGGGGATTTGTCGTTCATCCGACTGTAAAATCGAAAGCAGGTCCGCCATGGGAAAATCACCATGGCCCGGCAATACATAGCGTCGTCGGCCATCGCTGTCCGTCGTGCTATCCTTGACGTGCAGATGGACGACATTTTGTGCGATATGCTGCCAAAGGGTTTTGAGATCGCTGCCTTTGGCCCAGGTGTGGTGGGTGTCCCACAAAATCCTGGCTGCCGGCACGCGCGCGACGAAGGCGAGAAGCTGCTCGAAGTCCGCCAGCGCGTCGTGTGTCTCGATCATCAGGTCGACATTCAGCCCGCGTGATTGTCGCAGCGCCCGCCAGTCGTCCAACAGGCGCGCTGCCAGTGTCATCTCGTCCAGTCCCACCTGTTTGCCGCCGTCGAAGATGCGCAGATAGGAAATGTCTGCGGCTTCCGCCCAGTCGATGAAAGGCTCGACGGCGGAAAGATCGGTGCTGCCGAACAGCCGAATGGACGTGTTGAGAGCGGCGACCTTGAGACCGCGTTCGGCCAGAAAGGCTGCAAATCTGGAAGGAGTGGCAAACTCGACCGTGAGCGCCGGGATCAGGTCGACCGTGCCGGACAGCGTGCGCAACTCCACATGCGCGATGCCATGTCGCTGTGCCAGATCGGCCGTTTCGTGCAGACTGAGTTCGGAGCAGCCAAGCGTTGAAAAACAATAATCGAAAGCGCTCATGCCATGCGCTCCATATCCCGTTTATGGACTGGGTGAAGCGGGGCAAGCCCTGCGACGAAACGTTCGATCTCGGTAATGGCGAGATCGGAAAGTGCCCGCAATTCATTGCCCAGCGCCCCGGCAATGTGGGGGGTGAGCACGACATTGGGCAAATCGTAGAACGGGCTATCCGTCGGCAAGGGTTCCGGCTCCGGCGTATCGATCAGAATACGCAGCCGTCCGGAAAGCGCCTCTGCCAGCAATGCGTCGTGATCGACCAGCCAGCCCCGTGCCGTGTTGATGAAGATTGCATGATCGGCCATCAACGCCAGTTCGCGGGCGCCAATCATGTGACGGGTTTCGGGCAGGATCGGCGCGTGCAGGGAGACCACATCGGACCAGGCGAGAAGCTTGTCGAGCTCCATTTTCGTAGCACCAAGTGCGGCCGCGTCTTCCACCGAAAGAAAGGGGTCGTAGACGGCGATCTCGAATTTTCCGCGCGCCAGCATCTCCATGACCAGCCGGCCAATCCTTGATGCGCCGACAATGCCGACTTTGCGCGAATAATTGCCGAGATAGGGCAGGCTCATCCCACGCCTGCTGCCAAAACCGCCCGTGCCGCGCTCTGCCCGATGTTCGTCTCGCAGACGAAACACATCCTTGCCGCACATGATGATTGCCGCATAGGTAAATTCGGCAACCGGAACGGCCATGGCGGATGCCGCCGTGGTGATGAGGATATCGGATGTGTCCCAGAATTCGGCGGGTGCGACGGTGCGCACCGAGGATGCGGCATAGGCAACCATCCTGAGCTTTGGCGCACGGGCGAGGCGCGCGCGCGTCAGGGACGGCGTGCCCCAGGCGGCCAGCAGAATATCCGCCTCGGCCAGCGCCTCGGCGCCCGCTTCCGTGTCGAAATCCGTATAGGGGAAGCCGGGGATGATGTCGGTTACGGCATTCAACCGTGCCCATTCGCGCGAACCGAAAAAACCTTCGGGAAGCTCGTTGCGCATGGCGATCAACAGCCGTGGCTTGTCTTGATATTGTCTCATGGGCGCACCGGACTTGAAAGGGGGCGAAGCTCGATACGGGCGACGTCGATTTCGATCGGTCGAGAACCGGGCCGCAGGATCACATCGAGAAAAAGCTCGGGAGGGGCTTCACCTGCCCTGAGTTTCAGGGAGGGAGTTCTAAGCGCGCCGCTCCATTGGGTGGCTGGGAAAGGAAAAAATGTGCCGTCCTCTCCACGGAAAGGCGCAAGTGCGACTGCCTCCTGCCCTTCGGCTGCCGCATCTTTCAGGCGGAGCGATATTCCGAGCACGTCGCTATGCGCCGGCACCTCTACATCGCATATGGCCTCCACCCAGGAGCCTGTGCCCGGATGGACAAGCTGCCCGCCGAGACGGTGGCTCTGCTCACGCATTTCCGTGACTGTCAGGGCTGAAAAATCCGATGCCAGATTGCCTGCTGGATTGTTCACCTTGTCAAAACGATCGTCTCTCGCAAGGATACGGGCTGGCGCACGCGGCACGATCGTCTGCAGATAGTTCGCAAGCAGCTTTCCGACAGCAAAGGCGCCGGTCACCGCAAAATGGGTGCCGTCGTCCGAATAACCCGGATGGGGCTCGCCGAATTCACTTTCGGGATCGACCCAGGCCGAGTTCCAGTCGAAGACATGGCAATTGGCGTGATCTGCGGCAAATTCGATGCTTTGCCGGTTGATCCAATGCGCCTTTGCCCGCTCCGCACCGCCAGCCGGCCATTTCCCGACGCCACGGGCGAGGATCGGAAGCAGGATGACCACCTTGCCCGCGTCGAGCAAAGCCGAGACGATCCGCGCCCGGGTATCGGCAATCGTCTGGCGTGTTTCCACCATCATGTCGTTGGTGCCGGCATCGACGATGATCAGGTCGAAATCCGATTGCAGCAGTCGCGTCAGCCGCCGTTCGATCTCGATTGCCTTCTGGCCGGAAACCCCGAAATTGAGGCCGGAAAAGAACCGGCTGACACCCGGCCGATTGCTCGGCTCCCAGCCGGGCGGCACGCCTGGATCGTGGTATACAGGGCAGCAAAGCCTGCCATGCGACAGGACCTCGGCCCAGCTCATCCAGCCGCGTGCCGATGTGGCAAGCGAACTGGCGTCAGCAATATGGTTCTGCTGGACGAGCGAGGTGCCGAGAATGGCAATCCGGCTCGCCCTTGGTAACGATACGGACATGGTTTTACCGGGATATCAGGAGAACAGGACGCCGCCATTGATGTCGTAGCAGGCGCCGGTGATATAGGCGGCATCGTCGGACGCAAGGAAAGCCACCAGACCGGCAACGTCTTCGCTCGAGCCTTCCCGCTTCAGCGATGTGGCACCCGCCACCCTTTCACGTACCTCGGGTTTGGTGAAGGTGTCATGGAAGGTGGTCGAGATCATGCCCGGGCAGACGGCGTTGACGCGGATATTCGGGCCGACTTCCTTGGCAAGTCCGCGGGTGAAGGTCATCACGGCACCTTTGGAGGTGGCATAGGCAAGCGCACCCGGACCGCCGCCGTCACGGCCCGCCTGCGACGAGAAGGTGACGATCGCGCCGCCCTTTGCCATTTTGGGCAGTGCGGCTTTGGCTGTCAGGAATAGCGACGTCAGGTTGACGTCGAGGACCTGATGCCAGAAGGCTTCGTCCATATCCGCAATTGTCTTGCGGGCGATAAGGCCACCGGCAACATGGACGAGGCCATGGATCTCGCCGAATTTGTCTGCGGCAGCAGAAATCGCAGCCTCGACTTCGCTTGCATTTGTCAGATCCGCCTTGATTGCCAGAGCCGAACGGCCAAGCTTTTCGATTTCGGCAACCGCCGTGGCTGCACCCTCGGCCGCACCATTATAGGTGAGGACGACATTGGCGCCTTCCTGCGCAAAACGTATGGCGCATGCGCGGCCGATATCCCGGCCTGCACCGGCGACAACAACGGTCCTGTTGGTAAAACGCTGCATTTGAAAAACCTCGTATGGTTAGAATTGCTTGGGAAGGGAGAGCTTGAAACGCTCGTCGTCGACATCGCTGAAATAGATGTCGGTCGAAAAACCCTGGTCGTCGATGAAGCTGAAGATGCGCTTCGGCTCCTTCAAACTGTAGGGCACCAGAAGGGTGACCAGCCGATGCCGGGTGGCCGCCGCAACCGTGGCGCAGACGTGATGGTGGATATCAAGACCCTCGAACTCCTTGGGATCGATATCGGGAAAACCTTCGACGGCCGCGATCTGCGGTGTGCCGGCTGACGAGAAGACAAACTGGCCGTAAAAGCCCGCCTTTTGGCCATTGTAGCGAAAGCTCGACCTGCCGGTCTGCGGTGCCCCCGTCGTGTGGCAAAGCCATTGCAGTTCCTGGGGCTCGGAGCATTCCACCTCATCGACAATCACGAAGTAGCTGTCGTTGACAAAGTGAATTTCGCGCTCTGCCTTTAGGACCAGCGGGTTCGCGACCTGATAGGCGGCTGTCGCATCGCCGAGGATCCGGATATGTCCGGGCTTTTCCTCAACCGCGACGATGCGGCCGGCGGCGCGGCGTGCGAGCGCCTTGTCCTTTTCCGCATATTGTCCCTTGCCGCCGATCAGGATGGCGTTCTTCGACCGTGTCTGGCGTCGCCAGTTCAGATGCATCTGCGAATTGAACGCCACGTAATAACCGGACTGGATCGCCAGATCCTCGCCATGGGCATAGAGGACAAAGGCATTCTGGTCGCCATGGCTGTGGCTTAGCGAACCATAGGGGCTGGATTTGAAGACGAATTGCAGATGCCGGTCCGGGTCGTCCATGTGTTTCTGGATGGTCGCCCAACCGATATCGTCGAAAACCGCGAGTGCGGGTAAATCGGCCGGTGAAACGGCTTCCACCTGCTGGTAGTCGTGGCGATAGACGAGATCGTCGAAGTTCAGGTCCCACCAGCCGTAATTATAGAAGGCCATTTCCGTACCCGTCGCATCGGCCTTGATGTGATCGAAATACCATTGATAGTGGCCGTTGCCGGTAACGCCGGCAAATTGCCGAACATTGTAACCCAGCTTCAGGCCGGGAAGATCGCCAAGTGTGGAATCGTCGCCAAAGTTGGCGCGGCGGGTTCCCGGCGCCTTGGTGTAAAGCGGGAAGCGACCGGTGCTCTGGAAAAACGGCCGCTGATAGAGGTCGTAGCCGATATACGAGCGGATGAGATTGGCGGCCTCGATGAGATAGGCCATGCCGGTCATCCAGTAATGCGGCCCTTCCGCCCAGCCGCCATCGGTTCCAGCCCAGGGAGAATAGAGGGTGGCGAGGAATTCAACGGTATAATCGAGCCATTCGCCCGCCTCGTCGCTTTCGCCCTGAATCGCGATACAGGCCGGTGTCAGGACTGCCGAAAGCGAACGCACCGCGTGGCTGTCATAGGGAAATACGTGGATGCGGGCATGCGCGATGACGTGGTCGGCAACCTCCCGCGTTCGTTCGAGAAGAACCGACCGCACGGTTTCGCGCTCGTCCTCGCTCAGATGGTCGTAGAGCCAGTCATAACCCCAAGCGAGTGCGACGACGACACGGAATCCCGCCTCGTCATTATAGGCCCGGGAGGTCGCGCCTTTCGGATCCCAGCCGGCGACGGCCAGCAGCCACTTGCGGGATGCATCGAGCAGATCGTCGCGTCCGAGCACACGGCCGGCAATCGCCAGGTGCCGGATCGCATAGATCACTTCCTGGCAGTCGATATACATTTGCCGCCAGAGCGACGCGACGCGCATATTATTGGGGTAGGGCTGTGGCTCCGGCATGACCGGCCGCTCCAGCCAGGGCTTTACCGATTTTTCGTAGAATTCGGACCAGCCGCAATGGTTGGGGTCCTTTGCCACGGCGTCCGCGAAGGCGCGCAACTGCTCGGGATTGAGCCAGAGCCTCGGATGGCTGGCATGGGCGGCGGCATGGCGCGCCTGTCTGCCGGGCAGCGGCGTTTTCGGCAGCGACGCGCCGATCTCGAAGCTGCGCACGGCGCTCCAGTTGGACTCCGGCGTTGCGGACGTCTGGTCCCACAGCGCATAACACCAGTGATAACGGCCTTCCGGCAAGGCCTCATCCGGCGTGAAGAAATTCCAGGCGAGATCTTCGAAAACGAGTGTTTTTTTGTCGGCGAAACCGGGATCGGTGGAAATGCGCAGCACGTAACGCGCGCCGTCGTCGATGTCGGGTAGCCATGAAAAGCGCGGAGGGTTCTCCGTCGGTGGTGCTTCTTCGCTCGGCTCGTAGCCAATGGTCAATGAACCCGGCCGGGGTTCATCGAGAAGTGTCTGTCTGGAGATGGCCGGGGCAGAGGGACGCATTGCGCTCTAACTCCTATGAAAACGGAAGGAAAAGGATGGCGGCGACAAAGCCGCCATCGTGGTCGGAGGGTTTATTGCGCCGCCTTGTACTGGCGGTCATAGGCCGATTGCATCATCTTGATGACCTCGTCGTAACCGAGGGCGGTGAGGCGCTTCTTGTAGGCGTCCCAACCGGTATCGACGTCCTGCGCGCCGAGAATCCAGGTCTGCTGCATCTCGGTCATGTAGGTGAGGATGCTTGGCCAGTAGCGGTCGAAGGTCGCCTTCTCCTCGGCGTTCAGGGAAACACCCATGAATTCGTCCTTGAGGCAATTGCACTTCTTGTACATGTCGATGCCTTCGAGCGCGATCTTGTTCGTCCACTGGCGTTCATATTCGTAGTCCATCCAGTATCCGCGCGGGATCGCCGCACCGACCGCCCATAGCTGGGCATTGACCGGATCCTTGTTGTCGAGGATTTCCTTCTTGAACTGCGGCTTGCCGTCGACCATCTCGTAGGTCAGGCCTTCGACGCCGAAATTCGACAGGATGCGGCCCTGCTGCGAGAACCAGAAATCGAAATATTTGATGGTTTCGACCGGGTGCTCATTGGTCGCCGAAATGGCCCAGCCGACGGGCTGGACACGCAGGCGGCGGGAATCTTCGAAGCGCTGGCCGGAGACCGTCTTTGGCGGCAGCATCGGCTTCAGCGCGAAGCCGTCGATCTTCGGCGACAGGGCGTCGTTATAGGTCGAGGTACTGGCGAACCAGTCATGCGTCATGCCGCCGAGATTGTTGCCCAGAAGATATTCACGCGAGCGGGCGCCGCGGGTGAAAATCTCCTTGTCGATCAGGCCTTCCTTGTACCACTTGGCCACATTGGAAATGCCGGTCTTGTAGTTTACCTCCGCCCAAGGGTGACGCAGCTGTCCGTCATAGACGGCAAAGTCACCATAACGTTCGGATCCGGACACGCGCGCATCCCACAGATTGATGAGGCGGACGGCATCGATTTCCTCACGGGCAAAATAAGGAACTTCATCCTTGAGGCCGTTGCCGTTCGGGTCCTTGTCGCGGAAGGCTTTGAGAACCTCATAGACTTCTTCCGGCGTTTCCGGCTGCTTGAGGCCAAGCTTGTCGAGCCAGTCCTGACGGATGAACCAGCCGCGCGAGAACTTGCCATCAGGCACATAGGGAATGAAATAAAGCTTGCCGTCCGGTCCGGAGATCGCGTTGCGGATTTCCTTGTGGCTGTCGAAGAAGGCCTTGAGGTTGGGGGCATTTTCCTCGATCAGGTCATCGAGTGGAATGAATGCGCCCTCCAGCCCGTAACGAATGAAGTCTTCCTTCAGCCCGCCGGTGGCGTCGCCGCCGACGATATCGGGAAGGTTGCCAGAGGCGATCAGAAGGTTGAAGGCATCGCGGCTGCTGGTGGTTGCCAGCGACGCCACGTTGCGGACATGGATGTTGGTGATTTCCGCCGCCTTCTGCTCCACCGGCCATTTTTCCGAATAGACGTATTTGTCACGGAAATGGAAATGGATTGTCAGTTCTAGCGGGTCTTCGGTGATCTTGCCCGAATCCTGTGCCAATGCCGGCAAGGCCAGGGTCGCGGCTGTTATCAACGCCAGTAGGGGCGCGCCTTTTCGTAGTGCTCTCACAGGTTCTCCTCCCTTGTGCTGCTACTCTTTCACTCCGCCCAGCAGAATTCCTTTGGTGAAATACTTCTGCGCGTAGGGGTAAATGATGAGGACGGGAATGATGGAAGCGATCATGATCGCTGACGTCACCGTCTCGAACGAATAGTGGGCGGTGAGCAGGCTCGAGGCGAATTCGTCGTTCGAATTCAGATCGACGATCACGCGCTTCAGATAGACCTGAAGCGGGATTTTCTCTTCGCCGCGCAGCAGCACCATGGCCCAGAAATAACCGTTCCAGCGCGAGACGATGCAGAACAGCGCAACGGTGACGATGGCGGGTTTGGAAAGCGGAATGAATACCTTCCACAGCAGCTGTAATTCGCTGGCGCCATCCATCTTGGCGGCTTCTTCGAAGGACTTCGGAACGGCCTCGAAGAAATTGCGCAGCAGAATGACGTTGAAGGCGTTTGCAGCAAAGCCGAGGATGATGCCGAAACGGCTGTCGAGAAGTCCGAGATCGCGCATGTTCAGAAAGAAGGGGATCATGCCGGCGTTGAACCAAAGCGTAAACGCGATGGCGATGTTGAAGAAGGTGCGGCCGCGCAGGCGCTTGCGCGAAAGGGCGTAGGCTCCGGGGATCATGATCAGCAGGCTCATCATCGTGCCGCCGAAGGTGTAGATGAAGGTGTTGCCATAGGCGACCCAGAACATCCTGTCGGACAATACCCTGTCGTAAGCGGCAAGCGTGACATCGACCGGCCAGAAGGTGACGCGGCCAGCGGTGACTGCGGCACCCGAAGACAGCGAGACCGACAGCACATAGATAAAGGGATAAAGCGTCGACAGGACGAAGAGGCCCAGAAGAATGGCGTTAGCCCAGCCAAAAATCCGGTCGCCGCGGGAATACAGATTGAAGTTAGCCATGTTTCAGCTCCTCACCACAGCGATGTCGACGAGACTTTTCGGCTGATGCGATTGGCCGAATAGACGAGAACGAAAGCGATGACGGCGTTGAACAGTCCGGCGGCCGTGGCCAGGTCATATTGGGTGCCCTGCAGGCCGGTGCGGTAGATGAAGGTGGAAACGACGTCCGCCGTCTCGTAGGTGGATGGGCGATAGAGCAGAATGATATATTCGAACCCGACCTCGACCAGATTGCCGATGCGGATGATCAGCATGATCACGATTGTCGGCAGGATGCAGGGCAGGGTAATCCGCCACATCATCTGCCAGCGCGATGCGCCGTCAACCCGGGCGGATTCGTAAAGCGTCGGGCTCACGCCTGCGATGGCGGCGAGATAGACGATGGATTCGAAGCCTGCCTCTTTCCAGACGGACGAGCCGATGTAAATCGGACGGAACCATTCCGGCTGGGTCAGGAAGTAGATCGGCTCGAATCCAAGGCCTTTCAGCAGGAGATTGACGATGCCGATCGATGGCGACAGGAAGTTGATGACGATGCCGGCAACGATCACCACCGAAATAAAGTGCGGCAGGTAAACGACCGTCTGCGCCCAGCGGCGGGCAACGCCACTTTGAACCTCGTTGAACATCAGGGCCAGGATGATGGGGACGGGAAAGGCGAAAATCAGGCCAAGGCCACTGATCTTGATGGTGTTCCAGAAGGAGCGCACGAACATGTCATTTTGGAAGAGTTCGACGAAATTCGCAAAACCGACCCAGGGACTTTTTTCGATGCCGCGAAAAATCGAGAAATCCTGGAATGCGATGACCAGCCCGTACATGGGTTTGTAGAGGAAGACCGCAAACCAGATGATCATCGGCGCCAGCAGCAGGTAGAGTTGCCAGTCGCGGCGCACATCTTCCTGGAGATCATCAAGACGTTCCTGAAAACCCTGTTTCATGCCCGCGCTCCGCCTTTGGCTTTCAGCGACCTGCCGGTCGCTGCATCGAAGACGTGGACGCGGGTGGTATCGATGCTAAGCTGGCTGACGCCGTTGAGTGTATGATCGCCATAGAGCGTTTCGGCCTTGGCGATAAATGGCTGGCCATCGGCGGTGCCATGCAGGAGCGCTTCCGCACCCAGCGGCTCCACGAGGTCGATGCTGCAATTTAATGTTTCACGACCCTCTTCGGTCTCTACCGACATGATTTCCGGCCGCAGGCCGAGTTTGACCGGCTGCCCTTCCGTGGCGTTCTTTGCGAAAGCTTCGGGAATGCTGAAGTGCTGGCCGGAACCGCCCGTAAGCGTAACCTTCACGCTGCCATCCCGCTTCTCGATGATCCCATCGAGAAGGTTCATCGGCGGCGAGCCTATGAAGCTTGCGACAAACGTATTTGCCGGTTCGAGGAAGACCTCCATCGGCGAGCCGACCTGTTCGATATGGCCACCATTCATGATGACGATGCGGTCGGCGAGCGTCATCGCTTCGACCTGATCATGGGTAACGTAGATGCTGGTGGCATGCATCCGCTTGTGGAGAAGCTTTATCTCGGCGCGCATATGGGTGCGCAGCTTGGCGTCGAGGTTCGAGAGCGGTTCATCGAACAGGAAGATTTTCGGCCTGCGCACGATGGCGCGGCCCATGGCGACGCGCTGACGCTGGCCGCCGGAAAGATCAGCCGGCTTGCGGGTAAGATATTCGGTGAGCCCGAGGATTTGTGCAGCTTCCGCAACCGCCTTGTCGATGACGGCTCGTTTCTCGCCCCTGACGCGCAGGCCGAAGGCGATGTTATCGGCAACGCTTAGATGCGGGTAAAGCGCGTAGTTCTGGAATACCATTGCGACGTCGCGGTCTTTCGGGGCGATCTTATTGACCACTCGGCCGTCCATCGAAACCGTGCCGTCCGAGATGTCTTCCAGACCTGCAAGCATGCGCAGCGTGGTGGATTTTCCGCATCCCGAAGGACCAACGAGGACAACGAATTCCTGCGGCTGTATGGAAAGATTGATACCATGGACGACTTCGAGAGCACCGTAGCGCTTGACGACATCGTTGATTTGAACTGCGGACATGAAAGGCCCCTCCTCAAAAGCCTTGAATGTTCAGTCAGGCGTCTTCGCCCCCGTGAAACGCGCTTCCTCGTGACACGCGTGTTGACCTGCTCGATGAAGGTCCAGATCTTCGGGTTCTTGGAGAGTTCTGCGATTTTGGTTTCGAGGGATCCGAGATGGCGCTGGACAGCCTCGCGTGCGGCCTCGACATCGCCCGACTCGATGGCATTCACGATCGCTTCGTGCTCTTCGATCACCTTTTCGGTGCGTCGCACTGCAAAAACGCGCTTCAGGTGGCGCATCCGGTCCATTTCGCCCTTCGCCTGATTGACGACGCTCCAGGCGCCGGGAAGGCGGGCGGCCGCAAAGATGGTGCGGTGGAACTCTTCGTCCAGCAGGAAGAAGTCCGTGAATTCCTCGTCTTCGGCGGCGGTGCGCTGCTGGGAAATGCAGGTTTTCAGACGGGCGATATCTTCCAGCGAATGCCGCTTGGTCGCCTCGATGACGGCGCCCTCTTCCAGCTTGAACCGGATGAAGCAGGCTTCCATGTAACGCTGCACGTCGATCGGCGAGATGTAAGTGCCACCCTGCGGCACGACGGTCACAAAACCTTCTTCGGAAAGGCGAATGATCGCTTCGCGCACGGGCGTCTTGCTGACATGCAGCAGTGCCGCGATTTCCTTTTCCGACAGCGCCCGCCCCGGAAGCAGCTTCACCTCGACAATCAGTTTGCGAAGCAAGGCATGGATCCGATTGGTCATGTTCCCCTCAGCCGGCAGGTCTTGCGGGGTGACGAGTTCGGACAGCGGCAGCGATGGAAATTCGATGGGGTTAGACATATCAATTACCAAACTGAGATATCAGATGTTGTTATGACATATCTGTTGTGTTTTGGTGAGTCAAGTGGCAGTTGCTGCCGATCGGTGCGAATGGGCAATGAGCTCGCCTTAGGCGCTGGAGGAGTGGATGTCTTTGTTGAAGAGCCGGCGCTCTCATGCAGCTTGAGAGGTCTGCAATGCGGGGAGCGTAAGGCTTTAACTTGCAATTGTAAGCCAACTCTCGCCCGAGCAATTTCGGGGCGAGATGCGGCTTTGCAATCAAAAGGATGGAGGCTTAGGCGCTGTACTGACGCGATTTATTGCTCGGGCCTTTGGTAACGTGCGACGATCATGCGACAGCGCGCTGCCTATTCGAGCGCAACCATATAGGCCGGCAGCTGCTCCTCGAAGAATTTCGAAAAAGTGGCGATGCGGGGTGGCAGGGCCTGGTAGGGCGGATAATAGAGCGTCAGCCAGAGTTCCGGCGGCGCCCAGCCGCGCAAAACGTGAACGAGCCGGCCGCTGCGGAGATGTTCGGCAATGTGAAATCCCGGCAGCATGGCCACACCCGCACCATCCGCAGCCATATCAGCCAGAACCTCGCCATTATTGGCGCTGAATGCGCGGCCGGCCGCGATGCTGATGCTCGATCCGCCGTCCGAGAGCGCCCAGTTTTCCCGCCGGCTTTCACCGCTATAGGCAAGGCAATCGTCAGGGGTTAGTTCGCCTGGATGCTCCATCTGCGCAAACCGGCTGCCCGGTGCCGCGACCAATATTCTCGGCACGGCCCTGATCTTGCGCCAGATGGTGAATTTGTCGGAGGGGGCGGACGAGATGCGGATCGCGAGATCGTAGTCGTCATCAACGATGTTGACGAGGCCGTCCGAAAGGGAAATCTCGAAGCACATTTTCGGATATAATTCGCGGAAGCCCGAGAGGATCGGCGGCAGCACCGTCTTGCCGAGCCATGTCGGCGCACTGATCCTAAGCCGCCCTTCATCGGCCTTGTGGGCATTGCGGACATCGCGCCGCGCATTTTCGAGTGCCTCGACCGCCGGTTGAATCTGGGCGGCAAAGACGGCGCCGTCCGTCGTCAGCGACACCTGACGCGTGGTGCGGACAAACAGTTGCACACCCAGGTCATCTTCGAGCGCGGCGATGGCCCGGGTAACGGCAGCCGCCGTCATGCCCAGTTCGCGTGCCACCTGCGCGAAGTTGCGCTTTTCGGCCGCCATCAGAAACGTTTTGAGAGCTTTGTGGTCGTTCATTTGATTATTTCAAAATCCGCAATTCATTCGAGAAAAATATTGCAATTCCGCGATGCAATCAAGCGGGTTAAATCTTTGTCCAGCGAAACGGACAACCAGTAGAAAGGCTCCGGCCATGATCAAGGATATCAAGGGTCTGCACCACGTCACGTCCATGGCGTCGGATGCGCGGCAGAACAACAGATTTTTCACCGAAACGCTTGGGCTTCGCCGGGTAAAGAAGACCGTCAACTTCGACGAACCCAGCGTCTATCACCTCTATTACGGTGACGAAAAGGGAACGCCGGGCACGGTGATGACCTATTTTCCCTTCGCTCAAATGATGACCGGCCGTCCAGGCGTCGGCGAAGTGGGCGAGACCCAGTTCTCCATTCCCAAGGGTGCAATTGGCTTCTGGAAAGAGCGTCTCATTGCCAAAGGCGCCACCGGCATTCAGGCCGACACGGTCTTTGGCGCCAATCGCCTGCGCTTCACCGGTCCTGACGGCGATGGCCTTGCACTAATCGAAACAGGCGATGACGCCCGTGAAGGCTGGCTCGCCGAAGGCATTTCCGAAGACAACGCCATACGCGGTTTCACCGGCGCACGCTTCAATCTGCATGATACGGCTGCGACCGAAGAACTCCTGCGTTTCATGGGATATGAGCGGACTGAGGTTGAAGGCAATGTAACGCGTTTCGTCATTCCCGGCGGTAACGGGGCAGATACGATCGATCTTGCGGCCCTGCCGAAGACCCCCTTTGCCCGTCCGGGAGCCGGCTCGGTCCACCATATCGCTTTCGCAGTCGAAAACCGCGAAAAGCAGCTCGAAGTGCGCAAGGCGCTGATGGATACCGGCTATCAGGTCACCCCCGTCATCGACCGCGATTATTTCTGGGCGATCTATTTCCGCACGCCGGGCGGTGTCCTGTTCGAGATCGCAACCAACGAACCCGGCTTCGACCGGGACGAGGATACCGCGCATCTGGGTGAAGCGCTCAAGCTTCCGAACCGCTACGAGCCTTTTCGCAACCAGATCGAGGCGAACCTCGCTCCCCTTGCGGCATAGACCGGGCCGCTGACCCGCATCCACTGACCGAAACAGATTTGCGCTTTTCAAGACGGCTGCCCCTGCCGGGCAGCCGACCGGCGAAGCCTTCTCAATTTCCACCGCCGCAGATCGGCAATCACCACCTGAACGGAGAACTGAAAATGTCCAAGCTCGAAGTCCTTACCCCCGCCAACAGCCAGCTCATCTTCATCGACCAGCAGCCGCAGATGGCTTTCGGTGTGCAGTCGATAGACCGGCAGACACTGAAGAACAATGTCGTCGGCCTCGCAAAGGCGGCAAAGATTTTCAATATCCCGACGACCATCACCACGGTTGAAACGGAAAGCTTTTCTGGCAACACCTTTCCGGAACTGCTCACGGTCTTCCCGGAAAACGACATTCTCGAGCGCACCTCGATGAATTCCTGGGATGACCAGAATGTTCGCGACGCGCTGGCGAAGAATGCCGCGGCCGGCCGCAAGAAGATCGTCGTCTCCGGCCTCTGGACGGAAGTGTGCAACACCACCTTCGCGCTCTCGGCGCTCCATGATGTCGCGGACTACGAGATCTACATGGTGGCGGACGCCTCCGGCGGAACCTCTGTCGATGCACACAAATATGCCATGGACCGCATGGTGCAGGCCGGCATCATTCCCGTCACCTGGCAGCAGGTTCTGCTTGAATGGCAGCGCG
This sequence comes from Rhizobium oryzihabitans, assembly GCF_010669145.1. Taxonomy (NCBI): domain Bacteria; kingdom Pseudomonadati; phylum Pseudomonadota; class Alphaproteobacteria; order Hyphomicrobiales; family Rhizobiaceae; genus Rhizobium; species Rhizobium oryzihabitans. The sequence goes on from NZ_CP048635.1 coordinate 1,154,396, forward strand.
ACTGGGCGCGCAAGGAAACCTACGATGCCGTCACCTCGCTCGTGAAGGAACATTCAGGCGCCTACGGCATGGGCATCGACTACGCCGTCACCCATGTCCATGGCGGTGAGGAACGCGTCAAGCATGGCAAGCGCATCGGCCCGAACCCGGCCAACAAATAAGCTTTCAACCGTGCCGTGCCGGCTGGATGACATCCAGTCCGGTGCGGCCTTCATTGATCGAGGAGGTTTCCATGAAAGTCTATCTTCTGTCCCTTGGTGCCGGTCTGCTGGTCGGCATTGTTTACAGCCTGCTCAATGTGCGTTCGCCCGCACCGCCCGTCATTGCTCTGGTCGGCCTGCTCGGCATATTGGTTGGAGAACAGATTATTCCCTTTGCAAGGACGATCATCGGCAAGGAGCCGGCCGTCGTTTCGTGGATCAACCAGATCAAGCCGCATATGTTCGGCCATTTGCCGAAGGGTAGCGAAGAGCGCACAGATCTCGCCAAGGCTGAACGGCCTGCAGACAGGGAGAGAAGCTGATGCCGACGCGACGCACCTTTCTCGGCGCGGCATCGAGCCTCGCCTTCCCCCATCTGTTTTCACCCGCTAGTGCGGCTGACCCCATTCAGACAGGAGCCCGTTCCATGTATCCCGATACCATCCTTCATAATGGCCGCCTGACGACACTCGATCGCGCCAACCCGAATGCAACCGCAGTCGCCATCAAGGATGGCCTGTTCATGGAGGTGGGAACGGACACCGATGTCATGGCGCTCGCCGGACCGGAGACAAAGATCATCGACCTGAAGGGTAAGCGCGTATTGCCGGGCCTGATCGACAACCATACCCACGTCGTTCGCGGCGGCTTGAACTTCAACATGGAACTGCGCTGGGATGGCGTGCGTTCGCTCGCAGATGCCATGGACATGCTGAAGCGTCAGGTGGCGATCACACCCGCCCCGCAATGGGTGCGCGTCGTCGGTGGTTTTACCGAGCATCAATTTGTCGAAAAAAGACTGCCGACCATCGAGGAAATCAATGCGGTGGCGCCCGACACGCCGGTCTTCCTGCTGCATCTTTACGACCGCGCGCTGCTGAATGGCGCAGCCCTTCGGGCCGTCGGCTACACAAGGGATACGCCGAACCCACCCGGCGGTGAGATCACTCGCGATGTGAACGGCAATCCCACGGGAATGCTGCTGGCCAAGCCGAATGCTGGCATCCTCTATTCGACGCTCGCCAAGGGGCCGAAGCTGCCCTTCGACTATCAGGTCAATTCCACCCGCCATTTCATGCGTGAGCTGAACCGGCTGGGCGTCACCGGCGTCATCGATGCGGGCGGCGGCTTCCAGAACTACCCTGACGATTACGAGGTGATCCAGAAGCTTTCCGACGAAGGCCAGATGACCGTGCGTCTCGCCTACAACCTCTTCACGCAGAAGCCCAAGCAGGAAAAGGAGGACTTCCTCAACTGGACCTCGTCGGTGAAATACAAACAGGGCAACGACTATTTCCGCCACAATGGCGCAGGCGAAATGCTGGTCTTTTCCGCTGCCGATTTCGAGGACTTCCGTCAGCCGCGACCGGACATGCCACCGGAAATGGAGGGCGAACTCGAAGAGGTTGTCCGGGTTCTGGCGGAAAACCGCTGGCCCTGGCGTCTGCACGCCACCTACGACGAGACGATCTCCCGTGCTCTCGATGTCTTCGAAAAGGTCAACCGGGACATTCCGCTCGAAGGGCTGAACTGGTTCTTCGATCATGCCGAGACGATCTCTGAACGGTCGATCGACCGCATCGCGGCTCTCGGCGGCGGCATCGCGACCCAGCACCGCATGGCCTATCAGGGCGAATATTTTGTTGAGCGTTATGGTCATGGCGTTGCCGAAGCGACCCCACCGATCAAACGCATGCTTGAGAAGGGCGTCAATGTTTCGGCCGGCACGGATGCGACGCGCGTCGCCTCCTATAATCCGTGGGTTTCGCTGTTCTGGATGGTGACGGGCAAGACAGTGGGCGGCATGCAGCTCTATCCGCGCGCCAATTGCCTCGACCGCGAGACGGCGCTGCGCATGTGGACGGAGAAGGTCACGTGGTTCTCGAACGAGGAAGGAAAAAAGGGCCGCATTGAGAAGGGCCAGTTCGCCGATCTCGTTGTGCCGGACAAGGATTATTTCTCCTGCGCCGAGGATGAAATTTCCTTCCTCACATCCGATCTGACAATGGTTGGCGGCAGAATCGTCTATGGCGCCGGGGACTTCAAGTCGCTGGATGAAAACGACGTTCCGCCGGCCATGCCCGACTGGTCTCCCGTGCGCGCTTTCGGTGGTTACGCCGCCTGGGGCGAGCCGCAAGGGCCGGCGCTCGCTCGCTGCGCCGGACGGCGATTTCGACGTGCGGCTGTGCCAGTGATTGCGGTGTCCATGGCCACGATCATGCCGGCGCCTGGACATCCAAACTGCCGATCGCCGACTTGAAGGGTTTCTTCGGAGCACTGGGTTGCTCCTGCTGGGCGGTTTGAGTTTAGGCCACGAATACAAAATCCGGCGGGCAGCGGCTTTTCGCTGCCCGTTTTCTGCGGTGTAACGGACAGACGGCCCCCGACGGTCTAATATTGCGTATATCGCAATTATATCGAAACTATTGATGCAATTGTTGGCGATAATAGTTTCGACCAATATCGCTCCATCAGATGAACGCAGCGCCGCTCGAAACGACCGGCCAGAATCACGGGAGCAAAAAATGACCGATCCATCTTCAACGCTTCGCCTTCGCGGGTTTCTTGCGGATATCGTCGCCGCGCCTGCCACAAAAACGCTGGCGCTTCTGGCGCTTTGTTCGGCCTATATTCAGGGCCCGCTCACCAAGATCTTAGACTTCCCCGGCGCGATCGCCGAGATGAACCACTTCGGCCTTCATCCGGCCGCCGCGTTTGCTATCGTCGTCATCGTCTTTGAGCTCACCGCTTCCGCAATGGTGGTGTCAGGGTTCCTGCGCTGGGCCGGTGCTCTGGCATTGGCAGGCTTCACGCTTCTGGCCACTTTCATCGCTCTTCGTTTCTGGGAAATGGCGCCCGGCATGGAGCGCATGATGGCCACCAATGCCTTCTTCGAACATCTCGGCCTGGCCGGCGCCTTCATTGTCGTCGCCGCAATCGATCTCACGAAAGGGACGGGCAAATGAGTGCCGCAAAATCTTCAACGAGCAGCTTTGCTCCTCTAGCACAGCCGGTCTTCGCCGTTCTTTGGGCGGCGACGGTTTTGGGAAATACCGGCAGTTTCATGCGCGATGTCGCCAGTTCCTGGCTGATGACCGATCTCTCGGCCTCGCCGGCGGCGGTCGCCATGGTTCAGGCGGCCGGAACCCTGCCGATCTTTCTGCTGGCCATCCCAGCCGGTGTGCTGACCGATATTCTCGATCGCCGCAAGTTCCTGATCGCCATCCAGCTGCTGCTGGCCTCGGTAAGCGTCAGTCTCATGGTTCTTGCGCACACTGGAATGCTGTCAGTCAGCGCCTTGATCGGGCTTACATTTCTCGGCGGTATCGGTGCGGCGCTGATGGGGCCGACATGGCAGGCCATCGTGCCGGAACTGGTGAAACGTGAGGACATTAAAAGCGCGGTCGCTCTGAATTCGCTGGGTATCAATATCGCCCGTTCCATCGGTCCTGCGGTCGGCGGCATCCTGCTCGCAGCCTTCGGTGCGGCCGTCACATATGGTGCCGATGTCGCAAGTTACTTCATCGTTATCGCGGCGCTCCTGTGGTGGCCAAGGGCGAAGAATGCCAATGATGCGCTGGCCGAAGGTTTCTTCGGCGCGTTCCGGGCAGGCCTTCGTTATACACGTGCCAGCCGTCCGCTGCATGTCGTCCTGCTGCGGGCCGCGATCTTCTTCGCTTTTGCCAGTGCCGTCTGGGCGCTTTTGCCTCTGGTTGCCCGCCAGTTGCTGGGTGGAGATGCGAGCTTTTATGGCATATTGCTGGGTGCCGTCGGTGCCGGCGCCATCGGCGGCGCGCTGATCATGCCGAAACTGCGCGCACGTTTTGATGCCGACGCCCTGCTTCTAGGGGCTGCCCTCATCACTGCGCTCGTCATGGCCGGGCTGTCGTTCGCTCCGCCCCAATGGCTGGCCCTCATCATCCTGCTCTTCCTCGGCGGCGCTTGGATCACGGCGCTAACGACGCTGAATGGCACTGCGCAGGCCGTCCTGCCCAACTGGGTCCGCGGCCGTGGCCTTGCGGTCTATCTCACCGTCTTTAACGGCGCGATGACGGCGGGCAGCCTCGGCTGGGGTGCGGTTGGCGAAGCGGCGGGCGTGCCGGGAACCTTGCTGATCGGCGCGGCCGGTCTGTTCGTCGCCGGTCTCGTCATGCATCGCCTGAAGTTGCCCACCGGTGATGCGGATATGGTGCCTTCCAACCATTGGCCGGAGCCGCTCATTGCCGAGCCGGTGGCCCATGACCGCGGCCCGGTTCTGATATTGATCGAATACAATGTCGAAAAACATCACCGCAGCGCATTCCTGCATGCGCTTGACGAACTCTCCCAGGAGCGTCGGCGTGATGGCGCCTATGGGTGGGGTGTGACCGAAGACTCCGCCGATCCGCAGAAGATCGTCGAATGGTTCATGGTCGAATCCTGGGCGGAGCACCTGCGCCAGCACAAGCGGGTCTCCAATGCCGATGCGGATCTCCAGGGCAAGGTACTCGCCTATCACTCGGGGCTGGAAAGACCGGTCGTGCGGCACTTCCTGACAATCAATCGTCCTGGGAAAGCTTGAATTGGAAAAGGGGCCGACAGGCCCCTTTTTATTGTCTGCAGACCCCTCGTTTTCCTGTAAAAGCCGAAGGGCGAAATGCTGCAGCAGAATAATCGTCTTGATATCGCTACGTCGCCGCGGTCGATCGAGGAGGCGCGCCCCGCCCCGAGCCGTTTCTTTCTTCGGTGCGAACGAACTTGTCTCACATCCCGATGCCTATAACATCCCGGCGGCCACCGAGACTAAACTCACCACCATGACAACCGCATAAAGAGACCTGCCAGCATGAATAATCAAACCCCCGTCCCGGACCAGGATGCCTGGGAGGCCTGGAGCCCTGCCGAGCTTTTCCGGCGATTGAGCAGTGTATCGCGACCCTGGTGCGTGGTTGGCGGCTGGGCGCTCGATCTCTGGCATGGGAAGAAGACACGCGAGCACGAGGATCTGGAATTCACGATTCTTCGTGCGGATCTGGACATTTTCCGGCGCGAATTGAACGATGTGGAATTTTATACCGTCAATGACGGCGTGCTCGAACGGTTGGCCGCCGACCGGGAACCGGCGACGGAGATTTTCCAGATATGGTGTTTTGATCGTGCCGCCCTCCGCTGGCGGGTTGATATGATGATCGAGCCGGGAACGGATGAAAGCTGGGTCTATAAGAGGGAGCCGCAGATTAGCCGGCCCCGCACCGAAATGGTCTCGCGGACCGCGGGCGGGATTCCTTACCTCAACCCCGCCGCCGTGCTGCTGTTCAAGGCAAAGCACCGCCGGCCCAAGGACGAGGAAGACTTCGCATACGCCGTGCCGAAATTGCCCGCGGCGGAGCGTCGGTGGCTGCGGGATTGTCTCGAGCGCCTCCACCCGGAACACGAGTGGGCAAAGGCGCTGTAGGCGTCGAATTGCGCCTATTGCGTAATTCGGTCCAGAACGCGGCTCAAAGCCTGCTTCAGCGCGTCCGAACCGCCATTGTCGTTGAAATCGTTCAAGACCTGCTCGTTGAGCCCGCCTTTGGTGGCGAATTCGCGGCTGAGATCGATGAAGTCGGCGTCCCTGCCGGCATTCAGCGCCACTTCGGAGAGGCCGGCGAAGAGAGGTGCAAGATAGGCGCGACCTTTCTCTTCCGGCAGGCCGTTCTCAACAAGCCACTCCGTCGTGTGCTGCATGATGCCGAAATAGGTGGCCATCAACGCGCTTGCGGCGGCGAGAAGGTCGTATTCCGCCTTTGTTTCGCATTCCACCGCATTGCCGAGCACGTTGAAGATCGCCGCCGTATCCGTATCGGGCGGATATAGGGCAGTGACGCCTTTGCGCCGGGCAACGAAGGGCAGGGGGATCGCCTGCGTGAGGCGCACATCCGCGTCGATCCAGTCGAGAAGGGCCTGCCGGTCTGTCGCGGCAACGACGCTTATGACCTTTTGCCCATCCCGGAATCGCAAGGCGCGGATGACCTCTTCGGCGATCTGCGGACGGATCGCTAGCATGACGGTGTCGCAGCCGTCGATGATAGCCTGATTATCGCCGGACACGATCACCTGCGGGAAATCGCTGGCAAGCCTGGCGGAGATATCTGCGCTGCGCTGGGACACCATGACATGCGGCACGGCGGCGGGCTTGCCGAGTAGGCCCCTTACCATGGCATCGGTGATCGCTCCGGTTCCGATAAAACCGATCTTTTGGGGAAGGGACATGCTTGCTCCGTGCGGCGAGGGCCGAAAGATACGTCTGTCGTCTGTTTGTCACGCAATGCTAAATTTTCCACCCGGAATTGTCGACAAGGAGATGGCCGTTTTCCAGATCGATGCTCTAGTGCCCCGGATGCAGGGCGTCATTGAGGTACATGCAGGTCAGCATCGTGAACACATACGCCTGAATTGCGGCCATCAGAAACTCCAGCGCCGTGATTGCGACCGTCATGAAAAGCGGCGCGATGGCGCCGATCATGCCGAGAGCATTGACGCTCGCCAGCGACACGACAAAACCGGCAAAGACCTTCAGGGTGATGTGACCGGCAAGCATGACGGCGAACAGGCGGACGGAGTGGCTGACCGGTCGCGAAATATAGGAGATGATTTCAATCGGCACGATGATGGGCGCGAGGATTGCCGGTATTCCCGCCGGTTTGAACAGGCCGAGAAAACGGATGCCGTGTTTGAAGATGCCATACAGCGTGACGGTGCCGAACACCATCATCGCCAAGCCAAATGTGACGATGATCTGGCTCGTAACCGTGAAAGCGTAAGGAAACATGCCGATCATGTTCGCAAACAGAATGAACATGAAAAGCGAGAAAACGAAGGGGAAGAACCGCATTCCCTGCTCGCCGGCATTGTCACGCAGGGTCTTGGCGACGAACAGGTAAAGCATTTCAGCACTGGATTGCCACCGGCCGGGCACGAGGCGCGCCCTGCTCGTGGCAAGCAGCAGGAACGAACTCGCCAGGGTGACGGTGAGGAACATGTATGCCGAGGCATTGGTGAAGCTGAGATCGATATCACCGATGGTAATTTCAACGAGAGGTTTGACTTCGAATTGCTCGATAGGGCCGGCCATGGAGGGTCCTTCAGTAACTTGCGGCAATGACAGGAATATGCTGATGCTCCAGGTCGCGGCTGTGCCGGACGCAGGAAGACCGCGTGTGTGGTGGAGCATCAGAAATGAGGAGGGTGTTCGCTATGTCGGTCATCCTGATCCCAAGTTTGAGAATCAGGGCCGTCCCCGGAACGTTTCAAGGCGCGGGTCGTCCCGCGCGAGCGCTTTCTAGCCAAATCGTCGGCGGGTGGCAATGGCTTTCGGGCAAATGCATCGGCGCGGGAAAGTCTGACCGCGTTGTTGGCGACAAGAATGAAGATCACGGCCGCTGAGATCAGCGTTTTCCAGCTTGCAGTGCGCTCGTGTGCACTTCGCATGGCCGTATTCGAAATGTCTCGATAAAGCGTCTGCTGCGTTTTCCACATCATGAATCTCACGATTGTGGGGTCGTCCCCGTGTGGGTTTGCAGAGCGCGGGTCGTCCCGCGATGCCGGACGTTCTCAGGCCGTAAACAGGAGCAGCCCAAAGATTGCAAACAGCATCAGATGCAGCAGCCCCTGCACCGCAGATGTCCGCCGGCCAAGATATGTCAGGGTCGTCAGCGCGATGGTCAGCGCAAAGAGGATGGTTTCCGTGGGCGAAATTCCGAAGATCACCATTTTGCCGGACAGGAGGCCGACCGTTAGAACCGCCGGCACGGTCAGCCCGACAGTCGAGACGAATGCCCCAAGGCACAGGTTGATTGCCCGTTGCGTCTCGTTTTTCAGCGCAGCCTTCACGGCCGTGATCGATTCCGGCGTGAAGACGATGATCGCGATGAGCACGCCGCCAACCGCAACGGGAGCACCGGCCCGGGCGACGCCAAAATCGATGACGATGGCAAGGTCGTGCGCGAGCAGCACGATCGGTAACATCAACCCGATCAGCATCGCCGAGTGAACGATGTTCTTTTTGCGGGCTCCGCCACCCGTCGCAATATCGGCCTCTGGGGCCGGGCGAGCAATTGGCTCCGCCAGCCGGATCGACATCCGTCCCGGCGCGGGCTGCATGAAATGGCTGCGGTAACGGCCCATCTGAAGCACGAGGAAACCGCCGTAGACAATCACGGTTACGACCGAAACTACAATGGCCTGGAGAGCGGTGAACGTGCCATCGGCAGCCGGCAGCGTATTCGGAACCAGAAGCGCGACACCGGCCAATACGACCGTCATTGCGATGAAGGAGACGGCACCCGGCGCATTATATTCCTGCTCGCCATACCGTATCGCGCCCGCAAGCAGGCAGATACCCGTCACGAGGTTGAGGATGATCATCATCACGGCGAATATGGAATCTCTTCCGATCGTCGGGGCCTCGTTTGGCCCGAGCATCACGGCGGCAATCAGGATCACCTCGATTGCAACGATCGACAGGGTGAGAATGAGCGTTCCGTAGGGTTCGCCCAACTGATGGGCCAGTTCATCGGCTTCTTTCACAACCCCGAAAGCCGCCATCAGAATGGTGGCGAAGAGAACGAGAAAGCAGGATATTGCAACTGTCGGGGTCATATCCGGCGAAAGCCACGACGTCCCGGCGGACTGAAAAACCACGACGACCAGCCAAGCCACGACGAGTTTGGGCCAGGCGCCCCGGATAAATGATGGAGATTTTGTATCTGACATTGCAGGCGACCTCATCTGGGGTCGTCCCCGGCAATCTGTCGCATTCGGGTCGTCCCGAACGAAGCTTCGTCAAGCAGTTGCGGCTAGCGATATCATGACAGGGTTCTTGAAGGCAATGGTGCTGGAATGCCTACCTTGAAGATCTGTGCCGCTGATGATAGCACACTTCCGTGCAGGACGACCTGCGCCATCCGGATCAAGAGGGGACGGCCCCGTGTGTAGAGAACACGAGGAGCAAAGCCATGATCCCTTGCAATTACCCTGAGCAGATTTGTCTTTTTTCTCCCGCGCGACCGCATTGAGCGGTGCCGGCGATGTTGAGTTCGGATATCATTTACTGGTCGACCACCTTTGCGCAGGGAATGCTTCTACTTTCCATGGCGCTCGTCACATATCGCCTGATCAAGGGGCCACGGGCGCAGGATCGCGTCATGGCTGTCGACACGATCTACAATCTGGCAATATTGCAGGCCTTGGTGCTGGCGATCAAAACCGGAAACGCCCTCTATCTCCCCTTTATTCTCATCCTTGCAATTCTCGGCTTCGTTTCGACAGTCGCGCTCGCAAAGTTTCTGATGCGAGGGGAAGTGATCGAGTGATGAGGCAGTAGACGGTTTCAGCTCAAGATCGACAAGTCGCTGGAAGAATTGGTCAAATTGCCGGCGCGGAAAATGTAGCGATGCAAAATCCCTGTCGATTTCGCATCGCTACGCAATGCCAGTTCCTGCTTCAGCTGAACGTCAAATTTCACCGAACCATCGGGCCGCTACCTCCGCGATTTCCGCCTCGTCAGGAATGGACTCCGTGGCCCAGGCGACGATGCCGTCGGGTCGCACCAGAACAGCGCTCAATCCCAACCGGTCTTCGACATCGCCTGCGACATAGGCGATCCGTCCATTCCAGCGATGCGCCAGCGCTTCAAGGGATGCGTCCGAGGCAAAGTTCAAAAGCAGACCGCTTCCTTCCCTCAGAAGTTCTCCGGTCCTCCTCCCGTCTGCCAGTTTGAAATCAGGAACGCTGCGGCCGACAAGCGGATGTTCGCCGCCAAGCTCATAGCGGATGGAAACGCCCCATACGCGTTCGGCGAAGTATGTCGCGCCATCACGGGTCTCGATGAGATCGCGAATGATGGCTGCGAGCGCCCGAGTACTCCGGCTTGGGCGCATGAGTGCAACCTGGGCACGCGACCAGTCAAGGATCTGTGCGCCCAATGGGTGCCGTTCGCTCGTATAGCTGTCCAGCAATCCGTCCGGTGCATCGCCACGGATCGTCGCTGCAAGCTTCCAGCCGAGATTGATCGCATCGCCCAGCCCGAGATTGAGCCCCTGCCCACCGAGCGGAGAGTGGATATGCGCGGCATCGCCCGCCAGCAATACACGGCCTCTCCGATAGGTCGTGGCCTGATAGGCGCGGTCCGTCCAGGTGGTTGCGATGTGAAGGCTTGAGACTGTGACGTCGGTGCCGGAAACATGCCGCAGCACGGCCTGCACATGCTCACGCGTGATCGGCTGGGTTCGGTGAAACCGGCCGCCATCAAAATCGACCATCGCGATGGTTCCGGGTTTTTGATAGGTGTACATGCCGGTCGGCGTGTAGTGGCGGCCGGAAGTGAGTTTTTCCGCATCCGCCATGTCGACCTCGACGGAATAGCCCGTGAATTCGGGATCGGTGCCAACGAAATCGAAACCGCCAGCCTTGCGCACGGTGCTGCGGCCGCCATCGCAGCCAACGAGCCACCGCCCATGAAATGTCTCGCCGCCGGCGCGAATGGTCAAGGCCTCCTCCGACTGCTCGAAGCCCTCAACACCGGCGCCACGCCTGATCTCGGCTCCCATTGCGGTTGCTCGTTTTTCCAGAACGGCTTCGATTTCTTCCATGCTGGAAGCCAGGGTGACGGGTGTCGAATCCGCAAGGCGATAGGCCCATTTCGAAATGTCGATATTGTCGTGGAAGAACTGAATGCCGGCGAAGTGGCCGCCCGGCCGGCGCTGCTGATGCATCCAGTGTGCGGCCGATTGGCCGGTGCTCGATTGCTCTTTCGCGCGCTGCCGTTCGGTAAGCTCATCCAGCAGGCCGCGCCGGTCAAAGCTTTCGATCGTGGGTGCGGAAAGACCGCGCATGCCGAAGGGAAGTTGCTTTAGCGGCGAGTAAGGGTCCGACCCCTGCTCCAGCACCAGCACCGAGAGGTTTGCGAGACACAGCTCGCAGGCGAGAAACAGGCCGACCGGACCGGCACCGGCAATGACAACATCGTAAGTCTCTGGGGTATTTGACATGAACTGCTCTTTTGGGTCGTTCGACCGGAGCGGCTCGTCGTTTTTGAGAACCACACGGACGAACAATTTGACGCCTGAACAGCGTCGTTGTTCGTCGTGGGACTCATGCACGGAGCATGGACAGAGCTTTCGTTTCCGAAAGGACTTGGGCTAGACCACACCAAGTCGTGCCTTTTTCGACGCTTTTCTATAGCGCCGCAGCGATCGCCCGGCAAGTCAAATCCGGTTTCCCGGCAGTTCGGCAATTCTCATTGCTCACAATGTCGGCCGATGCTCCCGGAAAGCGGCGGCGAGCGTGCGCAGCGCCTCGCGGGATCTGCTGTCGGTCAGGGTCGAGAACATGATGATCTCGGTGGAAGGCAGCGCCGGCAGGCCGAAACGCTGGCTGACCTCGACAGTGCCGGGCGGCGCCAGACGGCAGGAAAAAGCAGAAATGGCGAGACCGGCCGAAACGGCCGCGGTCACCATCGAGGAGGTGCCGCCAAGAAAGACTTCCGTCCAGGCGATGGCGGCGGAGTCGAGCGCGCGGGCGGCGATGTCGCGCACGCCGCAGGCGGGCGAAAGTGCCGCCAGACGCAACGGCTCGCCCTGACGATGCTCGAACTGCGGGGCTGCGAACCAGCCGAAATGCTCTGGCCCGAGTACTTCGCCATCCCGCCTGTCATCCTCGCGCCGGATGATCGCGGCGTCGATCTCGCCGCGGTCGAAGGCATCCAGCAGCGTGCGGGAATTGTCCATCCGCACCTCAATCGTCAGTCCGGGATCATGCGCGTTGAGCCGCGCCAGCAGCGTTGGCACTTCCGGGCCGGCAACATGGGCGGAGATGCCAAGGCCAAAGCGTCGGCGCGTGGAAAAAAGCCCGGCCATGGCGCGATCATGCGCGGCGAGGAATTCGCGCGCGGGTGCGAGAAATACGGCGCCCTGCGCAGACAGCCTCACCGAGCGCGGTGTCCGTTCGAGGAGCCGCTGGCCGAGCCGGTCTTCAAGCCGCTTCAGCCTGACACTGATGGCGCCCTGTGTGGTTCCGAGCGTTTCGGCCGCACGGGTGAAGCTCTGCAGATCGGCGATGGTGACGAAAGCCTGGACGGCATCCACATCCAGCGTGGTCATGGCAATGATCCAAATTTGTTGTCTCTGAAATATCCAATCATCCAATTCAGTTATGGTCAAGCTTTCACTAGTTTGCCTTCGACATTGCAACATATCGACCGCAGCGAGCGCACCCCGTCATGCCCGGATTTACCGCCGCGGTCTGAACCACGAAAGGCTGAAGAAGTGACCCTTGCCGTTACCGCCCCAACCGCCAGCAGAAGCGCGCTTGCGCTTGCTGCCGTCTGTCTTTCCGCGCTGATGTTCGGACTGGAAATCTCCAGCGTGCCGGCAATCCTGCCGACGCTCGAACAGGTTCTGCATGCGGATTTCCGGCAGCTTCAGTGGATCATGAACGCCTATACGATCGGCGTGACGATGGTGCTGATGGCAACCGGCGCGCTGGCCGACCGCTTCGGCCGCAAACGGGTCTTCATCGGAAGCATCGTTGCTTTCTCGCTTTCCTCACTCGCCTGCGGAATGACGGAAAGTGTGGCGGTGCTGATTGGCGCGCGCTTTCTTCAGGGCTTAAGCGGCGGGGCGATGCTGGTGTGCCAGATCGCCATCCTGTCCCATCAATTCCGCACGGCGCGCGAGCGTGGCATGGCGTTTGGCTGGTGGGGCATTGTTTCCGGCGTGGGGCTGGGCTTCGGCCCGATCATCGGCGGCGCCATTGTTGCCCTGTGGAGCTGGGAATGGGTCTTCCTCGTTCACGTGGCGCTCGGCATCGTCACATTGCTGCTTGCCATGGGCGGTGTGAAGGAATCGCACGACCCGGAGGCGACACGCCTTGATCTTGCGGGCATTGCGACGCTCTCTGCTGCCGTGTTCTGCCTCGCCTTTTTCATCACCCAGGGACCGGAACTCGGATTTGCCAGCCCAGGGGCGCTTTTGATCCTTGGTGTTGCGGCTGCGAGTTTCATCGCCTTTGTCATCGTCGAAAAGCTCACGCCAAGGCCGATGTTCGATTTCTCCGTGTTTCGCATCCGGCCTTTTTCCGGCGCGATCATCGGCTCAGCGGCGATGAACATCAGTTTCTGGCCGTTCATGATTTATCTGCCGATCTGGTTTCAGGCGGGTCTAGGGTATGACAGTGTCACCGCCGGTCTCGGTCTGCTCGCCTATACGCTGCCCGCACTGGTCGTGCCGCCGCTGGCGGAGCGCCTGTCGTTGCGTTATCAACCCCGCCTTGTCGTCCCGGCCGGGCTGTTCACCATCGGTCTCGGTTTCATGCTGATGAAGCTCGGCAGCGATGCCGCAAATGCGAGCTGGCTGACCATGTTGCCCGGCTGCATTCTGTCCGGTGTCGGGCTTGGCCTTACCAACACGCCGGTGACCAACACGACCACGGGTGCGGTCCCCGCTGCCCGTTCCGGCATGGCCTCCGGCATCGACATGAGCGCCAGAATGATCTCGCTTGCCATCAACATCCCGATCATGGGTTTTATTCTGGTCGAGGGTGTCTGGTCTTCGCTTCAGGCGAATTTGCCGTCCGGCATGGATGCTTACGACCTGCGTTCGCTCGCGGAGAAGATTGCGGCGGGAACAGCGGGATCGTCGGCAGAACATGTTTCTGACGTGCTCGTCCATCAGGCGCTGGCCGACGGTTTCGGTCTGGTCATGCTCTATGCCGGCATCAGTGTCTGGCTGCTGGCTGCTCTCAGCTTCGTGGTTTTCGGCCCGGCGCGAAAGCCTGTCCACGTTTAGGGGGGTGATCGGGCACGATACGTCAGGCGTTTTCAAAACCTGCAATTCTGCTTCGGGCCCGGCGGCCAGACTATTGTGGGAATATGATATCGCACACACCCGTTCCGGTTCCTTTTGGACCTCACGGGTGTGTGCAGGCTGTGGAGGCTTTATTTCACCTGGGCGACGACCAGCTTGCCGTCCGCACGTTCGGCGACGAACTCAATGTTCGCGCCTTCCTTGAGCTTGGCGAGCAGGGCATCGTCCTTGACGCGGAACACCATCGTCATGGCCGGCATGTCGAGGTTCTTCAGTTCCTCATGGATGATGGTGACTTTCTTGGCGGCGGCGTCGAGCTTCTTCACCGTGCCCTTGGTGAACTCCTGTGCAAATGCGCCGAAGGGAGCGGCAAGCAGGAACGCTGCTGCAACGGAGATTCTAACGATTGTCTTCATGGTCAGATTCCTTTGGTGAATGGGTTACTTTGCCGAAACTTTGAGATCGCCGCGCATGCCGGCCTCGTAATGCCCGGGCTTCAGGCAGGCGAATTCGAACATGCCGTCATTGGTGAACTTCCAGATGATTTCGCCGCTTTCGCCCGGTGCGAGGCTGATCGCGTTCGGATTGTCGTGTTCCATCTCCGGGGCCTTTTCCATGGCGGCCTTGTGCTCCAGATTGGCGCTCTGTTCATCGAGAATGAATTCATGATCGAGCTCGCCGACATTCTTCACGGCAAAACGCACGGTCTTGCCCTTCTTGAATTCGAACTTGGCGGGGGTGAACAGCATCTTGCCGTCAGGTGTTTCCTTCATCGTCACCTGTATGGTCTGCGTTACCTTGGATTTGTCACCGGGTTCGCCGATCGCCATCGCTTCGTGGCCACCGCCGTGGGTGCCGGAGGCGAAGGCGGGCGTGGCAAGAGCGGTGAGAAGCAGTGCAAGTTTCAGTCTGGTCATTGCTTGGTTTCCTTGGTTTTGTGGGGGTGGTCTGCACGATCAGCCGTGTTTCATCGGTTTCGGCGTGATCTGTGTTTTGGGATCATTGGTCTTTTCGGTCGCCGGCACGTCGCCGGTCCATTCCCAGGCCTGGGTTCCGGGCGGGTTTTCGTACCAGCCGGGATCTGAGTAATCGCTGGCGGAGATGCCTTCGCGGACCTTCACCACGGAGAACATGCCGCCCATCTCGATTGGGCCATGCGGACCCCAGCCGGTCATCATGGGAACGGTGTTCTCAGGGATTTCCATTTCCATGGCGCCCATATCGGCCATGCCGGCGGTACCCATCGGCATATATTCCGGCCGGACCTTGCGGATCTTTTCGGTGACGGTTTTCTTGTCGACGCCGATGAAGGTCGGGACGTCATGCCCCATGGCGTTCATCGTATGATGCGACTTGTGGCAATGGATCGCCCAGTCGCCGACATATTTGGCGTCGAATTCATAGGCCCGCATCGCGCCGACGGGGATGTCGATGCTCACTTCCGGCCACCGCGCCTCGGGCCTCACCCAGCCGCCATCGGTGCAGGTCACCTCAAAATCGTAGCCATGCATGTGGATCGGATGGTTTGTCATGGTCAGGTTGCCGACGCGCACGCGCACCCGGTCGTCCTTGGAAACCACCAGCGGATCGATGCCCGGAAACACCCGGCTGTTCCATGACCACAGATTGAAATCCGTCATCGTCATGATTTTCGGCACATAGGAGCCGGGGTTGATGTCATAGGCGTTGATCAGGAACACGAAGTCGCGATCAACCGGCATGAATGTCGGATCCTTCGGATGGATGACGAAGAAGCCCATCATGCCCATCGCCATCTGGACCATTTCGTCCGAATGCGGGTGGTACATGAAGGTACCCGATTTCACGAGATCGAACTCGTAAACGAAGGTCTTGCCGACGGGGATATGCGGCTGTGACAGGCCGCCGACGCCGTCCATGCCTGATGGCAGGATCATGCCGTGCCAGTGGATCGTCGTATGTTCCGGCAGCTTGTTGGTCACGAAAATGCGCACCCGGTCGCCTTCGACGGCCTCGATGGTCGGGCCGGGAGACTGGCCGTTATAGCCCCAGAGGCGGGCGGTCATGCCCTCCGCCATTTCGCGTTCCACCGGCTCGGCGACAAGGTGGAATTCCTTGACGCCGTTGTTCATCCGGAAGGGCAGGGTCCAGCCATTGAGGGTGACGACCGGGTTGTAATCGGGACCGGTGGTTGGCTTGACCGGCGCCTGGGTCGCCGCCGTTTCCATCACGGCCGCTTCCGGCAGGCTGCTATTCGATGTCTTTGCCCAGGCCGCCGTGGAGACCATTGCGGCGCCGACACCCAGAAAGTTTCTTCTATTGAACATGGCCGTTTCCTTTCTCAATGTCCGCCACCGCCGCCACCAGCGGCGGCAACTTCTGTTTCTGCCCCTGCCGTAGCCGCGCCACCGCCATAGATGGCGGGAGCGAGGCCGGCTTCCGCGAGCCAGAAGTCGCGTTTGGCATTGATGGCGAGCAGGTTCGAGTTGACCTTTTCGCGGCTGTCGGCGAGCAGTTCGAAGGTGTTGGTGAGCATGCCGTTATAGGTGAGCAGCGACTCTTCCTCGATCTTCGTTCGCAGCGGCACCACGCTGTTGCGATAGTGCCGGGCGATGTCGTAGTTCGAGCGATAGGCCTGATAGGCCGAGCGGGCTTCGGAGCGGACATTGACCGCCTTCTCCGCCAGCAGATTTGCCGCGCGCATATAGGCAAGTTCGGATTCCCGCATTCTCGCCCGGCCGGAATCGAAGATCGGAATGACGAATTCCAGTTCGGCATTGCCCGTCGTCTGCTTGTTTATGGCGTCCTCATCGCGCTCGCGTTCGGTTTCAAAACCGGAACGAAGTTCGAGATCGGTGACATATCGGGTGGCCTCGGTGAGCTTGAACGACCGGGCGGTCGATTCCAGATCGAGTTTGGCGATCTGCAAATCCACGCGGCGCTGCAGCGCCTCGGCCTCGATCATGTCGCGTTTGGCCAGATCCTTCGGAAGTTGCGGCAGGCGGTTGGGGATGGTGTATTCGATGTCTCCTCCCCACAGTCCCATCAGCCTTGTCAGTTCCTCCTTCGCAAGGCGGGCCTCAAGCCGCGCCTTGGCGATCTGGCCTGTCAGCTCGGCATAAAAGACCTGTTCGCGGGCCTGGCCTTCCTTGTTGAGCGAGCCCGCCTCACCAAGCTTCTTGGCAAGTTCCGAGGCGGCATCCGCCGCAGCCTGCGCCTGAGCCAGCTGGCCAACATTTTCCCAGGCCGCAACGGCGGTGATCCAGGCGCGACGGGTATCTGCCGCAAGCTGCAGCGTCTTCAGCGCGGCGGCGAGTTGGGCTTTGCGGAAGCCGGTATCAGCAATTTCGACATTCTGTTTGAGGGTTGCCAGCGCCAGAATATTGGTGACGATTACACCCTCGATCGCCTTGTAGGCCCTGAGCCCCGGAGTGCCGATGCCCGTCAGCCCGATACCGACCCTCGGATTGACCAGCATGGTCGATTGCCAGGCGGTTGCGGCAGACTCACCGAGATCCGTATAGGCCGCCTGAAGGCCTTTATTGTTGAGCAGTGCGACCTGAACCGCCGTCTCGACATCGATGGTCTTCGCTGACATCAGCGATTTGACGCGGGTTGCGGTTGCCTGCGCCTCGGCCCGGTTCTGTATCCAGACCGTCTGCTTGCCGGTCGCTTCGGATGTTTTGGCCGAGACGGTGGTGAAGCCCGCATTCTTCGAGGAGTACTCGGCGGCCGTGACACAGCCGCCGAGAATGGCGGGGAAGGAAAGGGCGGCCGCGAGTTTGAATAGGCGTATTGTCATGATGCGTCTCCTTTCGGAGCCTGCGCATCGTTCTGGTTACGCCAGGGCTTCGGATCCGCCGGCGCGCGGTGGGTATAACCCGTGACCGGCGTTTGATAACGGATGGGTGCGACGCCGAGCGACGGGTTCGCCGCGTCTTCATACGAGGCAGCCTCGTTCATTGACGATGTGGCTGTGCAGCCGCCCAGAAGCAGGGGCGCTGCCACCACGATGTAAATAGGATTCATGGTAATGTCCGAACAGGAGATGTAACGGCGCGACGGCGCTAAAGCCGCTCACGCACGGTCATTGCCCAGAAGGCGGGCCTTGCCTGTTCAGATATTCGGTGGACGGTGAAGGAGCGGGATCTCGCCCACGGCCTTGCTGTCGTCGAGGAAGGAACGGATGGAATTGACGACGGGTTTGCCCAGCGCATCATGAGCGATCAGCACGGCCATGCCGAGACAGAAATCGCCGCAACATTCCGGCTTGACCGGCTTTTTAACGCCGCTGTCATGCTCTGCCGCATCCATCTTGTGATGATCATCGGACGCCATGGCCGAACCACCGTGGCTCTTCATCGCGCCATGATCCATCTTGACCGATTGGTCATGCGGCATTCCCGCAGCGTCTGGGCCATGCATTGCGGCATTGACGGTGGAAACGCTGTAACCCGCCAGTGACAGTATCATCACCAGTCTAAACAGCAGTGCCGTCAATTTCGATGTTTGCAACATCTTACGCATGGACAGTAGAAGAGCCGTAGTTCTCGAATTTTGTCAATGGGTATCACTCATAACCATCGACAAATACCGTGCCCTCCGGTTCCGCAACCTCACGTCGTCTCCATGAAGGCATCATCGAGAATGAGGAGCTTGCGCGCCTGCATGCGGGCATATTCCTCGTAAAAGCCCTGGGATATCCAGAGCGCCGAGCGACCCCGCCTTCCGCTCCAGCCGATGCCGCCGATCAGTTCGGCCGCGTCAAGCTTGCGGGCGACATGGGTGCGGGTCAGGCAGAGCGGTTTTGCCAGTTCCGATACCGTTTTTACATCTGTCAGGTGCCTGCCCTGTTCGGTCGGTTTTTCCCAGTCAATCCCTGCGATCAGGCGGTCCATCAGCAACCCGCCGGCATCGAACCAGTTGAAGATGATGGAAAGCGGGCCCGGGCAACGTACCTCCGGATTGGAAAGCAGCGCGTCCGCCACACGCGGATGGATGTGTGCGAGCATGGTTTGAGATTGCTTGATGAACCTTGAGGCCCTGAACCCCTCGTCGATGAGGTCCAGTGCCTGAAAATGCACATCGTACCATTGGGCAAGCATTGCCAGTGTCAGCGGTGAAGGCGTTACCCCATCGGTCTCCTGTCCGCTGGCTTTCACCTCAATTGTCAGCCCGCGTTTCAGCGCCTCTTTGAAAAAGGCATAAGCGACATCGTCGCTGGCGAGGCCATGGCGCAATGCGAGGCGGCCGAAATCTTCCCGAGTCAGGGCAGGTTCCCCCGCTCCGTTCGTGCAGGTATCGCGCTTTTGAAAATAGAGCGCCAACAGCGCGTGGCAAAGCAGCCGGCTCTGGCGTGTGGCGAAAAGCCCGGTCAGCTCGGGCGAGCCTTCGTAGAGGGTAATGAAACTTCCCGACAGCAGACGCAGCGCGGCGGCAAAACACTCCGTTCGAATCAGCCGCTCGATTTCGCTGGGCGGCGGGCTGCGGCGAAATGCGGTGACATCCGGCAGCCCGGAAATCGCGAAATCGAAAAAATTGGTCATGGGAAGCGCTCCTCGAATTGCCGGCCTGGACTGCACGATCCATGGGCTTTACAGAGGTGATGATGAGGCGTCTTCTCATTGCGCGCAGAGGCGAATTTTATGCCGTCGGCAGGCGGATCGTGCGGACTTCGCCGGGCGCCATGCCATAGGTGCGGCTGAACACCCGGTAGAAGGTGGCGAGGCTGTCAAAGCCGCAGCCATAGGCGATCTGCGTTATTGGCAAAGCGGGAAATTCCAGCAGCAGGCGTTTCGCTTCCTCTATCCGCATGGAGGACAGTGTCCGCGAAAACGAAAGTTCCGCGCCCTCGAAAACGACGTGCAGCTGCCGAAGCGAAATGCCGAGCTCCCTTGCCACCGTGGCAGGCGTCAGGTTCTGCCTTGATTTCTTGCGCATCATGATGTCCTGGGCCGCATAACAAAGTCCGGTGCGGAGTGCGGCTCGCACTTCCGGCATGGCGGGCGAAAGGCGTCCGCGCGCCGTCATGGCAAGCCGCGCGACATGCGCCACATCACGAGCGGGATCGATGAGCCTGCCATGCTCGGCGTTCAGCGCATTAAAGAGCGCCCGAAACGGCCGGGAAAATGCGGTATTGTCGCCATAACGCGTCGCAAACAGGTCATCGGCCGTCTGGCCAAGCATGAGCTCGTCGTCGACGGGGATCTTGAGCATCTTATAGTGAAAATCCGCCTCGCCGCCCGGTATCGCGTCATAGGGCAAATCCGAATAGTTGATGGTGATGTCTCCGCCGCTGACGGAATGGACCCGGTCTCTGCCTGCATGCAGGAGCCCAGACCCTGTCACCTGCAGGCCGATGCAGAGGCTGTTGCCGGCAATGCGGGCGATATCGGCCTGCGTGCGGTTGACCCGATAGGAGGAAGCGCGCATCTCACTCACGACGGCGCCGGCAATGGCGCGCGCCTGAAACGAACCCTTGAAGCTGTGGCGACGATCCGGCGCAAGCTCGATCGTCACGCCGAACAGGCTTTTGCCGCGCACTTCGCGCCATTGATCGAAGCGGTGCTCGGGCAGAAAATCCTCGGTTGCGAAGCGGATGATGGTGTTCGTGACGTCCTCCTCCCCGATGATCCCGGCCCCGGCGGCTTATTTTTCCGTCGCGCGAAATTGCAGATGAACGAGTGGGTAGGGCCGTCCCTGCCCGTCGAGATCGGAACGTCCCGTCGGTTCGAAACCGAGCTTGCGATAAAAGCCCATGGCCTGCGCATTCTGTTCGTTGACATCGGTGGTCAGCGCCGGATGCGCTGCGAGCGCCGCCTGCACGAGCGCGCTTCCGATCCCTTTGCCATGATGGCCCGGATCGATGAAAAGCGCCTCCATATGCCCTTCATGCAGAAACATGAAGCCAATCGGCTGATCCGACGCATCGACCGCGAGTGTCAAAGGGACCTGCGGAAGAAAAGCCTTAACTTCGTCCTCGATTGCGATGCGATCTTCGGCGCGAAGGAAACCATGGGTGGCGTCAACGGCCTTGCGCCATATCTCAAGGATGCGGCCCGTGTCGCGAGTGTCGGAAGTGCGAAGTGTAATCATGGCTTTCCCTTAGCAATTACCGGCTTTTCGCGCCATGGGGGTGATTCTGATCTTTCTCAAAAAGTGTTTTTTCATCTGCTGAATTACCCTTCGAAGCCCGGCGATTTGGCTGCGCATATTCCCTTCGATTTCTGAGGCCGACAATTTTCGCGAAAAAAGCACTTGCAAAAGACGCGTTAAAAAAAATAGATAAAAAGGAGTTCTATCTATTTATTTTAATCGAAAGACCGCCAAATGGATCAGATTGTCGCGCAAATGGAGCCGGATATGGTGTCGACTCCCGTCATTGAAGCGGATACGTCATTCGCAGCAGCAAAAATTATCTATAATTTACCATTTAACGATCTCCTCTTCCGCGCTCAGCAGGCGCATCGCCGTCATTTCGATGCCAATGCCATTCAGATGAGCCGGCTTTTATCCATCAAGACTGGCGGCTGCCCGGAGGATTGCAGCTATTGCAGCCAGTCCGCCCGAAATCCGACGGGTCTGAAGGCCTCCAAGTTGATGGAGGTGGAGCGGGTGCTGGCCGAGGCGCGCAAGGCGAAGGAGGGCGGGGCGACGCGTTATTGCATGGGGGCGGCATGGCGCAATCCCAAGGAGCGCGACATGGAAGCGGTGGTGGCCATGGTCGAAGGCGTCAAGGCGCTCGGCATGGAAACCTGCATGACGCTCGGCATGCTGACGCCGGAACAGTCCGAACGGCTCGCCGATGCCGGGCTCGATTATTACAATCACAATGTCGACACGTCGGAGCGGTTCTATTCGCAGATCATCACCACCCGCACCTTCGAGGACCGGCTGGAAACGCTCGCCAATGTCCGTGATGCCGGCATAAAGGTCTGCGCAGGCGGCATTCTCGGCATGGGGGAGACGGTTGATGACCGTATTTCGATGCTGGTGACGCTCGCCAATCTGCCGGTCCCGCCGGAAAGCGTGCCGATCAATATGCTGATCCCGATCCCCGGCTCGAAGCTTGCCAATGCCGATCCGGTCGACCCGATCGATTTCGTCCGCACCATTGCGCTTGCGCGCATCCTGATGCCAACGTCGCATGTGCGACTTTCCGCCGGGCGCACGGAAATGAGCGATGAGACGCAGGCGCTCTGTTTCCTGGCCGGGGCCAATTCCATCTTCATTGGCGAGACGCTGCTGACGGCGGATAATCCGGGTGAGGATCACGATACGGCGCTGTTCCGGCGGCTGGGTCTGAAGCCTATGGAATTGCAGCCTGCGGAGGCGGGAGGGTGCCGGTGACCGTTTCGGCGCTCTCTCCCTATGAGACGAAGCTCGCTGGCCTGCGACGCAAATCGCGGCTGCGCGCGCTCTCCCCTCAGGAGGGGATCGACTTCACCTCCAACGATTATCTGGGGCTTGCCGATGCGCCCCGGCTGAAGGCAGCGATTGCCGCCGCGATCGACCGGGGTGTGCCCGTCGGAGCCGGTGGCTCGCGGCTGCTGCGCGGTAACCATCCGGAACATGAGGCGCTTGAAGCGGAGGCGGCGATGTTCTTCGGTTCCGAAAGAACGATCTATTTCGGCAGCGGATTTGCCGCCAATGTCGCGCTTTTCTCTGCCTTGCCGCTTCGGGACGATCTCGTGCTTCACGATGAACTGATCCATGCCAGCGTGCATGATGGCATTGCGGCGGGCAAGGCGAATGCGGTCGCCGTGTCGCATAATCAGGTCGAGGCATTTGAGCGGGAAATAAACCGCTGGCGACAGGCGGGCGGCAAAGGTCGACCGTGGATCGCGGTGGAAAGCCTTTATTCCATGGATGGAGATTGCGCGCCGCTTGCGGCCCTTGCCGATCTCGCCCGGAAACACGAAGGCGTCCTTGTCGTCGACGAGGCCCATGCCACCGGCGTGTTTGGCCCCGGCGGGCGTGGCTTTGCTGCGGAACTGGAAGGCCGGGACAATGTGGTGGCGCTGCATACCTGCGGCAAGGCACTTGGCCTCTCCGGCGCGCTTTTGAGCCTGCCTGCGATTCTTGCCGATTATCTCACCAACCGAGCCCGCGGTTTCATCTATTCGACCGCCCCGTCGCCGCTGATGGCGGCGGCGATGCGGGAGGCCTTGCGGATCGTCACCGACGAATCCTGGCGGCGCACGCGGCTGAAAGAGTTGATGAACTTTGCCGGCGAACAATTGCATGCCCGGCTTGGTATGGCACCCAGCGGCTCGCAGATCTTGCCGGTGATGATAGGTGACAATGCCCGTGCGATGCGGATTGCCGCGTGTATGCGGGATGGCGGTTTCGACGTCAGGGCAATCCGCCCGCCGACGGTGCCGGAAGGCACGGCGCGCCTGCGCATCTCCATCACGCTCAATGTCGATGAGAACCAGATCGCCGCCATGATCGGGCGGCTTGCCCTGGCTATGGAGGAGGAACGATGAGCCCTCGTTTCGTCGTTTCCGGCACCGATACGGGTATCGGCAAGACGATTTTTTCCGCCGCGCTCACCCATGCCCTGCAGGCATATTACTGGAAACCGGTGCAATCCGGTCTCGATGAAGAGACCGATAGCGAAGTGGTGGCACGGCTGGGCGGCGCGTACCGCGCAAGTATCCTGCCGGAAGCCTATCGGTTGAAAATGCCGGCCTCACCGCATCTTTCGGCCCGACTTGAAAACGTGACGATCGATCCCGAACGTCTGATTCCGCCGGAAACGGACGGGCCGCTGGTGATCGAAGGCGCGGGCGGTCTGCTGGTGCCGCTGACCGACAAATTGCTGTTCGCCGATATTTTCGCCCGCTGGAGAATTCCGCTGATCCTGTGCGCCAGAACTTCACTCGGCACCATCAACCACACGCTGCTGTCGCTTGAGGCCCTGCGGCAAAGGGCAATTCCGGTCCACGGTGTGGTTTTCATCGGCGACGAAAACCGGGAAAACCAGCGCATCATCGCCGATATTGGCGGTGTGCGCTCACTTGGCCGGATGCCGCACCTGCCGGAGATGAGCGCCAAGACGCTCCACCAGACATTCGCCCAACAATTCGATCGCGCTGATTTTCTGGAGGTGCCGGCATGAGCCGTTCCCCTGTCTGGCATCCTTTCACCCAGCATGGGCTGGAACCGCCGATGAAACGCATCGTCTCGGCGGAAGGCGCCTTTCTGGTCGATGAGGATGGCAAGCGGCTGTTCGATGCCATTTCGTCCTGGTGGGTCATCACCCACGGCCACCGGCACCCGGCGATCATGGCAGCCATTCGCGCCGCGACCGAGGCATTCGACCAGATCATCTTCGCCGAATTCTCGCATGAACCGGCAGAAACGCTGGCGAAAGGGCTGATCGAACGCGCGCCTGCCGGGTTGGATCATGTGTTTTATTCCGATAGCGGCTCGACCTCTGTGGAAGTGGCGCTGAAAATGGCGCTCGGTTATTTTCACAATCGCGAGGAAAAGCGCGACCGCATCGTGGTCATGGAGCACGGCTATCATGGGGATACGATCGGCACCATGTCGACGGGTGAGCGCGGCGTGTTCAATGCCGCTTATGAAGCGCTGCTTTTTGGTGTCGACCGGCTCGCTTTTCCAGAACATGGCCGCGAGCAGGAGACGCTCGACATGTTCGAGAGTTACTGCCGTTCGGGCCGCATTGCCGCCCTGCTCATCGAGCCGCTGGTTCTCGGCTCCGGTGGCATGAAGATTTACGGCGCGGAGGTTCTGACCGGGCTGAAGCAGATCGCCGAACGTTACGGCTGCCTGCTCATAGCCGATGAGGTGATGACGGGCTGGGGCAGAACGGGAACCATCTTCGCCTGTGAACAGGCCGGGATTTCACCGGATATTCTGTGCACTTCCAAGGGGCTTACCGGCGGTTCGCTGCCGCTTGCGGCAACGCTGTGCAGCGGCGGCATCTTCGACGCGCATTTTTCAACCGATCGCCGCAAGACGTTTTTCCATTCAAGTTCCTACACCGCCAACCCGATCGCCTGCGCCGCCGCCGTTGCCAATCTGCAGGTCTGGCGCGATGAGCCTGTAGCGCAGCGCATCGGGCAACTGCAAGAAGCCCTGCAAAACAACCTCGGGCGTTTTGCGGGGGACAGGCGTTTCACCAATATTCGCCAGGCGGGAACCATAGCGGCGCTCGACCTCGCGGTGCCCTCCGGCGGTTATCTCGCCGAGGCCGGCCCGCGCATGCGGAAACTGTTCCGGGAGCGTGGGCTCATCATCCGCCCGCTAGGCAACGTCATCTATCTGATGCCGCCCTATTGCACGACGGCGCAGGACCTGACCCACGTCTTCGACGCCATTGATGAAGTGGCCGCGATCGTAACCGAGGCCATGCCGGCAAATTCTCGTGTCGCCGGGATCGCGTAAGCCGGACAGCCGCATTTTTCAAGAATTTCCGAAAGGCCTGACAATGCAGACACGTTCTTCCCGCATGGCCGGTTTCGGACATGCCGTCCCGGCGCGATGTGTCGGCAATGCCGAGATTGAGACGCGTCTTGGGCTGGAAGCGGGCTGGATCGAGCGGCGGACAGGCATCCGGACACGCTATTGGGCCGAAGAGGGCGACACGTTAAGCGGCCTTGCGGCAAGAGCCGGGCGCATGGCGCTGGAGGACGCGAAACTTGGCTCTGAGGACATCGCCCTGACATTGCTGGCGACGTCAACTCCAGACCACCTTCTGCCGCCTTCCGCACCATTGCTTGCCCATCAGCTGGGCCTGACACGCTCCGGCGCAATCGATCTGGCCGGTGCCTGCTCCGGTTTTCTTTATGCGCTCACCCTTGCGGATGGTTTTGTCCGCACCCACGGCCGCGCGGTACTCGTCGTCGCCGCCAATATTTTAAGCCGCCGCATCAATCCGGCGGAAAGGGCGAGCGCGGTTCTGTTCGCCGATGCCGCCGGGGCCGTCGTGCTTGCCCCGTGCCGGGACGCGCAACGCGGACTTCTCTCCGCCGATCTCGTTTCTGATGGCAGCGGTTACGACCTTATCCAGATAGCGGCCGGCGGCAGCAGCCAGCCTTTTTCCGCTGGGATGCCCTCCGAAGATGCCCTGATGACGATGCGGGATGGCCGGGAAGTCTTCTCCCGCGCCGTAGCCATGATGACGCAGACTTCACAGCAGGTGCTGCAACAGGCTGGAATTGAAGCAGCCAGTATCGACCGTTTCGTTCCGCATCAGGCCAATGCACGCATGTTCGACGCTGTCTGCGGCAATCTCGGCATTGACCGGCAAAAGACGGTGCGTACGGTCGAGACTTTCGGTAATTCGTCCGCTGCCACCATTCCGCTTTCGCTTTCGGTTGCCAATGCTGAAAGACGCTTTGTTGAGGGAGAGACGCTGTTATTGACTGCGGCAGGGGCGGGCCTGACCGGAGGTGCAGTGATTTATCAAGTTTAAGCCAACTCAAAAAACGACAGGCCGCATCGCGTGAACGGGGCTGCGCATGTCATTGCGGCCCCGCTGCTTTTCGTCATAGTCTCAAAGCAAACCGGGAGGCTGCTATTGAACCTCGATGAAAAAGAACATGATGCAACACAGCCAAGACGCCCAATCTGGCCGTGGCTGCTGCTGGCGGTTCTGACGCTTTTGGCCATTTACGCCTATACAGAAGTGACAGCGATGATCGATGACACCGTCAGGCTCTGGAACGACCTCGTGCAACTATTCTGGTGGATCGTCCCGGACCAGCCGTCATAATGCGCAATACCGGATATTTCGGCACTTCGGCCTGTCTAATTTCTTGATTTGATCGATGAAGAAGATTGGCTGGGGAACCTGGATTCGAACCAAGATTAACGGAGTCAGAGTCCGTCGTTCTACCATTGAACTATTCCCCAAAAGCCCGAAGCGCGTTGCCGCGTTCGCTTTGGTGGGTCGTCATATAGATGATTTATTGCGCCGCGCAAGTCGAAAAAATCGAAAAATGCGTTTTCACCCGCTCTTTTGTGCTTCGTCTGTTGATTACAGCCGCGCGCGGGTGGAGCGTGGGGTGGAGAGCAAAATGCTTGTCTCGCTGCCGGTGATGCCGGGCACGAGGCGGATGCGGCGCAGCACCGCGTCGAAATCGCTGAGCGTCGCGGCGTTGAGTTCTACGATCAGATCCCAGCGCCCATTGGTGGTGTGGATCTCGGATATTTCCGGGAAGCCGCCAAGCGTGCGGATGACGCGGTCCGTCACATGGCCTTCAATCTCGATCATCATGATGCCGCGGATTGCTGCCTCCACGGCATCGGCGCGCAGAATGACGGTGTAACCGATGATGGTGCCGTCATTTTCCATTTTTTCGATATGCGACCGCACCGTCGCGCGCGAAGTCGCCGTCTCGATCGCCAGATCGGAAATGCTGCGTCTGCCATTGTGCCGCAAAAGGGTCACGAGCCGTTCGTCGAGAATATCCATACATAGCCATTCTGAGAAATAGATTTTACCAAACTGATAGCCTTCTTCGATAAGATTGCCAATATTTGATGTTCATTCCGCCATGTCTCTGTGGTCTATTGAGGGTCGATTGAAAAGCGAGGGTTCAAATGGATATCAGGCTGATCGGTGCGCCGTTGCAAATCGGTGCCGGGCAATTGGGATGTGAGATGGGGCCGAGTGCCTATCGCATCGCCGGTCTCACGCGCGCTCTCGAAGATCTGGGCCATCGCGTGGTTGATACCGGCAATGTGACGCCAGCGCCGCTAAAGGAATTTTCCCACCCCAATCCAGCGGTGCATCACCTCGCTGAGACTGTGGCCTGGACCGAGGCGCTGACGGACGCCGCCTATCGCGAGAGCGCTTCGGCCGTGCCGATCTTTCTTGGTGGCGACCATGCGATTTCGGCCGGAACGGTCGCCGGCATGGCGCGCCGGGTGGCCGAAAGCGGCCGTCCGTTTTTCGTGCTCTGGCTCGATGCCCATACTGATTGTCACACGCTGGAAACGACGCGCAGCGGCAATCTGCATGGTACGCCGGTCGCCTATTTCAGCGGCCGCGACGGGTTTGCGGGTTATTTCCCACCTTTGTCCCATGCGGTTCCCGAAGAAAATATCGGCATGATCGGTATCCGCAGCGTTGATCCGGCCGAGAGGGCGGCGCTGGAAAAAAGCGGCATCACCGTTCACGATATGCGCTCCATAGACGAACATGGCGTGGCCGTGCTGTTGCGTGCATTCCTGGCGAAGGTGCAGGCGGCAAACGGCCTGTTGCATGTCAGTCTCGACGTCGATTTCCTTGAGCCTTCGATTGCGCCCGCGGTCGGCACCACGGTTCCTGGGGGCGCGACATTCCGTGAGGCGCATCTGGTGATGGAAATGCTGCATGATAGCGGGCTGGTGTGCAGTCTCGATCTGGTGGAGCTCAATCCATTCCTCGACGAGCGCGGCAGGACCGCAACCCTGATGGTCGATCTCGCGGCCAGCCTCATGGGCAAGCGGGTCATGGACCGCCCCACGCGGGCCGGCTGAAAGGGATGATCCGATGACGGTAATACCGAACCTCAATATCGTGCCTTTCGTCAGCGTCGATCACATGATGAAACTCGTGCTTCGGGTGGGGATAGATACGTTCCTGCGTGAGCTTGCCGATGTGGTGGAGGAAGATTTCCGCCGCTGGGAAAGCTTCGACAAGACGCCACGTATCGCCTCGCATTCCAAGGAGGGCGTCATCGAGTTGATGCCCACCAGTGACGGGACGCTTTATGGCTTCAAATATGTCAACGGCCATCCGAAAAACATGAAGGAAGGCCGCCAGACGGTGACGGCATTC
Source organism: Rhizobium oryzihabitans (assembly GCF_010669145.1). Taxonomy (NCBI): domain Bacteria; kingdom Pseudomonadati; phylum Pseudomonadota; class Alphaproteobacteria; order Hyphomicrobiales; family Rhizobiaceae; genus Rhizobium; species Rhizobium oryzihabitans. The sequence goes on from NZ_CP048635.1 coordinate 1,183,195, forward strand.
GGCGTGCTTTCCGATGTCGGCAACGGTTATCCGCTGCTTCTGACCGAAATGACGATCCTGACGGCGCTGCGCACCGCCGCCACCTCCGCCGTCGCTGCAAAATATCTCGCCCGTAAAAATGCCCGCTCGATGGCCATTATCGGCAATGGTGCGCAGAGCGAGTTTCAGGCGCGCGCCTTCAAGGCCATTCTTGGCGTCGATACGGTGCGGCTTTTCGATATCGACCGCTCGGCCAGTGAAAAATGCGCCCGCAATCTTGCCGGGCAGGGCTTCACCATCGAGATTTGCGATAGCGCGCAAAGCGCGGTGGAAGGTGCCGATATCATCACCACCGTCACGGCCGACAAGCAATATGCAACGATTCTCACCGACAACATGGTTGGTCCCGGCATTCACATCAATGCCGTCGGCGGCGATTGTCCCGGCAAGACGGAATTACACCGGGATATTCTGCTGCGATCGGATATTTTCGTCGAATACCCGCCGCAGACGCGCATCGAAGGCGAAATCCAGCAATTGCCGGCGGACTATCCCGTTACCGAGCTTTGGCAGGTCATGACCGGGGAAAAACAGGGGCGGGTAAGCGACAGGCAGATCACGCTCTTCGACAGCGTCGGTTTTGCGACCGAGGATTTTTCGGCGCTGCGTTATGTGCGCTCGAAACTGGCAGCGACCGGGCTTTATACCGAGCTTGACTTGCTGGCCGATCCGGACGAGCCGCGCGACCTGTTCGGAATGCTGCTGCGTTGCGAGGCGGCTCTCGTCTGAGGGTTGTCCGGCGCGGATGACGTTAGTCCGCCTGCCGGCGTTCCTTCCGGCCGACCACATGTTCGCGCCAGATGGTGAAGAGACCGGCGGCAATCACGATCGCTGCGCCCAGAACCATATTCGACGTCACGACCTCGCCATAGACGGTGACGCCGATGATGGAGACAAGCACCAGCTGGTAATAGGAAAAGGGCTGTACCGAGGCTGCATCCGCCAGTTCGAATGCCTTGATCAGACAATAATGGCCGCTCATGCCGGTAATGCAGAGCGCCAGCATCCATCCCCAATCCTGCGGTGCGATGCTTACCCAGTAAAACGGGCCGACCAGCGTCAGTGCTGCCGCACCGGCCACGCCGGTATAAAAAAAACTCGTCATCGCTGAGTCGCGCTTGCTGCCGAGGCGGGTCAGGACGCTATAAAGCGCAAGCATGAAGACGGCGACAAAGGTGATCAGCAGGCTGTTGTCGAAACCCTCGCCATCCGGCTTCAGGATGACGAGAACGCCGATGAAGCCGACGAAAATGGCGCACCAGCGCCGCCAGCCCACATGTTCTCCCAGCAATGGCACCGAAAGAGCCGCAACGATCAGCGGGGCGGAGGCGAGGATGGAATGGCTGTGCGCCAGCCCGACAACGGCAAAGGTGAAGATGGAAAAAACGATCTGAACGGCAAGCAGGACGCCGCGGCTTATTTGCAGCCACGGACGGTTGGCCATGACGGCGCCACGGATGCCGCCAGAAGATCTTGCAGCCATCAGCAGAACGAAGACGGCGAAGGCCCAATATCGCAGCATGGCGACGAAGACGGGCGGATAGAAGGTGCCCAGGTGTTTCGATATGCCATCCTGCGCCGCAAAGATCGTGAAGGCGACAAGCGCATAAAGATAACCGGTCTTGTGAGATGGCATAAGAAACCGTCGGGATGTTGCCGGCGAAATCGGCGTGAATGAGGTGATAGCCGCCATATGTTACGGCCGCATCTTGTCAGACAACCTTATTTTCCGAATGGCTGCTATGCAAGTGCGGTGGCTGCTTTTTCAAGGCAGGCTGCTGGCTGGATGTGTCGTCGTGTCAGAGGATTCATAGCCTATGATCGCCGGCTGCCGCCCGTGATTGGGCTTTTCCCGACAACCTCCGCTCCGTCATCCTCGGGCTTGACCAGAGGATCCATAAACGTCGAAACCCTGGACCCTCGGGTCAAGCCCGAGGGTGACGTTGAGACTGGCGAAACAGTGCCGCCGCCATTGGCGGGGACCTGGTAAAATGTGCTGTCCGCCGTCAGCGATTGCGCGGCGGACAGGATGTTCAGAATGCGCTGCGCGAACGCAGTTCGGCAGCCTTCAGCCGATCGTCACGGCCGTCTTCGAAGTCGCGGATTTCAGCGCGGCGTCAGCCAGTTTCAACGCGATCAGGCCGTCCTTGATGGAGGGTGCCGGTGCGACATTGTTTTCGATGCTATCGATGAAAGCGGTGATTTCCGCAGCATAGGCTGCCGTATAACGCGTCATGAAGAAATCATGCAGCGGCGGACGGGTGTAGCCTTCGGCATTGGCGATTTCGATGGAGACAGGCCGCTGGTTTTCAGCCGCTGCCGAACCGAGCGAACCATGCACCTCGATACGCTGGTCGTAACCATAGGTCGCGCGCCGCGAATTCGAGATGATCGCCTGCCTGCCGCTCTTCGTCGTCAGGATGATGCTGGCGCTGTCGAAATCGCCAAGTGCACCAATCTCGGGATTGACGAGAACGGAACCTGTTGCGAACACGCTTTCCACTTCCTCACCGAGCAGGTAGCGGGCCATGTCGAAATCATGAATGGTCATGTCACGGAAAATACCGCCGGAAACCTTGATATATTCGGCAGGCGGCGGGCCGGGATCGCGGCTGGTAATGGTCACCATTTCAACCTTGCCGATGCGGCCATCTTCGATTGCCTTGTGCACGGCCTGGAAATGCGGATCGAAACGCCGGTTGAAACCGAGCATCACCTTCGCGCCGGTTTCTTCAACCACCTTGGCGCAGGCTTCCGCGCGGGCAACATCCAGATCAACGGGCTTTTCGCAGAAGATGGCCTTGCCGGCGCGGGCGAAACGCTCGATCAGATCGGCATGGGTGTTTGTCGGCGTGCAGATGATGACGGCGTCGATCGTCTTGTCGGCCAGAACCTCGTCGATCGTGCTGACCTTGCACTGCGCTTCGCGGGCGATTGCTTCCGCAGCACCGGCCATGGCGTCCACGACGGCAACCAGCTTCGCGCGGCTGTCGGTGGTAATCGCCTTGGCGTGGACCTTGCCGATCCGTCCAGCGCCGAGCAGTGCCAATTTCGTAACCATCTTTCCTCCGGTTCCTCACACCCGTCCCTCACTCCCGGAAAGACAGAATATGAACGCAAACAATGTTTCGATATGGAATATATGTTCCATTTTGCTAGATCGACATCGGAGGCGTGTCAAGCGTTTTGACGATGGTCGAGACGACCGAAATCATTCCGCGACAGGCTGCCCGCCACGGGTGGTCTGTCGCGGTGAAAAAACAAAACGTGAGGCGTTGAAGGCCGGTGGGGCAATCAGTCGGTGGTAGACGCCGTAACCGTATTTTGGGGAAGCGCATAAACCTCGACCGGGGTTTCAAGGCCGCGCAGCAGCCATGGCCCTAGATTTTCCAGCTTGTCCCGATATCCGGCCATACGGACGAAGTCCTCGGAAAAAAGCACGCTGCGGCCGGTTTCCTTCGTCAGGGTTTCAAGCCGCGAGGCGATGTTCACGGCGGGGCCGATGACGGTGAAATCGAGACGGGTTTTTGAGCCGATATTGCCGTACATGACATCGCCGACATGGACGCCGATGCCGTAGCCCAGAGGATCGTGGCCCTTCTGGCAATTGATTTCATTAAGCGCGACGAGGCTTTTCTGCGCGCTGGCAATGGCTTTCAGCAGGTTTTCACAGGCCTTCGGATCGCTGAGCGGAAAAACCGCCAGCAGCCCGTCGCCCATGAATTTCAGGATTTCCCCGCCGAACTCCTCGATCGGATCGCACATGGCGTCGAAATAACCGTTCAGAAGTTCGATGACGTCGTCGCGCGGCCAGAGGTCGGAAATATGGGTAAAGTTGCGCAGGTCGCAGATCAGGATCGCCGCGCCCACCGTCATGCCGCTGCCGCGCGTCGTTGCGCCATTGAGGATTTTTTCGCCCGCATGGGGACCCACATAGGTCTCCAGCAGCGTGCGCGTCATGCGGTTCTTCAGGCGTATTTCGCTCACCAGCGCGAGCGCCGGCAGCAGGTTTTTCAAGGCGAGAATTTCCGCTTCCGTAAAGCCGCCCGCCCGGTCGCTGGAAAATGTCGCGACATGGCGCTTGCCGAACGTATGTTCGATGGGCCACGCCAGATAATCCGTCAATCCGTCGGCTCGCAACTCCTCATAGATCGTGTAGCCGGTTTCATCGTCTCCCTCATCATCCAGGCGGAGGCGAATCTCTGTGGCCCCCTGATGGATGTCATTGATGGGGCTGTTCAGATATTCCGGCGTACTTTCCGAGCCATAGCCATAGGTGGCGATGTCGGCGGACGACATGCCGGCTTTCCACAAAATCCGTGCGCCAAGCCATTGCGGATGACGAATGCGGAAAGCGAGCACGCCGCGGGCGACGGAAACGCCGCTTGCCCGCAACCTGCTGCAAAGCTCGACGAAAATCTCGTCGATAAAACGCTCATCCTTCGTGCCGGTGATGAGCCAGTCGAGAATTTCCGTTTTCTCCGCCGGCCATAATTCATCCAAAGCTGAAGAAACCCGTTCTTCGGTGTCGAGATTAAATGTCATGGCAGGATTCCGGAGGTTGTTGCTGCTCTCGTGCGGGCGGGCCAGATGCGGAGCATGGCCCGTGCGGACAACATGTGGTGCCGGGTAACGGAAATGTTAAGAGAGCGATCCGGAAAATGTTCGCAACGGCTGCCAATGCTCAGCCGCGCGCGCCGCCCGGATGTTTGTGTGAACATCGTCCCCGGCGGCGCTGAAAGTTGCTGTGATCGTTCTGAACGATCAGATTACGGTTTCTACGGGAATATGCAGGGCGGCGGCAACACGCCTGATGCGGAGCGGATCGCTGTCCGTGCCGTCTTCCAGGGCGCGAATTTCGCTGGTTGTCAGGCCGCAGGTTATTGCAAGCTGCTCGACGGTATAACCGGCGAGATTGCGAGCGGTCAAAACCTTTCTGGCAAAAGGAGCATCTGTTTCTTGATCTGAATCGGGTTGTGAGACTGAAATTGTCATTTGCATCTCCCTCATGATGGACACTTTAATGCGGGCGGCAGAAAAAAGTTGCCGGACCGAATGCGACCGCGTTGCCGGAGAATAAGTTGGTGCTGCAACGCAGCGAGGAACATAGACGCTTCGTCCACCTACGCAATAGTTAAATTTTGTTAAGATTCGTGATCGCCGCATTCCCGAGGCATTTTTCAGTTATAAAAAGGGGCGGATAAAACGTGTGTTTGCCGTGTCACGCAGGCCTTTAAGGGTGGCTGGCCTACAGCATGCCCCAGGCGCGGAAACGGCCACGACCGGTAACTTCCCGCAATTCCAGCTGATTGGCGAGCCCGATTGCGCCCTGTGGCGTGGTGCCGAGTTCCTTGACGATCATCGCCGCCGAGACCACCGGCCGGGAGACCACAAGCTCCACCAGTTCGGGCAGACGCGAGGAAGATCGCCGGCCAACCAGCTTGCGCATCATGCGCTCGCGCGCATGGGTCAGCCTGTCATGTTCCTTCATGCTGGCGAATGCTGCTTCATAAAAGCTGTCGAGAAGGGCGAGGAGGCGCTGCGTCTGGTTTCTGGCGTGCCGCCGCTCGCGTGGAACGGCGCGAAGACCGGTGCTGAGCGCCGGCAGATGATCGGGAGAAACAGCTCCGTCGCGCAGAAAAGCCGCCGCCAGCAGCCTGCCCAGCCAGGGACTGCGCTGCAGGACCTCGATCATGTTCCAGGCATCCAGCAGGATTGCGGTGCGCAGGATCGTCGGCAGTTTCTCCGTCTGGCTGTGGACCTGCCGCCATTCCTTCAGCCTTTCCTCCTCATCCCAGTCGGGATCGTTGACCATCGGATGGGCCTCTTCCCGATGTGCCGCAGGCGCAGGCGTCGTGCCGGCGGTGATGGCGCTCAGCGTTGCGGCGCTTCGCGCCAGCAACGCATCCAGCTCAGAAAAAGCCCCGTCCAGCGGCGTCTCTCCATCCGTTTCCGCCTCTTCGCTGTTGGATTGAGCGACCGCTTTACTCGCAAATGCCGTCTCGTCGGCGGCAATTGCCATCTTGCCGCGCAGGCGGGAAAGACCCTGCGCGGTGAAGGCCCAGCCGGTCGCATTGGAAAATATCAGTCGCCTCGAGCGCAGGATGCGGTGCGCCGCCGTCATCTCGTGGGTTGGCACCCGCACGTCCATATGGGCGTCATGTAGGACCAGATCTTCCATATGGACGAGTTCGCCATCCACCCACATGGATGAAATGGCATCGGTAAAATCCTGTCTTTCGATGAAGCCTTGTTTCATCGGCGAGCGGCTGATCCGCTCGTCCAGCCGCGCCAGTGCTTCGCCCGCGCGGGCGGCGGGTATGAGAAGCTTTTCGATCTGGACGTCGGATATATCGTAAATCATTGATATTTTTTAGTTTGAGCAAAGGCGGGTGACAAGATTGATAACAGGTCTCTGGTTTTGCTGTCGCGGCATCGGCTTTAAAACATGCCGAACTTCACAGTACCCGAACACCAAAAATCGCGATAATATCCACCCCTATCGTCATTACGCCCGTCATATTGCGATGCGGCATAAGCTTGCGCATTGCAATATGACGGGTATATACCCCCACCGAGAGCGACAAATTATCACACCTTCCTTTCGCCCTTCCATCTCCCAGACGAAGATGAATTGGAGTTAAACCGTGAATATTATGGCAAATGGTCCTGCCACGGCACCGGACCAGAAAACCCGTTTGAAATCCATTATCGGCGGATCTGCGGGCAACCTCGTTGAATGGTACGACTGGTACGTCTATTCGGCCTTCACCCTTTATTTCGCGCCGGTGTTTTTCCCTTCCGGAAACCAGACCGCCGAATTGTTGAGCGCAGCTGCCGTTTTTGCCGTCGGATTTCTGATGCGCCCCATCGGCGCATGGTTCATGGGAACCTATGCCGACCGCAAGGGCCGCAAGGCCGGCCTGACACTGTCGGTCACGCTGATGTGTCTCGGCTCGCTGCTGATTGCCATCACCCCCGGCCATGACGCGATCGGCATCGCAGCCCCTGCCATTCTGGTTTTCGCCCGTCTTCTGCAGGGCATCAGTGTCGGTGGCGAATATGGCGCGAGCGCGACTTACCTCAGTGAAATGGCTGGCAAGAACCGCCGAGGCTTCTTCTCCAGCTTCCAGTATGTGACGCTGATTTCCGGTCAGCTTCTGGCGCTGGCGGTGCTTCTGGTGCTGCAGCGGGTTTTGACGCCGGAACAGCTCAGCGCCTGGGGCTGGCGCATCCCCTTCTTCATCGGTGGCCTTCTTGCGATTGCGGTGTTTTATATCCGTCGTGGCCTTGTCGAGACGCAGTCCTTCGAAAATGCCAAGGCGGGTGAGGCGGACAAGCCGAAATCCAGCGGATGGGCGCTGTTCAAGCATTATCCGAGGGAAGCGATGATGGTCATGGCGCTGACATCAGGCGGCACGCTCGCCTTTTACGCCTACACGACCTATCTGCAGAAATTCCTCGTCAATACGTCCGGCTTCAGCAAGGAAAGTGCGACCGAAATCACCACGGCAGCCCTCTTCGTCTTCATGCTGTGCCAGCCGATCGCCGGTGCGCTCTCCGACAAGGTCGGTCGCAAGCCGCTGATGGTGGGCTTCGGCATTCTCGGCACGCTGTTCACCTATCTGATCTTCAGCACGCTGGCGACGACGACCGATCCGATCATGGCTTTCGCTCTCGTTCTGGTCGGCCTGTTGATCGTCACCGGCTACACCTCCATCAATGCGGTGGTGAAGGCGGAGATGTTCCCCGCCCATATCCGCGCGCTCGGTGTGGCTTTGCCCTATGCGTTGGCGAACACCATATTCGGTGGAACGGCGGAATTTGTGGCGCTGAAGTTCAAGCAGATCGGCCACGAAAACTGGTTCTTCTGGTATGTGACGATCATGATCGCGCTGTCGCTGGTGGTTTATGTGAAGATGCGCGATACGCGCGATCACAGCCATATCCACGAGGATTGAGCCCTCCAATCCAGACGAAAAAAGCCCCGCCAATCCTGGCGGGGCTTTTTGTTTTCAGCGCATTCAGGCGGCTTCGACCGGAAGAACGATGCGGGCTTCGAACCCGTCCTGTCTGCCCGGTGCCGGAGAGGAGAGCACCAGCTCTCCGCCCGTTTGCTCCACCAGGCTCTTGACGATGGCAAGGCCAAGCCCGGTGCCATCCGCTTTGGTCGGGCCTCGGGCAAAACGTGTCGTCAGTTTCGGCAGGAGCGCCCTGTCGATTGCCGGTCCGGAATTGATGACGCGGATCGTCCCGTCCCCTTCGGCGAATATCTGTACCGGGCTTCCCGCCGGGCTGTGGATCAGGGCGTTTTCCAGAAGGTTGCGGATGATGATGCCGAAGCCATCCGCGCCGATCTTGCAATTCATGCCGCCTTCGCAGCGATTGGTGAAGCGGATGCGGGATGTGCCGATCGCCGTCCTGCTCATGTCGTCGATGACTAGTTCGAGCACGGGGATAAGATCGCTCGTGGTGTCGGTCACGCCGATCCTTGCTTCGGCGCGTGACATCTGAAGAAGTTTTTCGGCAAGATGGCCGAGGTGCTGCAGGGATTTTTCGATATTTTCCACGCGCGGGGCAAGTTCCGGTGGAATATCGGCACGCAGCCGCTGCGCCTGCGCCAGCGCCCCGGCAATGGGGGTGCGCAATTCATGGGCGCTGTTGGCGGTAAATTCCCGCTCCGCCTCGATTGCCGATCGCAGCCGTCCGAGAAGGAGATTGACCGAACGGGCGATGGGATGGAGTTCGGCCGGAAAGGGCTGTGTTTCCAGCGGTGCAAGATTGCCGCCGTCCTTTCTGCCGATCTCGTCGCGAAGGGTCTGTATCGGCTGCAGGGTTCTGCGCACGACGACGATGACGGCGAAGATGCTGGCGGGGATGAGGATGAGGACGGGCAGCAAAAGCGCGCTGCCGGCTTCTTCTATCGCCTCGCGCCGGTTGGCAAAGGCATCGGCGACCTGAAGGAAATATTCCCCGTCCGGTGTCGCTACCGTATAGATGCGTTGCGTGGCCGTTTCGGAAAAGCCGGGTTCGAGCGAGACCTCGAAAGGCTCCGTCGAACTGTCATGCGAATGCAGCACGACCTGTCCCTCCCGGTCGCGCACCTGATAGGTGAGATATTCGGCACCTTCCGCCGAGGGGTTGAGCTTTCGCGAGGCGGGGGCCGTGTTGTTTTCCCTGAGGTCGTCGGCCAGAAGCGGCAGCAGCCTTTCGGCCGTTTCCTGCACGCCTGCATCGAAAATTTCGGCGAACTCGTCCTGCATCACCATGACGCCCAGCCCGCAGGCGAGAAGCCAGGATATGGCAACGACGCTGGTCAGCGCCGTCACGAGCTTGCGGGTCATGCTGGTCGGTCTGGCCATCTATGCCTACTTGTAATTCTGTCTATCTGCCATTCTGTCTATCTGATCGTGTAGCCGACACCGCGCACGGTCTCGACGCGGTCATGACCGATTTTCTTGCGCAGCCGGCTGATATAGACCTCGACCGTGTTGCTTTCTATTTCGGCGCCGAATTCGTAAAGCGTGTCATGCAGCTGCGCTTTCGAGACGACGGCGCCGGGGTACTCGACCAGTTTTTCGAGAACCGCCCATTCCCGGGCGCTGAGCGTCTGCGCCGTTCCATCGACGGTGATATTGCGCGCCACCTGGTTGATTTCGATACCGGGCAAGCGAATGACCGGGGCCGAGCGACCTTCGTAACGCCGCGAGACCGCCAGCATGCGCGCCGAAAGCTCGTTGAGATCGAAGGGTTTGACCAGATAGTCGTCGGCGCCGGCATTCAGTCCGGCAATCCGGTCCGACACCTGGTCGTGCGCCGTCAGAATGATCACCGGCGTCGCATCGTCGCGGTTGCGCAGGTCCTGCAAAAGGGTGATACCCTCGCCGTCGGGTAAGCGCATGTCGAGCAGGATCAGGCCATAGGCCATGGTCCGCGTCGCTGCCGTGGCGTCGCCCAGCGTCTTGAACCAGTCGACAGCGTGTCCCGCCGCCGCCACATGGTCTCTCAGCGCCTCTCCCAGAACATGATCGTCTTCAACAAGCAGAACCCGCAAGACAACTCCTTTATCGCGTCGTCCTGCGTATCGCTTTCACGGGATATGCGTCAAGCACTGTCTGTTCAGCTGCTCTGACGCTGGGTGCAACCACCGAAGACGTCCAGCGAGGGATCGTAGACGGAGGTGGAGACGTTCATCATGCCAAGGATGCTGTGGAAATAATTGTCGTGGGAGCGTCCGCCCTGGGCTGCGCTCTTTGCAAGGCAGGCACGGTCAAGGCCCATGGATTTGGCAAAATCATCGTCGAACCAGACGAGGAAGGGCACGTGGGTCTGCTGGTCAGGCGCCAGGAGATAGGGCGCGCCGTGCAGATAGACGCCGTTTTCGCCAAGCGATTCACCATGGTCCGAGGCGTAGATCATGCCGGTTGCCAGCTTGTCGGAGCGCGCTTTCAGCTTGTCGATCACGGTCGACAGGAAATGGTCGGTGTAGAGAAGCGTGTTGTCGTAGGAATTGACGATCTCGGCGTCGGTGCAATTGCCAAGTTCGGCGGTCCGGCAGTCAGGGGTGAATTTCCGGAATTCGTCAGTGTAGCGAAGATAGTAGGTCGGCCCGTGGCTGCCCATCTGGTGCAGTACGATGACGCTGTCCTTCGTGACGTTGTTAAGCCAGGCGTCGAGCTTGTCGAAGAAGATGTCATCGCGGCATTCTCCGCCGGTGCAGAAGCGGCTGTCATTGGTGGAGGGCAGGTCGAAATAGGGAATGCGGTCGGCGACGTTCTTGCTGCCGGTATTGTTGTCCAGCCATGTCGCACTGACACCGGCGTGGACGAGGACGTCCATGACGTTTTCGTTGGCGAGCGCCTTGCTATGGCTGTATTCCGAACGCGGGAACTTCGAGAACATGCAGGGAATGGACATCGCCGTTGCGGTGCCGCAGCTGGTGGTATTCGGGAAATAGATCACGTCGCGTTTGGCAAGTTCCGGATTGGTATCACGCCCATAACCGTTGAGCGCAAAGTTTGCGGCGCGCGCGGTCTCGCCCGCCACGATGACGGTGATGCGCGGCTTGTGGACGCCGCCTGCTGCTGGAAGAACCTTCGCATCCTTGCCGATGGGGCTGACCTGTATGTCCGCTTCTTTTCCGGCCTGCGTGAAATAATGAACGGTGGACATGATCGGCGACAGGGGATTGACGCTTTTGACGATGTCCTTGTGCTGGCGGATGGCGGTGGTGAAGGTCTTGGAATTCGCAAAGCTGATGATGCCGACGATGGTGAGGCAGATCAGGATGCTGATGGTGTTCCACAGAAGCTTTTCGAGGATCGGGCGATGCCTGACGCGGACAGCGACGATGACGAGCGACGGTACCAGCCCGTAGATGGCGAGATGCCAGAAAAGGCCAGGTGTCATCAGATTGCCCGCTTCCGCCGGCGTCGTTTCCATGGCGTTGCGGATCATGTCGCTGTCGATGACGATGCCGTAGCGGTCAATGAACCAGGAGGACGCTGCCGCCGCGAAGACAAGGAAGATCAGGAATGGCTTGATGAGGTATTTGGCGGAAAAAATCGTGATGAGGGCGCCAAAAAGTGCGGCCATCGCAACATAAAGTGAGACGATGGCGACAGGATAGGCGGAAAGATAGGTGTGAACCTTCGACCACAAGGTCTGGTTGGTGAAAAACAGCAGATAGGCAGCCGTCAGCAGGCTGAGCGGCACGCTGCCGATTTCCGGACGATAAGTTTCAGTTCCTGTCGCTTTCGCGGTAAAAAGAGCCACTGTCAGTTCCACCAGATCCATATGTGCCGGTGGGAGCGAGGAACATGCGGGAACACCCGTATTCCAGCTGCCACATCGGCCGATTGATGGCGGATGCGTCATTTAGCTGACATCAACCTGAAAGCTTTGTCATGAAAGTGTCACACTTTGCGGTGTCACCCCGGATGGCAGCATTTCAAATCGATGGTCAGATAGCGGCATGATATCATTTAATTCAGTCCGACGATGCCCGTTGCGGTGGTGCGCGTTAAAAATACTCGCGTTGCCCGAACCGGCAGCAGGCTGCCCGCGGGCAGGTTCTGGAAGGTCACCGTCGCCCCGGAAAGCAGGGTGAGGCAAAGCTGCCCGCCATTGCCGACATAAATAGCGCGTGTCGGGGAAGGAAGCAGGTTCGTATCATCCGGAACGATGTCGAAACCATGGGACGCCGGTGATTCCAGGCCGGCGGCATAGTGTGTGTAAATCTCAGCCATTGCTGTCTCCCGTAAAACAAATCCGCCCTGATTATGCAGCCATGCGGGCGGGTGGGTAAAAGCGGGAACGATGGATACCTTGCGGCGTTTCGATGCCGCACCCGTCTTGTACGGGGAGGCGGATATTATGTGTGTCTTCTCACGCGGTTGGCCGCTCCGGCCATATCGTCACCCGCGTAGGCCAAATTGGCGGTGAGGGATTTTCATCCACGGGATCGCGAAGCGGCTAGATATTCGCCGGCTGGGCGAGCGCTTCGCGCCTCAGTTCCGGGTGTGAAGAATGAAGGCTCTGACGGCGGGAGAGGCTTCGGTTTTCCGGTGGGCGATGGCGAGGTCCGAGGTTGCCGAGCTTGCCGCAAGCGGCACATAACGCACGCCCGGAAGCCGTAGGCAATCGAGCGAGCGGGGCACCAGCGCAACGCCGAGGCCGATGGCCACCATGCTGGCAATGGTGGTGTAGTCCCGGCCCTCCGGGCTGATGACGGGCTTGAACCCTGCTTCGTTGCAGGCCTCGATCGTATTGTAATGAAAGCCGACATCCGGTGGCTGTCGCGGGGTGATGAAGGTTTCTGCGGCGAGGTTCTTGAGATCGATCTGCAAAGCAAAGGCCAGCGGATGATTTTCCGGCAGCGCGGCCATCAGCGGTTCGCGCAGGACCACATGCATCGCAACGCCTTCCGGGATGGGCGCGGGCGGGCGGATGAAGGCGAAATCCAGATTGCCGTCGGCGATCTTGGCCAATTGCAGCCGCATCTCCATTTCGATGAGCTGCAATTCCACATCGGGATGGGAGGCGCGGAAACTGGCGATCGACTGAATGAGCAGCCCGGAATAGGCGGCGGACGCCACATAGCCGATGGAGATGCGGCCGGTTTCCCCACGGTCGACGCGCTTCAGCGCCGCAAGCGTCGCTTCGGCATTGGCAAGGATTTTCCGGGCGTCCTCATAGAGAAGCTGGCCGGGGGTGGTCAGTTTCACTGACCGGCGCGTCCGGTCCAAGAGCGGCATGCCGACAATATCCTCCAGCGCCATGATCTGCTGGCTCAGTCCCGGCTGGGCAATGCCGAGGCGGGCGGCGGCGCGCTCGAAATTGTGTTCATCCACCAGCACGGTGAAATAGCGCAGATGTCGCAATTCGAATGTTTCCGCCCGGCTTGCCGGTTTCCTGCCCATCTTCGTGGCCTTTTTAGCAGATTTGAATAATTCCAAGCTATTATCGGCCGGCATTTTCATAATCAATACTTCTGAAAAAAACCGGCTTCGCTTATTGGATCAAAATCTACACCTTGCGTAATAAGATGAGTTAAATTCTCCAGAAAAATATCCGCCCTTGTGGCGGCGCGGGTTGATAAAGGGTCTTGTCGGTGCAGGGAAAAACCAAACACATTTCCATTCTGGCGGGCGGTTGCGCCGCCATTGCCTATGTGGCGTTTTTGTCCCCGGGCATTGCCCTTGCGCAGGAGGCCGGCACCACGGTGCTGCAGACCATTACCGTGGACGGCGTAAAAAAGCAGGATCCCAAGGCCCCGGTAAAGGGCTATGTGGCGAAAACCAGCGCCAGCGCCACCAAGACGGGCAGGTCCCTGATCGAGACACCGCAGTCGGTGTCCGTCATCACAAAAGACCAGATGGATGCACAGAACGTCCGCAATCTCAGCGAGGCGCTGAATTATGTTCCCGGCGTCGTTGCGCAGCCGTCAGGTCCCGATCCGCGTTTCGATGCGCCGCGTATTCGCGGGTTTGCAGGAAACCAGCTGCAATTTCTCAACGGCCTTCGGCTGATGCGCACGGCGGGTGCGCCCTCGTACGAGGTCTACGGTCTGGAGCGTGTGGAGGTCATTCGCGGGCCGGCTTCCGTGCTTTATGGCCAGGGCAATCCCGGCGGCCTCATCAATCTCATCAGCAAGCGGCCAACCTTCGAGCGTTTCGGCGAAGTGGGCGCGCAGATCGGCAGCTTCGACTACTACCAGTCGATGTTCGATATTGGCGGGCCGGTGGCGGATAGTGACAGCCTTGCCTATCGCCTGACCGGGGTTGCCCGCAACGCCCACGCCCAGACGGACAATCTGCAGAACGACCGTTATTTCATCGCGCCGGCACTCACATGGCAACCCGATGAAGACACGAAGCTGACGGTACTTGCTTCCTATCAGCACGATAATCCGAGCTCGCCCTCCGGCCTTCCGCCGGCGCTCACCTTTTCCCGCCCGGGCAACATGCTGGACCGCAGCTTTTATGTCGGTGATCCATCGTTCGATACGTCAAACCGCAAGTTCACCAATATTGGCTACGAATTCGAGCACCGTTTCGACGAGACCTTCACCTTCCGGCAGAATGCGCGTTATTCCAATTTCGACTGGTCCTACCGGGCGCTTGGCATGTCCTCGACCAATAGCGGCATGATCGGCAATCTCATCCGCCGCAATGCGACGTTCCAGGACGAGCTGCTGAACACGTTCAACATCGACAACAGCCTCCAGGCCGATTTTTCGACGGGTCCGGTTGATCATACCCTGCTTGTTGGGCTGGATTATCGCTATTTCGACAATAACGTAAAAACAGAATTCTGGGCGGCAACGCCGCTTGATCCCGTCAATCCGGTCTATGGCGGGCCGATCAGCCTGACCTCGCGCACGCTTTATGCCGATGTGAAAACCGACATATCCCAGATCGGCCTTTATGCGCAGGACGAGATTTCCTACGAAAACTGGCGGGTTACGGCCGGCCTGCGGCAGGATTGGGCCAGCACCAGCGGCACCACCTTCAACGGCACCACCTATCGTTCGCTCGACAAGGATGACCACAAGCTCACGGGCCGCGTCGGCGTCAGCTATCTCTTCGATGGCGGCATTGCGCCCTATGTCAGTTACGCGACCTCCTTCGAACCGGTGCCGCAGCCGGCTGTCGGCGATGCGCCGAAGCCCACCACCGGCGAACAGTGGGAAGCGGGCATCAAATATCAGCCCGAAGGCTTTGACGGTTTCTTCTCGGCGGCGATCTACGATCTGAAGCAGAAGAACGTGACAACGACTGTCGGCGGCGTGACGCAGCAGATGGACGAGGCGCATGTGAAGGGCGTCGAGCTTGAAGGTGTCGCAAGCCTGGCCGACGGGCTCGACCTGCGTGCGGCCTATACCTACATGGACAGCGAAGTTTCCGGCCGCGTGAACAATGGCAGGGAGCTGGACAACACGCCGCGCCATTCCGCCAGCCTATGGCTCGATTATACCTTCGCGGAGGATACGGCGCTTGAGGGCTTCGGCATCGGCGGCGGTGTTCGCTATGTCGGCGAGCGTTACGGCGATGCCGCCAATGCCTTTGAAATGAAGGGGCTTACCCTTCTCGATCTCGGCGTTCATTACGAGAAGAACGGCTACCGCGCCTCGCTTCTCGTGCAAAACTTGACTGATAAAGAATATATTTCTAGTTGCTCCACTTTCGGATGCTATTACGGTGACGGAAGAACCGTTATGGGCAAGCTGACCTACCGGTGGTGACCCACATCAAGTGAAGCAGCAGGGGCATGAAGCGTAAGGATCGATGGATGTCGCCCCTCTGGGGGCGGCGGGAATTTTTGGGCCTGCTTGCCGCTTCGGCGCTTGCTGGCAAGGCGCGGGCGGCGGTGACGCCGCGCATCGCCGCAATCGACTGGGCCATGCTGGAAACATCCGTGGCGCTCGGCGTCATGCCGGTTGCCGCAACGGAACTCATCCAGTTCAGGGCAGGTGCCGTCGAACCTGAAATTCCGGAAACCGTTGCCGATCTTGGTCTGAGGGGTGCGCCGAATTTCGAACTGCTGCAGCTCACCCGACCGAACCTCATTCTCATTTCGCCTTTCTACACGCGCTACACCGGTCGGCTGGAGGCCATAGCGCCGGTGTTTTCGCTGCCTTTCTACGTGAAAGGCGAGCCGCCGTTTGAAAAGGCGCTGGCCGCTGTCTCGGCACTCGGCGAAAAGCTCGGGCGGACTGAAGAGGCGCGAAAGGTTCTGGAAGAAACGAACCATGCGCTGCAAGCCATGCGGACGCGCCTCGAAGCCTTTGCGGCAAGGCCGACCTATGTGATCAATATCGGCGACTCCAGGCATTTCCGCGCTTTTGGCGCAGACAGCATGTTTGGTGATGTCCTTGGCCGGCTGGGGCTGACCAATGCCTGGGCGAACCGTTCGCAATTCACCTTCGCAGCGCCTGTCCCGCTCGAAAATCTTGCCGGCTCAGCTGATGCCCGCATCGTCATCGTCTCGGATATTCCAGTCGAGGCCCGCGAGAGCCTGCGCAACAGCGCCATCTGGCGCGCGCTTCCAGCCGTGCGGGAAAATCGCGTGGTGACGCTCGGCAATGTGGCCCCCTATGGCGGCATCACGGCGGCCATGCGTTTTGCGCGGCTTCTGACCGAGGCCCTGACGACGCGGGGAGAAGCACTGTGACAGCACGGCCTCTCCAGTTTCTCTTCGGGATCGTCTTTCTTCTGGCCTGTGGTCTTTCCCTGCATGCCGGGCTGTTGCGGCTGCCCTTTGGTGCATGGCCAAGCCTGCCATTCGATGCCGCGACCATGTCGATGGATCAGGTCATTTTCGCCTTCAGCCTGATGCCGCGTGTGGCGGTCGCCATTCTGGCGGGCGCGATGCTGGGTTTGTCGGGCGCGCTTTTCCAGCAATTGCTGCGCAATCCGATTGCCGATCCCTCCACGCTCGGCATTTCCGCAGGTGCGCAACTGGCGATCGTCATCGCAACCCTGTTCTTTCCCGCGGTGCTGGATGGAAACCGCGCATTGGTGGCGCTTGGCGGTGGTGCCGCTGCGGCCTGTGTGGTGTTTCTTCTCGGCTGGCGGCGCTCCTTCGAGCCGGTGACCATGGTGGTGTCAGGGCTTCTGGTCGGCATCACTGCTGCCTCCGTTTCCGCCGCGTTGACGCTTGCGCAGGGCGAATATCTGATGTCGCTCGTCGTCTGGAACGGCGGTTCGCTCAGCCAGCAGGACTGGTCGAATGCGTTTCTGCTTGCCGCTCAACTTCTCGCGGGCCTTGTTCTCACCGGGTTGCTGATAAGGCCACTGACGGTTCTCGGCCTTGGTGATTCCGGTGCGCGTTCGCTTGGCGTCTCGCTGTTTTCAATCAGGCTGGCGGTGGCCGCCGTCGCGGTCATGCTGGCGGCCTTCGTTGCTGCTGCGGTCGGCCTTGTCAGTTTTATCGGCCTTGCAGCACCTGCGCTTACCCGGGCGCTCGGCGTGCGTCGGGCATCCTCCGTACTGTTCGTTTCGCCGCTTCTGGGCGGTCTGCTGCTCTGGTGCTGCGATGGTCTCGTGCAGCTTCTGGCGAGTACGACGGCTGAAGTTTTCCCGACTGGTGCGG
This sequence comes from Rhizobium oryzihabitans, assembly GCF_010669145.1. Classification (NCBI taxonomy): domain Bacteria; kingdom Pseudomonadati; phylum Pseudomonadota; class Alphaproteobacteria; order Hyphomicrobiales; family Rhizobiaceae; genus Rhizobium; species Rhizobium oryzihabitans. Next base: position 1,200,829 of record NZ_CP048635.1, read on the forward strand.
TGACCGCTCTTATCGGCGGACCGCTGCTTCTGTGGCTGCTGCCGAAAATCCGGCCGACCGATGTGCATCGCGCCGAAGGTGTGGACCCTGCGACAAGACGCCGGCTTGCGACCCTTCTGCCAGTGCTTGTCATCATGGCCGGGCTGGTTTTTGCCGCGCTCGCCATCGGCAAGGGGCCGGAGGGTTGGACAGTGCTGCAAGCTGGTGATCTACAAAGTCTTCTGCCCTTCCGCTGGCCGCGGCTGGTGGCGGCTTGCGCTGCCGGCGGTCTTCTGGCGATGGCAGGCGCGCTTCTGCAGCGGCTCACCGGCAATCCCATGGCAAGTCCGGAAGTGATCGGCGTCAGCGGTGGCGCGGGTCTCGGTTTTGCCGCCGCCATCACGCTTTTTCCGGCGGCGGGTCTGTTCGAGCTGTTTTGCGGTGCAGGCATCGGCTCGGCCGCCGTCATGATCCTCGTTCTGTTCTTTTCCGTGCGCCGGCATTTGGCGCCGGAAAAAATCCTGCTCGCCGGCATCGCCATCAGTTCGCTCTGCTCGGCGGTACTTTCGGCACTGCTTGCCATTGGCGATCAGCGGGCCTGGCAAATTCTCTCATGGCTCAGCGGCTCTGGTTCGACGGCGACGCCCGCTTCAGCAATCTTTCTTGCGGTGCTTTCGGTCGTGCTGCTTGCCGCGGCTTTGTCGGTAACGCGCTGGCTGACGATCCTCCCGCTTGGACGGGATGTGCCGCTCTCCCTCGGTCTGCCGCTCGGCGCGGCGCGCATCGCCGTCATAGCCGTCGCCGGCATTGCCACCGGGGCCGCCTCACTGCTTGTCGGTCCGCTGAGTTTCGTCGGGTTGATGGCGCCGCACATCGCGCTTCGCGCCGGTTTCACCACGCCGCGCGACCACCTGTTCGCTTCGTTCCTGTTCGGTGCGGTGCTGATGGCGCTTTCCGATCTCGGGGCGCGATCCGTGACATTTCCCTATGAGCTGCCGCTGGGTCTCTTTGCGGCGCTCGCCGGTGCGCCTTACCTGATCTGGCTTTCAGGCAGGCGATAATGATTATTTTGAATGACTTCTGGAGATGACATCCATGGCCCAGGCAACGCTTGCCGCCGATTATGACGATGTTCCGCTTTTTTCGCTGGAAAAAGTGACGATGGAAGTGCCGGGCAGGACATTGCTGCAGCCGTTGACCGCAAGCTTTGCAACCGGCAAGACAATCGGGCTGATCGGCCATAATGGTTCGGGAAAATCGACGCTGCTCAAAATCCTTGCGCGTATCCAGGAGCCAACGGCAGGCAGGGTGTCGTTCGAGGGACAGTCGCTGGGGAACTGGGGCAATCGCGAATTTGCGCGAAAGCTCGGTTATCTGCCGCAATATACGCCGGCCGCTTCGGGCATGCTGGCCAAGGAACTGGTGGCGCTGGGCCGTTATCCCTGGCACGGCGCGCTTGGCCAGTTCACCAAGGCGGATCAGGAGAAGGTGGATGAAGCCATCGAACTGACCGATACCGTGGCCTTCAGGGACCGGCTGGTGGACACGCTTTCCGGTGGTGAGCGCCAGCGCGTGTGGCTCGCCATGCTGGTTGCCCAGAACGCCGAAAGCCTGCTTCTGGACGAACCCATTTCGGCGCTCGACATGGCGCACCAGCTCGAGGTTCTTTCTCTGGTGCAGAGACTGTCGCGGGAAAAGGGTTTAGGCGTCATCGTGGTTCTGCATGATGTCAACATGGCGGCGCGGTTCTGCGATGAGATCGTCGCACTGCATTCCGGCCATCTGATCGCAAGGGGAACGCCGAAGGACATCATGACACCGGAAACGCTGGAGCGGATCTATGGCGTGCGCATGGATGTCATGACGCATGCCGCCACCGGCTTTCCCGTCGCCCTGCCGCTTTAAGCTTGTTGCAGCAAAACAACGCGTCGAAGCGCTTGCTGTTGACAGTAATTCTCCGGGCATTTTTCGCCCTAACAATGTCTTAATGGCATCCTACCGCCAACAGACATTGTTAACTGTTTTGCTTTCCTTGCCCCCAATTAAGTTGTTTTGGATCGATTCTGGGGAACAAACGTTAACAGTGCGGAATTCAATATCCGGAGAGGGCAAGAAGGGCTGCTGCGGGTAGGAATGAAACAGGAGAAAATCAGATGAAAAAGGCTGTTGCCGTAACTTTTGCCGCATTGACGATGGGCCTCGGCGGGACCGTTTCCGCACTCGCTGCCGACCTTGCAAGATATGAGCCGGCTCCGCAGGAGCAGGACGACCGCAACGGCGTCAAGATCGGTTATCTCACCTGCGATATCGGCGGTGGCGTCGGTTACGTGATCGGCTCGGCCAAGGAACTGGATTGCACGTTCCAGTCCACCATGGGCGCACGCCGCACCGACCATTACACCGGCGCCATCCGCAAGATGGGCGTTGACCTTGGCTTCACCACGCAGGGCCGTCTGGTCTGGGCCGTTTTCGCCCCGACAGCGGGTTACCATCGCGGTTCGCTCGGTGGCCTTTATCAGGGCGCAACGGCTGAAGTGACTGTCGGTCTCGGCGTTGGCACCAACGTTCTCGTTGGCGGCACTTCGGGCTCGATCCAGCTTCAGACGGTCAGCGTGACGGGTCAGGTTGGCCTCAACCTCGCAGCGACCGGTACGTCCGTGACGCTCACGGCCATGAACTAATCGGCAAGCGCGCCCGGTGTATTGCACCGGGCATTCTGTCGCATGTCAAAAAGCGCCCTCTTCGTTGTCAGACGGGGAGGGCGTTGTATTATGCAGGTCATGACGATCCCAGCACCCAGATCCCTCCCGGCTTTATTGGCTTTTTTCCTCTGTCTTTCTTCGACGGCCTTTGCCGAAGGCGATGCGGCACACGGGGAAAAGGTGTTCAGCCGTTGCTCCACCTGTCACAGCGTTGACGCACCGCGTACCCGCATGGGCCCGCATCTGATGGGCGTGGTGGGCAGGCCCATGGCTGGAGTAACGGATTACGGCCATTATTCGCAGGCGCTGAAAGATGCCGGTGCGGCGGGCCGGGTCTGGACGGAAGAGGAACTGCAAAAATTCATAGCCAGCCCGAAGAAGGCAATGCCGGGGACCTCGATGCGCTTTTTCGGGCTTTGGAGCGAAACGGATATCGACGATCTGATTGCGTATCTGAAAACGCATCCGATGCCGCAATAACCTTCAGAGCGGCGCATCCGCAAGAATCTCTTCGGCATCCTCCACCGTCATCGCCATGACCTTTGAGCCAATCTCGAAGCCGAAACCGTTGCGGGCGAAGGCGGAAAACTCCTTCGATTTGCGTTTTTCATCGAGTTCGACACGGCGAAAGGGTCCGAAGGCACGTTTGCGCGCAAAGATGACGGCCGCAACCAGATCGTTGGTTTCCTCAAGCGCGACTGCTGCCGTTTCCCGGTCTATACCCTTGATCTGAAGTTTTTGCGCAAGGCCGCGTTTCGACTTACCGCTGCGCTGGCCGCTTCGCACGGCAATTTCGGCGTAGGCCGTATCGTCAAGCGCCTTGATGCCATAAGCGAAAGTCACGGCAAACTCGCCAAGCGCCTTTACCTGTGCGGTGCTGATATCCTCGAATTTTTCCCGCGCCTTGCGCGTGATGGCGTCGCGCAGCTGCTTTTCCGTCATCATGCGCTGTTCCAGCCGGTAGAGCGCGGAATTGCGCGCCCATGACAGCATCCGGCTGGTCGGTTCGCTGGCCTGCGTTTCGCCATCCAGGGCCATGTCGTCGGTCAGGGAGGGGCTGGAATCGTCGTTCATTCCGCTTTTATAGCGCGGTAAACGTGTCTTGCCAGTTCCTTCCCACCGAATGAACTTCGGTTTTCAACGCCTCACGGTGTCTGTGCGCCGGTTGCGGCGACATAGACCGAATAGAGCGATTTCGTTGCGGTAATGAACAGGCGGTTCTTTTTCGGCCCGCCAAAGGTGAGGTTTGCGACCGTCTGTGGCACCTTGATCTTGCCGAGCAGCGTGCCATCAGGTGAGAAGCAGTGGACGCCATCGCCGGCGCTCGTCCACAGGTTGCCCGCCGTATCCAGGCGGAAACCGTCGGGCAAACCATTGTCGAGATTGCAGAATTCCCGGCCGTTGGCGAGCTTCACGCCATCCACCACATCGAAGACGCGGATATGGCGCGGCCGGGACACATCATGGCTGTAGGAGCTGTCGGCGACATAGAGCCTGGTTTCATCAGGCGAGAAAGCCAGACCGTTTGGCTGCACGAAATCGTCGATGGCGATCGTGATCTCGCCGGTTGCGGGATCGAGCCGGTAGACGTTGCGCGTCTTCTGCTCGGGTTCCGCCTTGTAGCCCTCGTAATCGGAAAGAATGCCGTAGGTGGGGTCGGTGAACCAGACGCTGCCATCGGATTTCACCACCACGTCATTGGGCGAGTTCAACCGCTTGCCGCCGTAGCTGTCGGCAAGAACGGTGATCGAGCCGTCGACTTCGGTGCGGGTGACGCGGCGGCCGCCATGTTCGCAGGAAACCAGTCGTCCCTGCCGGTCGCGGGTGTTGCCATTGGTGAAGTTGGAGGGGTGGCGGAACACCGAGACCCCACCATCCGGCACCCAGCGCAGCATGCGCTCATTGGGAATATCGCTGAACAGCAGGCAGTTCAGATCGGCAAACCACACCGGGCCTTCGGCCCAGCGGCAGCCGGAGTAAAGCTCTTCCAGTTCCGCATTGCCGACGATCAGAAGGCGGAAGCGGTCATCGTGGATTTCGTAAGGGGAGGCGTTGTCTGTTGTCATGAGCGTGGTCCGCTTGAGGGCTTGTCGTTATGGGTTCAGCGCGTGGCCTTGGGGCCGCTTGCCAGAAGGATGACGGAGATGATGATGAGGCCGGTGAGGATGAGGCGGATGCCCGCGCCGAAACCATAGGTGTTCAGCATCGAAACCACCAGGAACATGAAGAGCGAGGCACCCCATATGCCGGGGACGTTGGAATCACCACCCGCCACCGCCGTGCCGCCGATCACAACGACGGCAATGGACATCAGCAGATATTCCGATCCCATGTTGAGCGCAGCACCTCCGGAGAAGCTGGCGAGCAGATAACCGGCAATCGCCGCCAGCACCGCGCAGAGCACATAGGTGACGAAACGTGCGCCGTCCACCGGAATACCGGTCATGCGGGCGGCGAAGGTGCTCTGGCCGATGGCGGAAATCCAGCGTCCGTAAAACGAGCGGTCGAGCAGCAGCCAGGCGATGACGGAGAGCAGCAGTGCGACGAGAGCGACATTCGGAATACCGACCGTGCTCGACGTGGCGAAGGTGGCCAGTGTTTCCGGCGGCTTGATGCGCAGGCCGCGGTTCGACCAGATGGCGATGGATTGCACGATGAAACTCATGGAGAGCGTCGCGATGATGGGCGGGATGCGCAGGAGCTTGATCAGCGCATAATTGCCGATGCCGATGGCGATGCCGATCAGGATGGCGATCAGCAATCCCGGCAGGATGAGACCATCGGACACATCCATGAATTTGAGCGCCAGCGTGCCGGAAAGCGTCATCGTTGCGGGCACGCAGAGGTCGATATTGCCCGGCCCGAGCGTGATGACGAACATTTGGCCGATGCCGACGATCACGGAAAAGGCCGCGAAGGTCAGGGCTGCGTGCGACAGGCCGAAGGAGCTGGCGCCGCCGGTGAACATGACGGTCACGATCCAGACCGCAGCCGTTGCGGCGAACGACCATATCCATGGTTTTTTCGAAAGAGACGAAAGCCCGTTCATTGGTTTTTCTCCCGCTTTTCGAGACGGTTGAGCAGGATGCGCAGCGCCAGCACGATGATGAGGATCGCCCCTTGCGCGCCGATCTGCCAGTCCGGCGAAATGCGCATGAAGGACAGGAAGGAACCGGCAAGGGTGAGCGTCAGCGCGCCGATGACGGCGCCGATGGGCGAAACCCGGCCGCCGACGAATTCACCGCCGCCGAGGATGACGCCCGCAATCGACAGCAGCGTGTAGCGAAGCGCGATATTGGCGTCGGCCGATGTCGTCAGCCCGACAAGGGCGATACCGGACAGCACCGCGAAGAAACCGGCCAGCGCAAAGGTAGCGGCGCGAATGCCGACGACCGACCAGCCGGAGCGTTCGACCGAGCGGAAATTGCCGCCGACACCGCGCATCAGCACGCCGAAGGAAGAGCGCATGACGATATAATGGGCGACGACCGCGATCAGGATGCTGGCGACGATGGCGATCGGCACGAAAGGCGGTTTTGCCGTCATCAGCGCCCGGATGAAGGCGGGGGCCTGGCCGCCGGGCGAGGGCAGAATGAGGACGGCAAGGCCGCCCCAGACGAAGCTCATGCCGAGCGTGACGACGATGGAGGGCAGGGCGCGAATATGGATGATGGCGCCCAGCAGTGCATAAACCGCAATCGCACCGGCAAAGATCGCAATACCGAGGATCGGCGTGGTTTGCAGGAAAGTGGCGGTCACACAGGCGCAGAAACTGACGAAGGTGCCCATCGACAGATCGAGATCGTTGACCGACATGATCAGCATCTGCGCAATGGTGGCGAGCGCAATCGGCACCGCCAGATTGAACAGCAGGTTCATGCCGGTATAGCTCATGGCGCGCGGCTGCATGTAGAAAACGGCGGCGAGCAGGAAGGCGAGCGAGGCGGCGGGAATGATGAGGCGGAGCGCGTTTGCCGAGAGTTTCATGCGTGGTCTTCTCCGGCAAAGGAGGCCGCCAGCACATTCTGCTCGGTAATATCGTCGCCGACGAGTTCCGCCTGGATGGCGCCGTCGCGGAACACATAGACCCGGTCGCAGAGACGGATTTCGTCCATTTCGGTGGAGTACCAGATGAAGGTGCGGCCGTGGGAGGCTTCGGTTCTCAAGATGTCATAAACCTCCTGTTTGGTGCCGATATCGACGCCGCGCATCGGGTCGTCCATCAAAACGGTGCTGGCGGTGGTGGCAAGCGCGCGGGCGAAAAGCACCTTTTGCTGGTTGCCACCGGAGAGTGAGAGGATCTTGTTACCCATGTCGGGCGTGCGGATTTCGATGCGCTTTTTCCATTGCGCCCCAAGCTCGGTTTCCTTGGTTCTGTCCACCATGCCTGCGGCTGAAATATCCCTGAGCGAGGCGATGGACAGGTTTTTGAGGATGCTCCACAGCGGGAAGGTGCCGTTCAGGCTGCGGTCGCCCGCCACGAAGGCGATATCGGTCTTGCGCGCGGGCAGCCAGCTATTGTTGCGGGCAAGATAAAGATCGAGAAGCGCTTCGGTCTGGCCATGGCCGCCGAGACCGGCAAGGCCGACGATCTCGCCGCGAAAGGCCTCGAAGGCAAGGCCTTCGCCCCGGCGTGCCGGCATGGAAAGCACCTTCTCGCCCGCCTTGCGGCTTTCACCCCGCCGCCTGTCCTGTTCCTTGACGACGCTGCCCATGGCCTCAACCAGCGAGCGGGTGGTGAAGTCGGCGGCCTTCCGGTCGGCCACCACCCGGCCGTCCTTCATCACCACGATACGGGTGGCCGTCGAAAGAATTTCGCCGAGAATATGAGAGATCAGCAGAACCGAGCCGCCCTCACGCACGAAACGGCGGACGTAGTCCATCAGCTGCTCGGCGAGACCGGCATCGAGGGAGGACGTTGGCTCATCGAGGATCACCAGTCTCGGTGCGCGCGGTATGCGGCAGAAATTGATGGCGATTTCCACCATCTGGCGTTCGGCGATGGAAAGTTCAGCGATAGTCAGTTCGCAATCGATGCCGTGGCCGGGGAAAATTTCATCCAGTGTCTGGCGGATCGTCGTCAGCGCACGGCCGCGCCAGTTTCGTCCACCCGTGGCGGTATGCATGATGCGGACATTTTCGCTGATCGTCAGGTTCGGGCAGAGCGACAGTTCCTGAAACACGCAGCGAACGCCGTTCGCGCGCGCGGCGGCAATGCCGTGGCGGTTTTCGTTGCCGCCATAGGAAACGGAACCCTCATGCGGCGTCAGCCCGCCATTGATGACGTTGACGATGGTGGACTTTCCCGCGCCGTTATGGCCGACGAGCCCGAGGCATTCCCCCGTGCGGATGACGAGATCGGCCCCATCCAGCGCCCTTACCGCGCCGAACACGACCTTCACGCCGCGCGCAGCGACGACTTCTTCCGCCTCGATGATGTCATTCATGAGCAACTACGCCAGTGATGTGAAATCGGATGATACGGTGGCTATTGCGGCGCCCGTTCCGGGAGCGCCGCAATAGTGGGGCTCTGGGCCGATCCGGCCTATTTGGCCGATGCGATGGCCTTCTGGGCGTCTTCCTGCGAATATTCCACATTCGCCACGCCGCCCTTCTGGGTCGTCTTCAGGTTTTCCTCGAGATTGGCCTGATCGATGCGCAGGAAGGGCACGGTCAGATCCTTCTTCACATCCTTGCCGTCGAGGATTTGCTGCGCCACCCAGAAAGCGAGCGTCGAGACGCCGGGAGCGATGGAGACGGACATGGTCTCGTAACCGCTTGCGTCCTTCTGCTGTTTCCACCATTGCAGCTCGTCTTCACGGTTGCCCATGACGATGGTGGGTGTCGGGCGCTTGGCGGCAGCGAAAGCCTGTGCCGCACCGTAACCGTCGCCGCCCTGCGTCACGACGGCCGCGACTTCTGGAAGGCTCGGCAGAATGCCGGCGACGGCGCGCTGTGCGACGTCCTGCGCCCAGTCGCCATTGACGGAACCAACGATCTTGAACTGCGGGTTCTTGGCGACGCCGGCGGCGATGCCGGCGTGGATTTCATCATCCACTGAAACGCCCGCAAGGCCACGTATTTCAAGCAGGTTTCCACCCTTCGGCATGGCCTTGGCGAGATAGTCGATCTGGCTTTCGCCCATCGCCTTGAAATCGACGGCGATGCGCCATGCGCAGGGCTCGGTGACGATGCCGTCGAATGATACGACGGTGATGCCGGCATCGCAGGCTTCCTTCACCGCTCCGTTAAGCGCGGTCGGCGAAGCGGCATTGATGACGATCGCGTCGTAACCCTGAAGAATGAGGTTCTGGATCTGCGCGGCCTGTTCGGTCGCCTGGTTTTCGGCTGTGGTGAAGGCGTCAGCGGCGGCGACCTGCTTGTCGGCAACCGCCTGCTTGGTGATCTTGTCCCAGCTCGTCAGCATTGCCTGACGCCAGGAATTACCGGCATAATTGTTTGAAAGCGCGATTTTTTTGGCCGACGTATCGGCATGAGCGGTGATCGGCAAAGCTGCGCATGCGACAGCGGCCGACGCCAGAAGCATCTTCCTGATAGCCATTGATTTCCTCCCTGGTGGCTTGCCCTTTTCGAGCCCGGAAACACCTGTCTGTCGCAATCTCCTCGGCGGCAGACGGAATTCCTTTGCACTGGAGCTCCTTTCCCCAGTACAAGCGAGAATGACCAAGAAGGTTTGGCTTGTACAGGCGGATCACGGCAATCTTCCTGCGGGTTTCCGCAGAAAGCATGCGGGAACCCGCAGGACGAAATGGCCTTGCCGGGCGCAGAATGGTGATGCGGCGTTCTGATATGTCGAAACTGCGCCGCCAGAGATCGACAAGGCAGGCGCTTGGGAGGGCGTCCGCACATGCTGGATACGCCGAAAAGCGCTCTTTTCCACCATTATATGGGTATTTCGCGGCTGCTCGCCGGGCAGCTCGAATTTAATGCCATCATCCAAGCGGTCGCAACCGAGATCAGCCATATCATCCCGCATGATCATATGGATGTCTGCATCAAGCAGCTGGATGACAAATATCACATCGCCTATGAAAGCGGTCTGGCCAGTGCCTGGAGCAGGCTCCCGCCCGCCCTTCTGACCGGTAGTCCGATCCGTTCGCTGCTGTCAGGCGAGGTGGAATACCTCTTGAGCGGCGACGCCTGTTCCGATCCGCGCTTTCATTTCGAAGGGTCGTTTTCGAGCCCGATCATCGAACTTAACCTGCATAGCCGGCTGCATGTGCCGATGAAGGTGCATGGCGATATCATCGGCGCGCTGAGTTGCTCCTCCCACCAGTCGGACGCCTATACGATGGAGGATGTGGCCAATGCCCGCGCGGTTGCGGATTTGCTGGCGCCCTATTTCTACGCCATCCGCGCCGCCGAGCAGGCCAAACGCTCCGCCATCGAGGAAGCGCGCGCCAATGCCCGCGAGGAGGGCCTGCGGCTCGGCGCGCTGCAATTGACCGAGGCGTTGGAGGCCGAGCGGCAGCGGATCGGCATGGATCTGCACGACCAGACGCTGGCGGACCTGACACGGCTGGCGCGGCGCATCGAGCGCATGAGCCATACCCCCGACCTTTCAGGCGAGATGCTGGAGCCGGTGGTGCGCAGCCTGCAGCATTGCATGCAGGATCTGCGCGAGATCATCGAGGAGGCAAAACCCTCCATCCTGCAATTGTTCGGCGTCGTTGAGGCCATCGAGACCTATGTGGACCGTTCCGTGCGCGATAGCGGATCGGCAATCGACTGGTCGGTGACGGATGAGACGGACGGGCTGGTGGAAAGGCTGGACAAGACGGTGGCCATCTCCCTGTTCCGCATCGTGCAGGAGGCGGTGAACAATGCCATTCGCCATGCCCAGCCCGAAGTGATTGCCGTGAAACTGACCGCAATCGACGGCGGTTTGCGGGTGACGGTCAGCGATGACGGCAGCGGCGGCGGCGAAGGCGGGGCCTCCGGAGGCCTCGGCATCGGCAATATGAAGACGCGGGCGCGGCTGATTTCAGCCAGATTCGATATTGGCGGCAATGGCACGGGAGCGGGAACCCGCATCACCGTCACATTGCCGGAAGATGCTTTCGACCGGCGGGAGGACCTGTGACATGGATGTGCTGATCGTCGAGGACGATGCGCTGCACCGTGCCTATCTGAATGAGGCGGTGCGAGCGGCCCTGCCGGAATGCGACAAGGTTCTTGAGGCGTCAAACGGCAGAACCGGCGAAAAGCTGGCGCGGGAAAATCGCGCCGCCCATATCGTCATGGATTTACAGATGAACGAGCGCAACGGCATAGAGGCGGCGCGCACCATCTGGAAGGAGCGGCCGGACACCCGCATCCTGTTCTGGTCAAACTATTCCGACGAGGCCTATGTGCGTGGGGTCTCCCGTATCGTGCCGGAAGGCGCCGCCTATGGCTACGTGCTGAAATCAGCCTCCGACGACCGGTTGCGGCTGGCGCTGCGCAGCATCTTCATCGAGGCGCAATGCGTGATCGACCGTGAAGTGCGCGGCCTTCAGGAAAAGAGCCTCGGCAAGGCGCATGGCTTTACCGATTCCGAATATGAAATCCTTGTCGATGTCGCGCTTGGCCTCACCGACAAGGCGATTGCGCGCCGCCGCAACCTGTCGCTACGCAGCGTGCAGAACCGTCTGCAAAGCCTGTATGAGAAGCTCAATGTGCATCAGGCGGCGGGCGACGACGAGGCGGAAGGTCGCTATAATCTGCGGACCCGTGCCGTCACCGTTGCCTTCCTGCGAAAGCTTTTGAACTATAGCGCTCTCGAAAGGGCCGAGCGGGAACTGGCGGAATGGGCGGGAAGCCGCTGATCGTCAGGGCAGGAAGGCAAGCAGCCGTCTTTCATCCGCCCTGAGGCCGGAAACGGGCTTTGCCCCGACCTTCAGGATGCGGCCAAGCTTCTTCTGCGCCTTCTCCTCCGTCGCGATATCGAGAACGGCAGGGTGGACGTAGCTCTTGCGGCAGATGGCGGGCGTATTGGAAAGCTCGATCGCCGCTGCTTGGCACATGCCCTTGATGCTGGGTTTTTCACCGGCTGCCACATGCTCCATCGCATGGCAGAAGGCGGCCAGGGTGCCGCCCCAGGTTCGGAAGGTCTTGGCGGAGATGCCCTGACCGCCAATGCGGGAAAGATAGGCGTTGAGATCGCTTGAATCGACGGAATGCACGCGGTCTTCGCTGTCCTGCCAGACAAACAGCTCCTTGCCCGGCAGATCGGCGATTTCTTCGAGGATTTTCTGAAGGCGGGGGTGGCGCAGCTGGCGCTTCACCTTTTGCCCGCCCTTTGCGGCAAACCGCAGCTCGATGGTTTCACCGAAAGACACGTGCCGTTTGAGCAAGGTGGTTGCGCCATAGGTGCCGTTGGTTTCGAGATAGGAGCGGTTGCCGACGCGCAGATACGCGGCATCGAGAAGCAGTGTAAGGGCGGCGAGCGTCATCTCCTGCCCATGATCCTGCCTTTCGATATCGGCGATGGCACGACGGCGGATGGCGGGCAGCGCCTTGCCGAAGCTTTTCAGCTGGAAGAATTTCGTCTCGCCCCGCATGGCGTGCCAGTCGGGATGGTAACGATATTGCTTTCGCCCGCGCGCATCGAAGCCCGTGGCCTGCAAATGCCCGGCGGGATCGATACATATCCAGACGTCTCTATAGGCAGGTGGTACGCCGAGCGACTTGATGCGCTTCAATTCAACGCTATCGGACAGGAGTTCGCCACCCGGCAGCCGGTAACAGAAACCGCGCCCGCGCTTTTCGCGGGCTATCCCCGGTTCCTGATCGTTGACATAGGCAAGTCCGATTTTGGCAAGAAGGCGGGTGGTTGGTTGTGGCATCGTTTTTTCCGGCAGGTTTCACGCTGCGGCAAACGAAAAACAGGCCGCCTTCGTTCCGGCGGCCTGTCCGTATCGATTATCCGTTTTTATCAACCGGCCTTGGCGATCCTCAGGATCTGGGATTCGCCGCCGCCCCGCTCCTCGGTCACGGCATAGATCGCGCCATCCGGACCGACCTTCACGTCGCGGATGCGCGCCTCGAGCGGCAGCCGGCTTTCGGTCGCAACCTTGTCGCCATCCAGATGCAGGATGACGAGGCCCTGGCTCACTAGACCGCCAACGATGAAGGCGCCCTTCCATTCGGGAATCTGGTCGCCTTCATAAAACGCCATGCCGGAGGGGCCGATGACCGGGTCCCAATAATAGACCGGCTGCTCCATGCCTTCCTTGGCCGTGGCACCTTCACCAACGGCCCTGCCGCTATATTCGATGCCGTAGGTTATGACAGGCCAGCCATAGTTCAGGCCTGCTTTCGGCAGGTTCAGTTCATCGCCGCCTCTCGGGCCGTGTTCCACGGTCCAGAGCCTGCCTTCTCCGTCCAATGCTGCCGCCTGCAGGTTGCGGTGGCCGTAGCTCCATATCTCGGGAAGGGCGTTCTGCTGGCCGGCGAAGGGATTGCCTTCGAAGGCTTTGCCTTGCGCATCAATGCGGAAGACCTTGCCGAGGCCGCTGGACAGATCCTGCGCCTGCACGCGCGGCGTCGCATCGGAGCGTTCGCCGACAGTGACATAAAGCTCGTTATTCGGCCCGAAGACCAAACGCGAGCCGAAATGCTTGTCGCCATCATAGGTCGGCATCTGGCGGAAGATAACCGCGACATTTTCAAGTTTGGCCGCGCCGCCTTCCTCGGTCAGTTTTGCCGAGGCGACCGAGGTGCCATTGCCGCCGTCACGCGGTTCGGAGAAGGAAAAGAAGATGGTGCGCGATGTCTCGAAATCCGGCGCAAGCGCTATGTCGAGAAGACCGCCCTGTCCGGCAGAGGCGACTTCCGGCACGCCTTCTATGGCGGGGCCGGCCTTGCCGTCGGCGACGATATGCATGGCGCCTTCCTTGGCCGCAACGATCATGCGGCCATCGGGCAGAAACTCCATCGACCAGAGATGTGGCAGGCCCTCGGCAATGACGGTTTTTTCGACGTCTGGCTGGGTTGCGGCCTGTGGCGCACGGGTCTGACCCTCGAAAGCCGGTTTCTGATCCGGCGCATTGGCCCGTTTCGTCTCGGCAGCCGGGGCGGTCTGTGCGTGGGCGGCGCCAGCAAGCGGTACGGCAAGCAGCGCAAATAGCATCGTCGAACTCAGAAATCGGTTGTTGCGGAACATGGGTCTCCCTTCCTTCGTTTGCGTCAGGCACAAACCATTTGGGGAGGATTTCGTTTCTTGCGATAGCTTCAAGAAAACTTGATGAGTTCGTGTGCAGGCGACGCCCTCTTTTATCATCCGTACGAATTCGTAGGGAACCGCAATCATGCATCCACGTTTTCCCTCTGGTTATACGGAGGGCGCCATGCAGATCATTGACAACAAGACCATAGACGGGAACAGAACCAAACCGATCCTCAATGTCGCAGAATTCTGTCGCCGTTACCGACTGGACAAGGCCGAGGAGACACGGCTGAGAAAATTGTTTGGCGAGTTCGCATCCCGGCACGAACTCCTGATGAATGCGCAGCGCAAGCCCAACTTCCGCTGATCATTCCTCGGGATCGACTGATTTTCCGAAGATCATGAAGACATCATAACGGGTGTTCTTGCCCATTATCTGATGCGAGGGTTTGCGAATGCCCGGCATAGGTTCGGCGCGCAGGGGCCATTTAAGAACAACCCGTTTCGTTGCATTATCAAGCGCCGCCTCCATCAGTTCCACCTGATCGGGATCGGATCCCACCAGTTCGCGCAACACCCGCATCTCCTTTTTCACCAGCGCCGTATTGTGGCGCGGCGGATGCATGGGGTCGACAATCACCACTTCCGGCGAAAGTTCTTTCAGCAGGTGCCTTGAATCACCCTGCAGCAGCGTCATGCGCGACGCGGCCTCCGCATAGGCGCCGCCGGCCTCCAATGCGCGGCGAATGCCGTCCGCGAGATAGGCATGCATGCCCGGCGAGCGTTCGATCAACGTCACCTCCGCGCCGAGTGATGCGAGCAGAAAGGCATCCCGCCCGAGCCCTGCCGTGGCATCCACGATTTTTGGGGTGCGGCCTTTGGTGAAGCCTGCGGCTTTCGGCAGGGCCTGTCCACGCCCCTCGCCGGAGCGGAAACGATGCCCGACCGCACCGCCGACAAAATCCACCACGAAGCTTTCGTCTTGTTCTTTCATCGCAGGCCTCAAAACGGGCAGGGCACGGTGTAGGTGACGTCACGGCCATCCGGGTGGCGAAAGCCCACCGCCTCGGCATGCAGCATCAGGCGCGGCGCGGCGGCAAGCGCCTCACCTTCGGCATAAAATTCATCGCCAAGGATCGGATGGCCGAGAGCCTTCATATGCACCCGCAATTGATGGGTGCGGCCGGTGAGAGGGGTAAGTGCGAGCCTCGTTGCGGGAAGTGGCAATCTTTCCAGCACGCGCCACAGGCTTTGCGCCGGCTTGCCATTTTCATGGTCGACGCGGTGGCGGGGCTTGTTTTCCGGGTCGATCGCGAGCGGCAGGTCCACGTTACCCTCTTCGCCTTCGATCTCTCCCCAGACGACGGCCACGTAGGATTTGCGCGTCTGGCGGTTCTCGAACTGGGCGGCGACCGCAGCGTGCGCCTTGCGGTTCAGGGACATCAGCACAATACCGGAGGTATCCTTGTCCAGCCGGTTGATCATCAGCGCTTTTGGAAATTGCTCCTGCACACGCGTCAAAAGACTGTCGGACAGCGCCGGATCGCGCCCCGGCACCGACAGAAGCCCGCTCGGCTTGTCGAGCACCAGCAGATCGTCATCCCGATGCACGATAGTGAGCCACGGTTCGAGCGGCGGATGATAGACGGGGTTGGAAAGCTCAGATGACATTGCGCTTCCTTAGCACAAATCGCGCAGCGGGCCAGATGCCGACCCACAATATGATATTAGTCCGGAATATCGAGATTGACGCGCCCGCTGGTCAGATCGCTGATGAGCCGTGTCAGGCGTTCCGCCTCCTCCGCCGGAATGGAAAGCAGCATATCCGCGCCGGTGCCGGTGAAATCCTCCTTTTCCACGCGCAGGTTCTGCGTGGCGGCGAGGCGTGATTTCACCAGAGCCAGATCGGAAAAGGGGCAGCTCAGCGTCGCGCTGACATAGGCGATGACCGGCGAGGTTTCTCCAAGTCGAAGGCAGGCCGCCGCCGTGCCGCCATAGGCGCGCATGAGGCCACCGCTGCCGAGCAGGATGCCGCCGAACCAGCGGATGACGAGAACGGCGACATTGTCCAGCGTCTGACCATCAATTGCCTGAAGGATTGGTTTTCCGGCAGTGCCGGAAGGTTCGCCGTCATCGCTGAAACGATAGGTCTGACCGGTCCGCCAGGCCCAGCAATTGTGATTTGCATCGACATCAGAATGCGCCGCCAGAAAGGTTTTCGCGTCTTCCTCACCGGTCACGGGTGCTGCAAAGGCGATGAAGCGGCTTTTCTTGATATCCTGCGAAAAGGTGACGGGTCGATCGAGCGTGAACATGCGCGTTTCAATATCGCATATATTCAGTCACGGAAATCGGTATAAGGCCACGATGGCTAAGATGGCGATGGAGCGGGTTTTGAAGGAAGCAAGGCGGGTCGCGATTGTCGGCGGCGGGCCGGCGGGGCTGATGGCGGCCGAAGTGCTGTCGGCTACAGGCCATGTCGTGACGGTGTTCGAAGCGATGCCGACCGTGGCGCGCAAATTGCTGATGGCCGGGAAATCCGGTCTCAACATCACCCATGCCGAAGACTACGGCAGTTTCGTCAATCGTTTTGGCGAAGCCGGGCCAAGACTGCGCGCGGCGCTTGACGATTTCACGCCCGACATGCTGCGCGACTGGGCGCAGGGTCTGGGGCAGGAAACCTTCGTCGGCACCTCCGGCCGGGTGTTTCCAACCGTCATGAAGGCCTCGCCGCTGTTGCGGGCATGGCTCGTCCGGCTGGAAGCGCAGGGTGTGACCATCAGGACCCGGCACCGCTGGACGGGCTTTTCAGGCGATCGACTGGTTGTCGCGACACCGGAAGGCGAGGTTCCCGTCAAGGCCGATGCCGTTCTTCTGGCGCTCGGCGGCGCAAGCTGGCCGCGTCTGGGGTCGGATGCCGCATGGGTTCCAGCATTGGCGACAAAGGGCGTGGCGCTTGACCCGTTCAGACCTGCCAATTGCGGTTTTGATGTCGACTGGAGCGATGTGTTCCGGCAGCGTTTTGCAGGCGAGGCGCTGAAATCCGTCATCACCATTTCTGCCGCAGGTGCGTTTCAGGGCGAGTTCGTGGTGACGCAGAACGGGGTTGAGGGCAGCGTCATCTATGCCCATTCCGCTGCATTGCGCGACCGGCTGGAACAGACGGGCAAGGCTTCGCTTGTCGTTGATCTCGCGCCGGGGCGCACCGTGGAGCGCCTCAGCCTGGATCTCGCAAAGCTCGGCCGCAAGGAAAGTTTCGCAAACCGCCTGCGCAAGGCTGGTGGCCTCTCCGCCGTCAAGGTTGGGCTTCTACGGGAAATCTTTCCCGATATAGCGGCCATGCCGGATGATCTGGTCGCCGCACGAATAAAACATGCGGAAATTCCGCTTTTGCGGCCAAGGCCGATTGCCGAGGCGATTTCATCGGCCGGCGGTATCGTCTGGGGCGGCCTTGATGAAAATTACATGCTGAAAAGGCTCCCCGGCGTGTTTGCCGCCGGGGAAATGCTGGACTGGGAAGCGCCGACCGGCGGTTATCTGCTGACGGCCTGTTTCGCCACCGGCAAGGCCGCCGCCAAGGGCATGGACGCCTGGCTTGAACGCTCAGCCTGAGAGCCGTTCCGCCATGCCGGTTTCCGAACCCGGCGTGGTCCTGACGAGGCAGCGCATGATGGTATCAGTGGTGACGGAACCAAGCGCCTTGCCGTTCTCGCTGATGACCGTGGCGCTGGCGACATTTTCCCTGACGAGTGCGCGCAGGCCCTCTTCGACCGTCATATCCGCAGCAAGCTGAAGACGCGACTGACCCGAAAATTCCGGCTGGACGATGGCCCCAAGACGGATGACCCGGCCGCGATTGACCTCTTCCACGAAGGCTTCGATATAGCTGTCTGCCGGTGACATGACGATTTCGGCGGCCGTGCCCTGCTGGATGATTTCGCCGTCGCGCAGGATGGCGATCTTGTCTCCGAGCCGCAGCGCCTCATCAAGATCATGGGTTATGAAGACGACGGTCTTCTTCAGTTCCTTCTGCAATTCAAGCAGCACCGTCTGCATGTCGACGCGGATAAGCGGATCAAGCGCCGAATAGGCTTCATCCATCAACAGGATTTCGGCATTGTTGGTCAGAGCCCGGGCGAGACCCACGCGCTGCTGCATGCCGCCGGAAAGCTGGTTTGGATAGTGGCTGGAGAAACCTTCCAGACCCACGCGCCGGATCCAGACTTCGGCCCGCTCTTCCCGCTCGCGCTTGTCGACGCCCTGCACCTCGAGCCCGTAGACGACATTCTGCAGTACGTTGCGATGCGGCAGCAGGCCGAATTTCTGGAACACCATCGCCGTCTTGTGGCGGCGGAATTCCAGAAGTTCCGCTTCGTTGAGGCGACAGACATCGGTGCCGCCATAGAGGATTTCCCCGGCCGTCGGGTCGATCAGCCGGTTGACGTGGCGGATCAGCGTCGATTTGCCCGAGCCGGAAAGACCCATGATCACGGTGATCTGGCCGCCGGGCATAGTGATGCTGATATCGCGAAGACCGAGCACGTGGCCGTGTCTGGCATTCAGTTCCGTCTTGGACATGCCGCCCCGCACGGCGTCGACATAGTCCGCCGCCTTGGAGCCAAAGATCTTGTAGAGGCTGCGGATTTCGATCGATTGACTAGCCATGCGCCACTTCCCGGTGTTTTTGCAGTCGAAGGCCATAGGCCTGGCTGATGCGGTCGAAGATGATGGCGATGCCGACGATGGCAAGCCCGTTGAATACGCCGAGCGTGAAATACTGGTTGGCGATGGCCTTCAGCACCGGCTGGCCAAGACCCTGCACGCCGATCATTGAGGCGATGACCACCATGGCAAGCGCCATCATGATCGTCTGGTTGATGCCAGCCATGATGGTGGGAAGTGCGAGCGGCAGCTGCACCTTGAAGAGTTTCTGGCGCTTTGACGATCCGAAAGCGTCGGCGGCTTCGAGAACGTCACGGTCGACCATGCGGATGCCGAGATTGGTGAGCCGGATCATCGGCGGAATGGCGTAGATGACGACGGCGATAACACCAGGCACGCGGCCGATGCCGAGCAGCATGACAACGGGAATGAGGTAGACGAAACTCGGCATCGTCTGCATGACGTCGAGAATGGGATTGACGACATTCTGCAGGCGGTTGGAGCGCGCCATGGCGATGCCAATCGGCAGGCCGATGACGATGGACAGAACGGCGCAGACGAAAATCATCGAGACCGTCTTCATCGTGTCTTCCCACATGCCGAACCAGCCGATGGCAAAAAGAATACCGCAACACAGCGCAACAATGGTGGCGCTGCGGCTGGCGAACCAGGCAAGCACGCCGACAATAAGAATAACGACCGGCCAGGGCGCGCCGATCAAAAGCCTTTCCGCCCAGATGAGGAAGCTCTGGAGGGGCGTGAAGAGCCCCTCTATCGCGCTGCCATAGGTTCGGGTGAATGCCCGGAAACCCTCGTCGATGACTTTCTTCAGCGCACGCAGGGCATCGTCATTCATGGTCGGAAATTTGAAAAGCCAATCCATATCCTGTTCTCCATGACGAAGCGGAGGCGGGGACCCAGATCCTCCGCGCTCCGGGAGTAAAATCGCCAGAGCGCCGCACGTCTGTTCCCAGGCCAGACGGGACGCTCTATTCTGTCGAACCGACGCATCGTGCCTCCACGAAAGCCAATTGGCTTTCCGGCATCGATGCGGCTCGACGCCGCCATTGGCGGACGCCTTCTGCCGGAAAGATATGTCGCGCCGCCCCTTAAAGGGCGGCCTTGACCTTTTCCGCGACGTCAGGAGAAACCCAGCCCGTCCAGAGGGCCTCGTTTTCCTTCAGGAAGTGTTTGGCGCCATCTTCGCCCGTCGCCTGGTTGTCTGTCATCCAGGCGATCAGTTTGTTGACGGTATCGTTGGTCCAGGCGCGCTTGTTCAGATAATCCATGGCCGGGCCGGCGCGGTCGGCAAAGGTCTTGCTGACCAGCGTCTGCACGTCGTCCACCTGCCAAGCATTTGGCTTCGGGTCGGCGCAGTCGGCGACGGACGTGCAGCGCTTCCACTCGGCGGCGTCATATTCAGTGCCGAAGCCGAGTTTCACCATTTCATATTTGCCCAGCAGCGACGTGGGCGCCCAGTAATAACCGACCCATGGCTGCTTGGCCTCGTAAGCCTTGGCGATGGAGCCATCGAGGCCGGCGGCGGAGCCGGTGTCGACGAGGGTGAAGCCCGCCTTCTCACCGCCGAAAGCCTTGAAGAGCTGGGCGGTAACGACCGTCCCGCCCCAGCCCTGCGGGCCGTTGAAGACGGCACCCTTGGCCTTATCCTCGGGCGATGGGAAAAGTTCGGGATGTTTGAAGAGATCGGGAATGGTCTTGAGGTCGGGATTGGCGTCCGCGACATATTTCGGAATCCACCATCCCTGAACGGCGCCGTCCGAGAGGATCTTGGCGCCTGCGACGACCTTGCCGCCTTCCAGGCCCTGTTTGACGATTTCCGGCTGCAGGCTGACCCAGGCCTCTGGCGCTATGTCCGGCTGGCCTTTTTCGGCCATGGAGGTCAATGTCGGCACGGTATCGCCGGTGACGATTTCGGCGGCGCAGCCATAGCCTTTTTCAAGAATGAGCTTGTCGAGATTGGCGGCGACTTCGGCGGATTGCCAGTTCATGCTGGCGATGGTGACGTTTCCACAGTCGGCGGCAAAGGCAACGCCGCCTGAAAAGGCGAAGCCGGCGGAAAGAATTGTGGCACCCAAAAGTATTTTCATTTTTGTTCCCTCTGGTCGCGGTGTGGCGGAGACCCGGGTGCGGACGGCACCGCGACCGTCAGCGTTTGTATTGAGGCTTAATAATTCCTTTGTTGTCGTTCCGTTTGCGGCAATTTCTGGCGTATTGAGGATGGCAATCGTCAATCAATCATCACGTTTACCGGGTGCATCTGTAAAATTTGCGGCTTGCGGATGTCGCTTTCCCGCCGCTTTGCCGGTGATGCATGCAGTCATTTTCGTCGCGGCTGGAACTTATCCGGAATCTGAAAAAGCCGGGAACAATAAAACGAAGTTTCTGTTTTCTTGGACATTTATTCCGTTCTGTATTACGGGAAATTTCGTCTCTTTTTTTGTGGTGATATTGAATGACCAATTTTCGTGCTGCCCCGGTATGGCCGATCGGTGGCGGTGAAACGGGTGAGCTTGTGCGCGGCTTCGACTGGTCGAAGACATCGCTCGGTGCGATTGGCGACTGGCCGCAAAATCTGAGGCAGAAGGCTAATTCCGTCGTCAATTCACCCATTCCGCAGGTGCTGATGTGGGGCGCCGATCATGTGATGATCTACAATGACGGCTATGCGGAAATCGCCGGCGATTATCATCCTCAGGCGTTGGGCGGAACCGTGCCCGGCATCTGGCCGGAAATATGGGACTGGAACAGCCGCATTCTGGAAGCCGGCTTTCGCGGTGAGGTCATGGCCTATCGCGACCAGCCGATGACGCTGATGCGCAATGGCCGCCCGGAAGAGGTGATCTTCGACCTGTTCTACACGCCGATCTATAATGAGGGCGGCACGGTGGACGGTGTCCTTTGCACCGTCCTTGACAATACGGATAAGGTGAAGGCCGTCGAGGCGCTGGAACAGAGCCGCAAGGAACTAAGCCGACTTACCAATGCCCTGCCGATCCTGGTGGGATATGTCGATCGCGACTATGTCTATAAATTCGCCAATGACGGTTATCTGGAATGGTTCGGCCGCAGCGCCGACGAGGTGATTGGCCGCAGCGTTCCCGACATTGTCGGCGAGGCGTTCTTCGAGTCGCGCAGGGCCTACCTCGATCGTGCGCTCGGCGGCGAGAAGATTGTTTCCGATACCGTGATCAGCAGACCGGATGGCAGCAAGCGTTCCGCCGAAATCCGTTACGTTCCACGCTATATCGCCGATGGGTCCATCGACGGTATTTATGTCCTGATCATCGATATCGAGGAGAGGAAGCGCGCCGAGCAGGAGATCGTGCTCAGCAACAACCGTTTCCGCGCCGCGGTGGATGCCGTGCACGGTGTGCTGTGGACCAACAGCGCCGAAGGAATGATGCTGGGTGAGCAACCGGCCTGGGCCGCGCTGACCGGGCAGAGCTTTGACGACTATCAGCGGTTTGGCTGGGTCGAGGCGGTTCACCCCGACGACAGGGAACACTCGCTGGAAAGCTGGAAAAAAGCCGTTTCCGCGCGGACGACCTATGTGTGGGAGCACCGCGTGCGCCGCCATGACGGCGTCTACCGCACCTTTGCAATCCGTGGCGTTCCGATTTTCGACAAGGCCGGGGCCATTGCCGAATGGGTCGGTGTTCACACGGATATCACCGAACAGCAGCGCGCCGAAAATACGCTGAAGGAACATGCCAGCAATCTCGAACGCGAGATCCGCCACCGCATAAGAGCCGAAGAGCAGCTTCGCCAGCTCAACGAAGGGCTGGAAGCGCGTGTCGAGACGGAAATCGCCGAGCGCCGCCAGACCGAAAGGGCACTGCAGCAGGCGCAGAAAATGGAATCCATCGGCCAGCTGACCGGTGGCGTCGCGCATGACTTCAACAATCTGCTGCAGGTAATCGCGGGCAATCTGCAATTGCTGTCGAAGGATGTGACCGGCAATGAGCGCGCCGAGCGACGTTTGGAGAATGCGCTGGCGGGTGTCCATCGCGGCGCAAAGCTTGCAAGCCAGCTTCTGGCATTCGGCCGGCGGCAGGCGCTGGAGCCGCGTGTCATCAACATTGCCCGTTTTGTCACCGGCATGGACGATCTCCTGCGCCGTTCGCTCGGCGAGGCGATCGAGGTGGAGGTCATCACCTCCGGCGGCCTGTGGAACACCTATGCCGACCCCAACCAGGTGGAGAACGCACTTCTCAATCTCGCGATCAATGCGCGCGACGCCATGGAAGGGCATGGCAAGCTGACGATTGAAGTGGGCAATGCGGTGCTCGATCGCGATTATGCCCGCAAACACTCGGAGGTTTCGGCGGGGCAATATGTCATGCTCGCCGTCACCGATACCGGATCGGGCATGTCGCCGGATATTCTGGAAAAGGTTTTCGAGCCATTCTTCTCGACCAAACCGGAGGGCAAGGGCACGGGTCTTGGCCTCTCGATGGTCTATGGTTTTGCAAAACAGTCCAGCGGTCACGTCAACATCTATAGCGAGGTGGGGCAGGGCACGACGGTGAAGATGTATCTGCCGCGCTCCGCCGCCGACGAGGACAGGGAAGTGGTCATGCCGACCGGCCCTGTCGAAGGTGGAACCGAAACGATCCTGGTGGTGGAAGACGACGAAGAGGTGCGTGGCACCGTCGTTGAGACGCTGAACGATCTCGGCTATCGTGTGCTGACCGCCCGCGACGCGCAGGCCGGTTTGACGGTGGTCGAAAGCGGCATTCCAATCGATGTCATCTTCACCGACGTAGTGATGCCCGGGCCTTTGAAAAGCCGGGAAATGGCGCGTCGGGCGCAGGAACGGCTGCCAAATCTCGCGGTGCTCTTCACTTCCGGTTATACGGAAAACTCCATCGTGCATGGCGGCAAGCTGGATGCCGGGGTTGAGCTTCTCTCCAAGCCCTATACGCGCGAAGCGCTGGCGCGGCGCATCCGCCACGTCATAGCCAATCGCAAACAGGTTTCGTTGGTGAAAGGGAGGTCGGCATCTGCATCGAACCTTTCAAAGGCCGCCGAACCTGCGAAGACTATTGGGAATGAAAACGGGCCGGTTCGTGTGCTTCTGGTAGAGGATGACGAGCTGATCCGGATGAATTCGACGGAGATGCTGTCGGATAGCGGCTTCACCGTGGTCGAGGCCGGAAATGCGGCACAGGCGCTGAAAGCGATCGAGTCGGAACATATCGATGTTCTCGTCACCGATATCGGTCTGCCGGACATGAAGGGCGGCGAGCTGGCGGTGGAGGCTCTGCGCCGGAAGCCTGGACTGGCCGTCGTTTTTGCAACGGGTGACAGCCATATGCCGGAAGGAGCGCCGGAAACCGCTGTGCTGTTGACCAAGCCCTATGACGAACAGCAGATCATCTCGGCCGTCGAACTGGCGCATACGGCAAAGACGTCGGCCGGGGAGTAGACCGCCCGCCGTCCTGTCTCAGTAACCGCGCGCCATATCGACCGTTTCCGGCAGGGTGCCCGTCTCGCGCCATGTCCGGACATTGCCGGCGACGATCCGTGCCGAGCTTTCCCGGCTGGTCGGCGCGGAAATATGCGGCAGCACGGTGACCTTCGGGTGCTGCCAGAATGGTGATGCTGCAGGCAGTGGTTCCTGTTCGAACACATCGAGGACCGCGTGCGAAAGCTTGCCGGAATCAAGCGCCGCGATCAGGTGGTCGGCGACGATGACGGCTCCGCGGGCGAAATTGATGATTGCGGCACCGTTTTTCATTGCGGCGAGGCGGCTGGCGTTCACGAGACCGCGCGTCGCATCGGTGAGCGGCACCAGGCAGACGAGAATGTCGCTTTTCTCCAGCAATCCTTGCAGCCCGTCATCGCCCGTCAGCGTTTCCACCCCCTCGATTGCCTTGGACGAGCGGCTCCAGCCCGTAACATTGAAGCCCGCGTGAAGCAGGCGTTCCGCCGCAGCCACGCCGAGTGCACCGAGGCCGAGCAGACCGATGGTCATCTCGCCCGGATGGCGATAGTCGAGTTCTTGCCAGAGGGCTTTTTGCTGGTTGTCGCGATAGGCGGGCATGTCGCGCTGCAAATAATATGTCCATGCCAGCACGGCTTCCGCCATGACACGCGAAAGCTCCGGGTCCTTCAGCCGGACAATCGGCGGTGCCTTCTCTCCCAGTTCCAGCACGAGCCGTTCGACGCCGGCCCACAGGCTGTGGATCCATGTGAGGCCCGGAAGTGCTGCAATGTCTGCCGGATCAGGGTTGGCGACGATGGCGAATTCCACCATGCGCCGCTGTTCTTCGCTGAGTTCGGAAAAGGAAAGAATGTGCTCCTGCGGCATCGCAGCGCGCAGCGCCTCCTTCCAGACGGTTTCCGTCTCCGCATTCATCCGCGAAACAAAGGCGATGGGTGATGACATGAAATTCGGTCCTGCCTGCGATTGCTCTTTCCGTCATCAATGCGCAATTTCGGGAGGCAATGCCATAGGTCGGACGGCGAAATTCACGCCGAAGAGATTTTTCGGCAAGACGATTTTCTGGCCATCGGCAGTCTAAAAATGCTGCACCCGTTCTCAGCCCTCGTCGTCATCCTCGCCTCAAGGGCGAGGATGACGACGGAGAGGTTCTTGAGTTGTGTCCGCTGCCACCTTGCGGCGGATCAACGCTTAAGCGTTCTCCTTCACCGGAGGCTTGGCGTCGCCGTAATAGGCCGAGAAGCTCTCATGGTAGTGCTCCGAACCGCCCGGGCCGGCGTAACGCTGCAATTCCGTCATGTCGGTCTTGTTGAGCACGATGCCCAGCGTCTTGTTGGCGATCTGGGGTTCATTCGCCATCAGGTTCTGCACCATCTGGATCGGCGTCTTGCCCCATTCCGTGACGAAGACAAAACCGTCGACCTGCGGCGCAAAGGCTTTCGCATCGATGACGGGAACAACCGGTGCCAGGTCGACGATGATGTAGTCGCAGGCCTCACGCGCCGATTCGATGAATTTGCGCATGCCGGAGGAAGCCAGCAATTCACTTGAATGGGCGAACTGGTTGCTGGTCGAAACCGGCAAGATGCCCATCTTCGTGCGGGTGTCGACCTTCACCGCCTGCGTCCACGGGATTTCGTCAAGGACGACCTCCACCAGACCGGCGGATTGCCGTGTCGTCAGCATGCGGCTGAGCCCGGGGTTGCGAATGTCGGCATCCACCACCAGCGTGCGTTTGCCGGTGGAGGCGATCAGCCCGGCCAGATTGAGTGCGACGACCGACTTGCCTTCGTTCGGCAGGCAGGAGATGACGCCGATGACCCGGCACTGGCGTTCCTGAATGACGACATCCGCCGTCAGCTTCACATTGCGAAGCGTCTCAGCAAAGCTGGAGCGCGGGCTGTCGACGGCAAGGCGCAGCATCTTCTGGAACGAGACCTGGCCGCTTTCGTCGAGGGTGGTGTTCTCGCTGCCGGGGGTGGCCGCGCTGGTGCCCGTTTTTGCCGGCTCTACGCCCCTTTCCCCGATAAAGGGCAGGTAGCCCAGAAAACGCATGCGCAGATTGTCGCGCACATCGTTGCCGGTGTGGAAGAAGCGATCCCGGAATTCGAGAAGCGCTGCAATGCCGCCACCCAGCATCAGGCCGAGGATGACCGAAAGCGCCATGGTCATGGTCTTTTTCGGGCTCGAAGGCGCCGTTGGCAGACCTGCTTCGGAAATGATGCGGGCCTTGGCGATCGGCAGCGACTGCTTCTGCGAGGCTTCCTCGAAACGGCCGAGATAGGACTGATAGAGCGTGCGCAACGCGGTTGCCCGCTGCTCCAGCTCGCGCAATTGCACCATGGTGACATTGGCCTGCGAGTTGTTGCCGGCAACACGGTCAATGCTGTCGCGCAGCGACTGCACGCGGGAATTGGAAACTTCATATTCGTTCTTCAGGCTGCCGGTCAGCTGCTGCAGTTCCTGATAAATCTGGCGCGCAACCTCTTTCTTTTCGCTGTCCAGCGCGACCGCTTGTGGATGATCGGCGCCGAATTGCTGCGCGACGCCCTGCAGACGGTCGGAGATTGTAATGTAGCGTTTGCGAAGATCCTGAATGACGGAATTGTCGGTGTCGCGTGCGGAAACGACCGCATTGTCGACGGCTGCATCCGGACCACGGTCGATTATGGATTTGTACTGGCCATAACGGGCCGAAGCGGTCGCGGCATCCGCCTGCGCGGCGATAAGCTGACCGTTGAGATCGGCAAGCTGGCTTTCCGACATCAGCTCGCCGCGCGAGGAAACGATGTTATTGTCCGACCTGAATTTCTGCACCGCCAGTTCGGCCGCCTGGGCACGCTGGTTGAGGTCGGTCATGCGTTCCTGCAGCCACACGGAGGCGCGCTCGCTGGCATCGAAATTGGCGTTCAGCTGTTCGGTCAGATAGGCCTGTGCATAGGTTTTTGCGATCTGTGCTGCAAGCTGCCGGTCCGTCGAGCGGGTGGAGATGGCGATGACCGAACTGCGGCCGACACGCTCCACCGTCAGCGATTGCTGCAGCACGGCGGCCGCCTTTTCGCGGCGTCCGGCGCGAATTGCGGCTTCGGAAGCGGGCGGGTCGCCCGGCAGGATGAGATCAACGATGCCGCGCACGGAGGATTTTACGAGTTCCACCGGCGACATCGGCGGATTGACGATGGTGTCATTCTCATAAAGCCTGGCCTTGTCGACCACGGTCAGCGCCATTTCCTTTGACTTCAGGATTTCCACGGCGCTTGCAATGCGGTTGTCGACGATCTGGGCGGCGGGAACCGGTGATTCCTCTTCCGCGTAGCGGGAAAGGCTTTCATCCAGAAGCACCTGCGTCATCGCGGTGTAAACGGGGGTCGCAAGCACCAGATAAAGGCCGGCCAGAACCACGGCGGCGATGACCGAGGCGGCAATGACATTGGCACGGCGAACCACGGCGGCCCACAGGCGGTCGAGGTCGATGAACGTGTCGGCATCCTTGCCGGGATCCGGAAAGCCGATATTGGATTTAAAGGTCTTGTGGTGCATGGACCTACCTTGTGAATTAAAAATGGTACGCGGGAAGCCGAGCCTTGGCTCGCCTTCCCGCCCCCGTTATCGATGCGCCGACCGCCTCCCCGGCGGCGCGATTAAAGTCAGGCCGCCTGGACGCGGCTTTCGTGGTTTGCGACCAGTTCCTTCACGGAAGCGAGAACCTGGGCCTCCATGTCGGCGCGCATGAGCGAGAAGGCGACATTGGCGGCGATGAAGCCCTGCTTGCTGCCGCAGTCGAATGTGCGCCCGGTGTATTTCTGCGCGTGAAAGGCCTGCTTCTCGGCGAGCCGTTTCATGCCGTCGGTCAGCTGGATTTCATTGCCCGCGCCGCGCTCCTGTTTGGCGAGAATATCGAAGATTTCCGGCTGCAGAATATAACGGCCGTTCAGGTAATAATTCGAAGGCGCCTTGGATGGTTCCGGCTTCTCGACCATTTCGGTGACCGCAAAGCCGTGATTGACCTTCTGCCCGACGCCGACGACGCCATAGGACGACACTTCTTCCGGCAGGCATTCTTCAACACCGAGAATATTGCCGCCGACCTCGTCGTAAAGTTCCATCAGCCCGGCAATGCAGCCGCGTGCGCCATAGGAAACCATATCCGGGAGAAGCAGTGCGAAAGGCTCCTTGCCCACCAGTTCGCGCGCGCACCAGACGGCGTGGCCGAGGCCGAGCGGCACCTGCTGGCGCGTGTAACTGACAGTGCCCGCGACTGGCAGCATCTTTTCAAGCTGCAATACCTGCACCGTTTTGCCGGAACGGGTGAGCGTGTTGATAAGCTCGGGCGCGCTGTCGAAATAGTCTTCGATGGCGGTCTTGTTGCGGCTGGTTACGAAAATAATGTGCTCGATACCGGCCTGCATGGCCTCATCGACGGCGTATTGCACGACCGGCCGATCGACGATCGTCAACATTTCCTTCGGCATCGCCTTGGTGGCGGGCAAAAACCGCGTGCCGTTGCCGGCTACGGGAATGACGGCTTTTCTGACAGTTTTGTTCAGGTCCATCGCGTTCTCCTTCATCAAGGTTTGATCTGTCCCCAGTCCGCTTGCAGATTTCTCCGCGCACAGATTTGTCCGCTCACAAATTTTACGAAATCTGCCTTTTCACCCCAGTATTTGCCGCGGGCGCAAACATCGCGTCCCGCAACCTCTTCAGCCGCACGGCAATGGGCATTCTCAAATGGCCCAGCACGGCGGGATCTCTGATCGTTGTCTTCAGCGCGCCGATAATCGAGCGGCGCTTGATGTCTTCCACCAAGGTCAGGAAATTATGTGCGAGCCGCAGGCTGCGGCTTCTTGCCTGCTGTGCATCCATGGCAGCGGGCAGCAATGCGTAATGGCTCAAAAACTCCTGATCCGCCCGCATCATCCCTTCAACGTGATGAATTTCGAGCACGCGCGAGATCGAGCCTTCGCGGATGTTGTAGACGTAGCCCGGCTTCGGCTCGATGACGCAGAGACCGCCGGCGGCGAGCGCCGATGCAAGCAGGATATAGTCCTCGCCGATGCGGATATCCTCGCGGAAACGCAATCCTTCGTTATTAAGGAAATCGCGCCGGAACATCGGCTTCATGTAACCGAAGTTGAAGGTGGAGCGGAAAAGGATGTTGGAGGAAATGAAGTCCTCAAGGGTGAGGACCGGTCGTTCCTCCAGAAACTCTTCCGGAAACATCGTCTCCATCTGCCTGCCGTCCATATAGGCGACATCGAGATTGTCGACCGCGATGGTGGCATTGGCGGCTTCCGCCCGGCACATCATGCAGGCGGCGCGTTCGGAGCGGATGACGTCGTCTGAATCGAGCACGGCGATCCAGCGTCCGGCCGCGGTCTCGATGCCGGCATTGCGTGCGCCGCCCGGCCCGAGGTTCTGTTCGAGCGCAAGCAGCCGCACACGCGGATCGGTGGCGGCAATGGCCTCGACAAGCTGGATCGTTTCGTCAGAGGAGCGGTCGTCCACGACGATAACCTCCAGCGTCACGCCCTGCTGGTCGAGCGCGCTCTGAATGGCGGCTTCGATCGTATCGGCGGCATTATAGGCGGCGATGACGAAGCTGATATCCGGTCCGAGACCGGAAATGTCGCCGGGTTGCGATGTGAGGTTTTCCATCAGGTCGCCTCCACCGCGCCGTACTGGCGGATTTCACGCACCCCGAAGGCGCCGCTGGCCGAGCCCATGTGCAAAGCGCCACGCAGCGCATAACGGTTGCGGCGCACGGCGTTGAACCCGTTCAATGCGGCAAAGACGGCGCAATAGAGCACTTTCGATCCCGCCTTCAGCACCTGCATCACGCGCCTTGCGCCTGGTTTCTTTTCAGCAAGCACACGGCCATGGGTCTGGCCGGAGCGGAAACGACGTTTGGCAAGCCACATGAAACGGGCGCGGCTTTCCGGCACCGGCTCGGAGAGCACGGCCTTTTCCGCAAAGACGATGCGACCGCCGGCAGCATGAAGATGCGAGAAGAAATGCGTGTCCTCACCGCCGCTCTGGCCAAGCGCCAGCGCAAAACGCCGGCCTTTCACCGATGGCGCATCCATCTTGAGAAGCGTGTTGCAGGTATAGCCGGTGATGATCTCGCCATTTACCCAGACGGGAACGGTCGAGTGAAAATCGCCGCGTTTCATCCAGCCCGGGGCGTTTTCACGGTAAACTGCCGTTACCGGGCCGAGAACGGTCTCCGCGCCGGTTTCGTCGGCCTTTTCCAGAAGGGCAGCCAGCCAATGCGGCGGCGCGGTCTCGTCATCATCGATGAAGGCCAGATAGTCCGCCTGGCATTCCGACAGGCAGGCGTTGCGGGCAATCGAAATATTCGACTTCGGGCAATGCACGTAGGTGATCTCGAAGGGGGCGGTTTCGCGCAGGCGGTCCACACTGGCCCTGGCGCTCGGCTCCTCGTCATTATCCGCAACAATCAGGCGAACTTTCACGCCTTCCGGCACCTCCAGTTCGAAGAGTGACAGAAGTGTGGCGACGAGCGCCGGACGTCTGTAGGTGCAAATGCCGATATCGACGGTTTTGGAATATTGCGGGTTGGCGACGGTGTTGTCGGTCATGAGACAGCCTTTCTTCCCCGGAATTTCAGGAGTTCCAGCCAGAAGCCGGTGGACCACGCCAGATGCATCACCATTGCGGAAAAGGCGGCGAGCGGGCCGTATGGGTTCTTCTGACCTATTGCCATCCACAAGCCATAACCCAGACATGCGGCGATCCAGAGGCCGAGCGGAATAAGTGCTGCCCAGTGTACAAGCGACAGCAGGGCAAGCACGAAGACCGGCAGAACGGCGAGAGGAATCATCTGGCGGATCTTCGGGATCGAGCGGTGTTTCAAAAGGTTCTTCGCGCGGCCGCGGCCATAAGCGAGATATTGCCTGAAGAGCGGCATGACGCTGGCGCGGGGATAATAGGTCATGCGGGTTTTGTCGGTCATCCAGATGCGGAAACCGGATTTGCGCAGCCGGAAATCCAGTTCGGCATCCTCATTGTGGCTGAAGCTTTCATCGTAACCGCCGACCGCATCGAAGGCGGCAATCCGCATCAACGCATGGTGGCCATGGTCGATCCAGTGGCCTTTCGCGCCTTCGCGGTGTTTGGAGCCGCCATTGCCGAGCTTGGAATTCTGGGCGATTGCCGTCGCTTTCTGGAAGAGGCCGTGTCCGACCGTGTCCATGGCGACAACGACGGAATCCGCACCGGTCCGATCGGCATCCTCGATCAGCCGCTGGCAATAATCATCCGGATAATCGCCATGGGCGTCGATACGGATGAGATAATCGAAATCCTCGCCGAAGGTGGCAACGGCAAGGTTGATGCCGGCGCTCTGGATGCGCTTGGGATTGGCGAGAAGCGTGACGCGCTCATCCGTTGCGGTGAAGGCGGAAACGATGTCGCGGGTGCCGTCCGTGCTGCCGCCATCGGCGACAACGATGCGGAAAAAACGCCCCTGCATAGCAGCCGTGAATTTATTGAGCAGCCCCTCGATCGTCCTCGCCTCATTGAGGCAGGGAATGACGATCAGAGTTCTGATGCCGGAATGACCAAGACCTTCCATGATTTGCCCCCTACGCACTACACGGGTGAAAACTGCGCTTGCCGGGCATGGCCGGAAGCGGATTTGGCGAGAGAGGACAATTGCTGGACCAGCTGACGGCAATCGTCGCGGTCGGTCAGCCATTGTTTTTTATCGAGCGCCGAGAGGGCGCCGAAGGCTTCCGCGTAGGTTTGCAGCGTCATGCTGTTGAAAAGAGCGGCCAGATCGTCAGCTCCCGCATTTTGCAGGGCAAAACCGATATCGCGCTTTTCGATGAAACGGGCAGTTTCCGTGCCTGCCAGTGCAATCGGCAGGGTGCCGTAAAGGCAGCCCTCGTAGAGCCGGTTGGGCAGGAGCCAGCTCGAATTCTGGCCTTCCTCGAAAAAGTCGATCGCCCAGGTGAACTGCACTTCATTGTAGATGGCGGCCAGATCCTCGGGGTTCTTGTAGGCACCGTGGAAATGCACATGCGGGGCCGCGGCCACGAAGCCATCGAAATCCGCAAATTCCGAATAGGCCGGGCGGCCGCGCAGGATGATTTCGACCTTGCCATCCATGCGCTTCGCAAAATCGGCGAGGATTTCGAGCGATTTGCGGCAGCGAAGCGCGCCGAACCAACCGATTTTCCATGGTTCGTCGGGGGCGGGGGCGCGTGGTTGCGGCGTGGCGGCAACGGTGGCGTCGAGCGCCAGAACCTTGTTTTCCTGCAGCAGGACGGGGAGGTTGAGGCCGGAGACGGGCTTGAAATAATGCTCCACGAATGCTGGAGAGCTGGTGATCAGCAGCTTCGCGTCGCCTGCGAAATAACGCTGGGCGGCATTCAGCATCTGCCCGGGCTTGCCCTTGTTGAGAAGCAGGCGGTGAATGTCGAGACATTCATAAACCAGCGCCGGCTGGCGGTCGTAAAGAGACATGGCCCGTTTCGCGAGAGCCAGCATCTCCAGGTTTCTGGCAAGAATGACATCCGGTGTGGGTATGCCGCGCAAGGTTTTGCCCAGCGAGAGGCTGGCTTTCGCTACAGCCGCCATGCGCTGAAGAAACTGCCCATCGGCCGTTTCCCCGAGAACGACGGGTACGACGCCCTCGATCTCCGCCAGCCTGTTCTGTCCGCGCCGGAAACCCGCCAGCGTCACCCGCGCCCCGCCCGCAAGCAAGGTCAGCACCCGCCGGCGAATGGCGGGGTCCGACAGGTCATGCGCGAGATAAAGAACATGGGTCATGCAGGGGTTCCGGTTGGGTTCATGCGTCAAAGACGCAGCAGCTTATGTTTTGGTTCAAAAAAGCGCGTCGGTTCAAAAATGCAGTCAGTTAAGGGCGCAGGCGATGGATTCGGGAAACTGGCATTTGTCGCCGAGCGCCGTGAAGGCAAACCGGTCGACGGTCATCTGTGTTGCGCCGGAATAGGAAAAGGCACCCATCCAGTCCTTCAGCGTGTCCGTTCCCCACAGGCTGAAGAATATCTTCTGGGCGTTCTGCGGGATTTTCGTCTCGTCCGTCACTTCGTGGACGAGCTGGCCGTTGACGTAATAGCGCAGGCGCTGCGGCTCCCACACGAAGGCATAGTCGTTGAAACCGGCATCGGCTCCGCCTTCCACCGGCACCAGCTTCTCATTGCCGCCCTTGGCGGAAACATACTGGTTGAGCTGTACCTTGCCGGTATTCTTGCCCAGCACTTCGAAGTCGATTTCATCGTGAGGCTTCTTGTCGGTCGGGCCGATATAGGTGAAGAAGGCGGAGTTCAGCCCGGAACCGGTGGCGGCTTTCATCCGTGCTTCATAGGTGCCGTAGCGATAACGCCCCTTGGTCTGGATTTCACCGCAGGTGAAGTTGCGCTCGCCGGCCTTGCCTTCTTCAAAACCAAGGGTCAGTTGGCCGTTTTCGACCGTGGCCAGTTTCTTGGACCAGGTGCAGTTCTGATGTGCACCGTTGTTCCAGCCGTCTGACACGTACCAGAACGACCTGTCCATGGCATCGAAGTTCTCGATGAAGGAGGCGCCGTTGCCTTCCTGTGCCTGGCTCGGTGTCGTGAAGGGTGCCGCCAGCAGGGCGGCGGCAAGAAGAATGCGTGTCTGAACGCGGGTGACAAATGTTGTCATTGGTTCACCTCTGTCGTTGCGAATAAAGCGTTTCGGATGTGGGCGGCCCGATCATGGAAGCCCGTTTTGTGGCAAAATCGGCCGTCTTGCGTTTGCCGCTCCGGCTTCCGGTCAGTACGGCGTAGACGGCCGGCAGGTATTTGCGGGTCTGGGCGTTGCTGATCACCAGAATGACAAAGGCGGAAAGCGTCGCGCTGATATAAAAGGCGGGGTAGAAATCGGGTCCGCCCTTGTTCCAAACCATCCACATGATGACAAGCAACGGGTAATGGGCGCAGAATATCCAGAAGCTCAGGCTTCCGGTTTCGGAAAGCCGCCGGCCAAGCCTGCTGCGGATCAAGAGCGCAGACGATGCCCAGAAACCGAGCGCGCCGAAGACGGCGAGCAGATTGCGCGACATGTTCAGCCAGAAGGTGAATTCCGGCCCGGTGAAATAGAGGCCCGTCGCCAGCAACGCAGAGGCGGCGAAGGTCAGCGCCATGATCGGCAGGGCATAGGGGTCGAGCGCCTTGACGTCGATGCGGTGGAGCGCGAGCGCAATGCCGAGCGAAAAGCTGAACAGGATGGACTTCTTCTGAACGATGAAGATCGTCAGATCCGGCATGGCGGTGATGAAGAGCAGGATGGCAAGCGTCGGCAGCGCAAAGCGGCGCATGAGAAATGCGAGCACTGGCGACAGCAGGATACAGACGAACAGATCGCGCAGGAAATAAAGCGGCACATTCACCGGCAGTTCCTCGAGCGCGGTTCCATGGCTGATGATTTCACGCGGGCTGGCATTCCAGAGATCCGGGAAATAACCCACACCCACATCGAAGACCTGGATCAGCAAAACGGCGGCAAACAGCGCACCATTCCAGAGGAGGAAGGGCAGCAGCACGGTTTTTGACTTGGAGCGTATCGTTGCCGGATAGTCGAAACCGCTCATGCCGCGGCGAAACAGCAGATAACCGGAAATGGCGCTGAGACAGGGCACGCCGATGCGAAACAGCGCGTCGCCCAGAAAAACCCGCAGCCAGTCGAAGAAGCCGTAAAGGCCAAGAAAAGGGCTGGTTTCGGCATCGTGCGGCACATGGACGAACACGATCCCGGAGATCAGCAAGATGCGCATCAAATTGATACGGGAGGATAGGTTCTGATCGACAGTCACATCAGTCACCCCTATTGGGCGGCGTCCACCCACGCCGCGTTGCAACCAGAGCGAACTTAAGCCCGCACTGGAAAGTCTGGTTTCGACTTTGGGATAAAATGTGGCGACGCGGGAAAAACACAAGCTTAGATTTTGCGGGTGAATGTCTGGCTTCGTGGCCTCCCTCGCGCCTTTGCAAAGTCAAGTAACTGAAATTGATGTGTTTTTTGTAATTTCAGCTATCGTTAAAAATCGCTGAAGCGTGTGAATTTGTCATTTGTCGTGATGCTGCGCCGCAAAAAGAATGGTTTCACGCCCCGATGCCATAGACGAATTCGCCGCGGCGATGGCCGGTTAACGGCGGAAATGAGGCGCGTTTTGCAGGCGTGACGTTAACCTTGGGTTGCGTTCTCCCGCATTCGCCGCGATTTCACCATGCCGAGGATCTTCTTCAGCAGCGTGCGTTCCGTGAGCAGGATCAGCACGCCATAGATGACGCCGCCAACTGCCGCTCCCACGAGGACCTGAAGGGTCGCATTGGGGAGGCGGTCTGCAAGGACGTGAAGCAGGTAACGCACCGAAACCGCCATCACCAGTGCTGCAATCATCGGTTTGCTGCTGATATAGAGACCGCTGAAAAAGGGCGTATCGCTTGCCTTGAACACGGCCCAGGAATAGGCGACGAGAGTGACCGCATTGACGATGCAAAGCCATATCATCGCATCGATCAGGGTGCCGTAGACGGCGGCTGCCCAGACCGCGACGGTGGTGACGACCGCACGGATCGTCGCCGACCAGAACAGCACGCGCCCATAACCCGCGCCCTTGAGATAGGGGATGAAGGTGCTGCATGGCGTCAGAATGGCCTTTGACAGGGCCAGAAGTCCGAGAACCGGCCAGGCATAGGCCCAATTCTGGCCGAAGATGACAAGCATGGCCGGCTCGGCCACGGCCCAGAGGCCAAACATCATCGGCGCAAGCAGCACGGTGAGCACCTGTGTGCTGAACATCAGCGCGTCACGCCGGCGCTGCGGATCGTCCATCATGCGGCTGAAGGCCGGAAACAGGACGCCCATGACGGCTGACAGCACGACCTGATTGGGAATGCTGGCAAAGCGGTTGGAGGCGGAATAGGCGCCGGCATCCGCCAGACCCAGGTGTCGGGCAATGACCACCATTGGTGACTGGAAGGTAACGAAATTGGCGATTTCCGAGCCCATCAGCCCCGAACTGAAGCCGAGAAGCGGCACCAGCCGGCGCGGTTTCATGACGAAACGCGGGCAATAACGGGAAACGGCATAAAGCCCGACAAGACGGATGAGGGCTGCGGCGAAAAGCTGGATGATGAGCGCCCAGACGCCGAAGCCGAGAAGGGCGAGAGCGACGGCGACGACCGCCGCGATGCTTTCCGACGCCATGCTCCACACCGCGTCCTTGCTGAAATTCATGCGCCGGGCAAGCAGCGAATAGGCGACATCGCCCGCCAGCTGCAGCGGAATGAGGAAGGCCATAATGCGCAGCAGATAGGCGCTTTCCACGGCGCCAAGCAGCCCGCCGAAAAACTCCGCCCATATGTAGAGGACGGCGGCCATGGTGCAGGAAATCGCCAGATTGGCCCAGAAGACGGTATGGATCGTATCCATATCCTCTTCCTTTTCGACGATCAGCGCGGAGGTCAGCCCCGCACCGGCGATCATGGTCAGAAACTGTACAACCGTTAGTCCTACCGCCACCACACCGAATTCTTCCGGTGAAAGCAGTCGCGCGAGAATGGGAACGGTGACAAATTTAAGCCCGAATGTGCCTGTCTTTGACAGGACGCTCCAACCGACATTCGTGGTGATGGTCTTTACATTTGGAGCTGGGGGCATACAAGCATCCTGTTTCTGGAGGCCGGCGGGGAGGATCGCCGGTTGGGAGTTGCCGATACCATCGGGGCCGTTTTCAGGATCGGGCCCGACACTTCTTGATCAACGCAAGGGGCGAAACAATGGCAAGATTTACTGTCGTCATTCCCTACTACCAAAAGCAGCACGGGGTTCTTGGACGTGCACTCGCATCGGTTTTTGCGCAGACTTACCAGGATTTCGATCTTGTCATCGTCGATGACGAATCGCCGTACCCGATAGACAAGGAACTTGCGGAACTTTCGCAGGAACAGATAGACCGAATTATCGTCATCAAACAGGCCAATGCCGGCCCGGGCGGTGCGCGCAATACCGGCCTCGACAATGTCCCTGCGGGTAGCGACTACGTGGCATTTCTCGATTCAGACGACATGTGGACGCCGGATCATCTCCAGAATGCGGCCTCCGCGCTGAGGACTTTCGGTGGCGAGTGCTACTGGGCGTCCATGCAGGCAAGTGACGAATTTTATTACCATTTCGCCATTTCCGAACTGGAGAAGAACGAGGGTGCGGCACGGCTTTCCGAGCGGCCCCTGGTGATCGAACTGCCGGATCTGGCAAGTGTGATGCTGCGCAACTGGAGCTTCCTGCATCTCTCCTGCATGGTGATTGGCCGCCCCCTGTTTGAAAAGATTCGCTTCGACCCGGCGCTGAGATTGGCTGCGGAAGACGTGCTTTTTTTCTGTGATTGCATTCTCGCATCGAAGCGGACGCTTCTGTGTGACGATGCCGGCGCGATGCGCGGCATGGGCGTCAACATCTTCCACAGCATCGACAATACCTCGCCGGAATTCCTGCGCCAGCAGTTCAATACCTGGGTGGCGCTCGATACTCTGGAGGGTAGATTTGCGCGGCGGCCGGCCGATGTGGCCTCCATTGCTTCCTATAAAAACACGGCGCGCAAACAGGCGCTGTGGAGCCAGGCGGGCAATCTGAAACGGCGCAAGGTGCCCGAATTCGGGCTGCTCCTGAAGTGGGCGATGCGCGATCCGGCACTTCTGCGTGCCGCTTTCGAGCTTGGCGCAGGAAAAATCGTCCGAACAAGGTGAGCGAATTCTCGCCCGTAAGAATTTATATGTTTTTCACCCAGGAGTGACCTCATGAAACCTTACCACTGGGAATCGCATCACGGCAATTTCGGTGACGATCTCAATCTGTGGCTGTGGGATTTTCTGCTCCCCGGTCTGCGCGACGTGCATGAAGATGTGATGCTTGTCGGTGTCGGCACCGTTCTCAATGATGTTCTGTTGCCCGCAAAACAGCGCAAGCTGGTCATCGGCAGCGGGTATGGTTATGGCGCAGTGCCTGACATCAGCACCGAGTTCTGGGATATACGCTGCGTGCGCGGCGAAAAAACCGCCGCCAAGCTGGGGCTCGCGCCTGAGAAGGGCATTGTCGACCCGGCTGTCATGGTCACCGAGATGCCTGATTTCAAAGGCCTGCCGAAGCTCTACAAGAAGACCTTCGTTCCGCATTGGGAATCGGCGGAATTCGGCATGTGGGAAACGGTCTGCGAGCCGGCCGGGCTGACCTATCTCGACCCGCGCGGCGAGGCAAAAGCCGTCATCCGGGCCATCGCCCAGTCGGAATTCATCGTGGCCGAATCCATGCATGGCGCAATTCTCGCCGATGCTTTCCGCGTGCCATGGGTGGCGGTCACCACATCCCCCTCGATCAACAGTTTCAAATGGAGCGATTGGGCCGGCAGCGTGGGTGTGGAATATAATCCGCGTTACGTGCCCGTTTCCACCCGCGCCGAAGCGGCGAAAAAGGGCTCGCGTTTCTGGGGCATGAGTTTTCCGCCGCCGCCGGCTCCTGTTATCGCTGAAACCGGTTCTGTTCCGGCGCATGAAGGCCCGGTGCATGAAGGTGATGTGCTGGTGCGGCCGCAGGAAACCCAATCCCGGTCGTTGCGCAAACTGGCCAAGCAGGTCCTGGCCGCCCCTTCCACGCTTGCACTGTGGCAGGCAAGCCGTGCCGAGCCGCGTCTCAGCCCGGATGGCAGGCTGGAAGAGCGCAAGGAGCGTTTTTCCGCCGTGCTGGAAACGATCAAGCGCGATTATCTTTGAAGGTGGAAGCACCGGGTGCGGCGGAGAATTTTCTGCCGCCCCCACTTAAGGATATTATCCTCTAATCTCTCTGCCGTCATGCTCGGGCTTGTCCCGAGCATCTGCAACCGTTTGATTTTACGATAGGTGGTTGGATCTTCGGGACAGGCCCGAGGATGATGGCGGAGTTTTGGGCAAAGTTGTCTCCCCTAATCCCGCGCCTTTTCCCTCACGAAACCGGCGTGCCGTCGAGAAGGTAGCGCACGTCCCGCACCGGCTGCACCGGTTTGCGGAAACGGGCTGTCTTGTCGGTCCAGAGGCCGTGCGTGATGGCAGGCAGGGCCGGCAGGCGTGTCAGTGCGTGGCTCAGTGCGCCTCCCATTCCCTTTTGCTTTTTCGCATCGAGAAAGTGGCGAAGCTCGAATTTGGCGCGCACATGTTTCTCGTGTTCGCGCAGGATCGCCGTCTCGCTTGCTGAAAGCTTGCAGCCGGCGAGTATCGCCCTGTCCGCCTCATATAATCGGCGAAGATCTTCGGTGCTGTGACGCCCGCTCAGCGAATTGCCACGAACGATCGCGCCATAACCGCAATGGCGGATGACCTTGTAGCGGGCACCGGCGGCAAGTGCGCGCACGTAAAGCTCGTAGTCTTCGCCAAGCCGCAGGGCCTCGTCATAACGCAGCGCGTGTTTGTCGAGAAAGGCGCGGCGTATCACCGGCTTCAGAAAGCCGGTTTCCCCGCGCTCCACGCCGGGTCTGGAAATGTTTCCTTCCACGAACTCTGTCAGTGACAGAAAGCGGGCTTGCGGCTCAAAGCGGGCAGGCTGCATGGAGGATGCGCCTGGAACATATTGCTGGATAAAGGCGATATTGTCCGCGACGAGGTCCCAGTCGTCATCGGCCAGCATGGCGGCGAAACGGCCTCTGAAAAAGAAGTCGTCCGCATCGAGAATGCTGATCAGCGGCGCGGATGAAATGGAGATGGCGTGATTGCGCGCGGCCGAAGGGCCACGATTGATCTCGAACCGCACCACTCTCAAGCGGCCCGTGCCGTCGTCTGCCGCATGGGCCACCTCGCTCGTCGCGTCGGTCGAGCCATCGTCGATCACCACGACCTCCGCGACTTCCGGTTCCACAAGGGCGGAGCGGATGGCGATGTCTATCGTTTCGGATGCATTTTTTGCAGCGATGATGACGCAAATGGGCTGTGAACCGCTCACCATGGAATGTCCTTCTGCTGTGACGAACCGTCAGGATTTGGCCAGCAGAAAGTGTCAGGGGTGTGGATGCAAGTGATTTTTTTTGCATCGCAATAAATCACTGTGCGTGAAATGTCACATATCGGTCAGTTTTGCGCCATGCGGCGGGGCGTTATTTGCGGCGTCCGCCGTTACATTCTCGGCGCTGCGATCACGCGAGAATGTCTCGCGCATCCGGCGCTTCTCCCGGGCAACGAGAACCAGAATTGCAATAAAATAACCCACTTGCAGAATGACGGCGCAGATAAGGGTCTGGATAAATGCCGTATAGAGCGACCCGTGAATGAAATATGTGGCAACCGCAAAGATGAGCAATGCACCGATCATGCTGAAAAAAACACGAGGTGCATACATGGTGCTCTCCTCCCGAGAACGATTTCTCCATTTTTGGCTGCGCTGCGGCATTTTTTTTCTTTGCAAGAAATATACGATGAGACCGGTGTTGTTTCAACACACATATACTTCTTCTATCTGCCATGGCATGAAATTTCGGTAATCTTGATTGGTAAATTCCTTGGTAATCGGCGTTTTGCCCGTGTCATATCGGTCTAAAAGCGCGGCCCAGGTCGTCCGCTCACCGTAAAACCAGCCTTCTCGCGTGCTCTGCAGACTTCGTTAACCATCTCGCCTTTAAAAAAGTCGGTATTGATTCCTCAGACGAGCAGGGTGCCCGCGTGACGAAGAGTTCAGAAGTAATCGCCTTTCCGGCAAAGAACCGTATTGCCGACGTAAAACGGTGTGCAACCATGCTCGACCAGCTGCATGGTGTGGAGGCGAATGATTTCTGGCGCAGGGAATGCCGTGAACTGGCCGCCTATCTGATGGGTCTTGGTTATGAGGACGCCGCCATGCGGCGCGAGGTCATGGAGTTTCAAAACGCGGTGCAGGCGGAATTATGGGCGGGCGATGTTGCCCCAGAGGCGCGCCGCGACAGCCACTGAGGCCTCAGCGTTTTCCCTAAAAAAAAGCCGGCGGGTGTCGCACCGCCGGCTTTTTTGTTTTTGCCTGTTCCGATCAGGAGGCGCTGGCGCCGCGTGTGCGGGCAACACCGTCGAGAGCGGGCTTATATTTCGGATCGAGCCGTGCCGCATGCCCATAGGACTTGGCGGCCTTGGCCATCTCGCCGCGCCGTTCATAGACCAGCGCCTGATTGGCCCAGGATTCCGCGACGTTGCCGTCGAGCGAAATGGCGTGGTTGAAATCGGCGAAGGCGTTTTCGTCGTCGTTCAGCGCGACATAGGAAAGGCCACGGCCATTATAGGGCTCCGGCGAGGTGGAGGACAGCGAAATGGCCTTTGAGAAGTCCTCGATTGCCTGGGCGTGCTGGTTGCGCAGCTGGTAGATCAGGCCGCGATTGTGCCATGCGCGTCCGTCGGTGGTCTCAAGCTCGATAGCGCGGGAGAAGTCGTTAAAAGCCTCGTTCACGCGTCCGGACTGGCGGTAAAGATTGCCGCGGCCGATCAGCGCTACATCATAGCTCGGATTGATCTGCAGGGCCGCATTGTAGTCCTGCAGGGCCTGCTGCTGTTGGCCGGAGTTGCGGTAGACCAGCGCGCGGTTGGCATAGGCCTGGTAGAAGCGCGGGTTGAGCTGCAGCGCCTTGTTGAAATCCTCTATGGCGCGGCGGGAATCACCTGCGCGACCGTAAGCCGAACCGCGGACATTGTAGCCTTCGGGATCCTGCGGATTGGCGTTGATGACCGAGGTGAGCGAGGCGATGTTTTCCTGCGAGCCCTGGGCGCGGTCGATCCTGAAGACATCATCCGTCTGGTTGGACGTCGCGCAACCGGAAAGTCCGGCGAGAACGGTGCAGACGACAAGGGAAAGATGAAGCCGCTTGTTGTTTCTCAGCGGTACCCGGCGCGTGGAGGCATCGGAGTTGTTTACAACACAGGCATCAACAGCGGTCATTCGGTGTGGGTTCCCTCGCCGGCCGGTCTCATAATCGTTGTCCCACGATCGGTCTCCGGCCACAAACACAAAGAGCGGCG
The DNA here is from genome assembly GCF_010669145.1 of Rhizobium oryzihabitans. NCBI lineage: Bacteria > Pseudomonadati > Pseudomonadota > Alphaproteobacteria > Hyphomicrobiales > Rhizobiaceae > Rhizobium > Rhizobium oryzihabitans. The sequence goes on from NZ_CP048635.1 coordinate 1,242,811, forward strand.
GCGAATTGATCGCCCCCGCCCAACAAGCATTCAAAAACGTCCAAAAGACGGCCTATTAACGGCCTGCGCGCGGGGCCGCAATCAGACCTTCGCGCTGTGCACGCTTGCGTGCCAGCTTGCGAACGCGACGAACGGCTTCAGCCTTTTCGCGAGCGCGCTTCTGGGAAGGCTTTTCGTAATAATCGCGCATCTTCATTTCGCGGAAAATGCCTTCGCGCTGCATCTTTTTCTTGAGAGCGCGAAGCGCCTGATCAACGTTATTGTCGCGGACTAGTACCTGCACGTGAATCCCGTTCCTTTTGTTTGGTTATCTTGCTGCGCGAATAAAGGCATTCGCGCGCAAACACAAAATCGTTCGCTAGGCCGTTTTGGCCGTGCGATTGGTGACGTGCATTATCAGATCATTTACGGCAAGTCCAGCCGGTAACCCGCAAACAACCGCTAAAATGCGACCGGTCCGCCTTTCTTGCCGTCATGTCAAAACAAAACCATCGCCGCGTCGCAAAAGGGATATTGCCTCCGGCCCCGATTTGCCATGTGTATTATACGTGCCGGCGCCATGATGCCCGGCTTCTGGCCGGTTCTTGAGGAGCAGACAGCGAATGCGCAAATATTCCGTTTTTGCCGTGGCGCGCGAGGCGTTGCGGGGTCATAAAGGGTGGGATGCGCAATGGGCCTCGCCCGAGCCGCGCAAGGACTATGATGTCATCATCATCGGCGGCGGCGGCCACGGTCTTGGAGCCGCTTATTATCTTGCCAAGGAACATGGCATCACTAATGTCGCGGTGCTGGAAAAGGGCTGGCTCGGCGGCGGCAATACCGGCCGCAACACCACCATCATCCGCTCCAATTATCTCTATGAAGAGAGCATGGATATTTATGAGCATTCCCTGAAGCTGTGGGAAGGCCTGAGCCAGGATCTCAATTACAACGTCATGTATTCGGCGCGCGGCGTTATGATGCTGTCGCACAATATTCATGACCGGCAATCCTTCAGCCGGCACATCAACGCAAACCGCCTTTATGGTATCGACAATGAATGGCTGACGCCCGAACAGGCAAAAGCATATTGTCCGCCGCTCGATATTTCCGGCAATGCCCGTTATCCGATCAATGGCGCCGCGCTCCAGCGTCGCGGCGGCACGGCGCGCCATGATGCGGTCGCCTGGGGATACGCGCGGGCGGCCTCGGATCGCGGCGTGCACATCATCCAGAATTGCGAGGTCACGGCCATCAGGCGCGGGCCGGACGGTGCGGTGACGGGTGTTGAAACCAATCGCGGTTTCATCGGCGCGAAGAAGATCGGCGTTTCCGCCGCCGGTCACTCCTCCATCGTGATGAAGATGGCGGATGTGCGCGTACCCCTGCATTCCAACCCGCTGCAGGCGCTGGTGTCGGAACCGCTGAAGCCGATCTTCCCCTGTGTGGTGATGTCCAACACGGTCCACGCCTATATTTCGCAATCCGACAAGGGCGAGTTGGTCATCGGCGCGGGCACCGACCAATACAACTCCTATTCCCAGACCGGCGGCCTGCAGATCATCACCCATACGCTGGATGCAATCTGCGAGCTCTTCCCGATCTTCCGCCGCGTCAAGATGATGCGGCAATGGGGCGGCATCACCGACAACACGCCGGATCGTTCCGCCATCCAGAGCGTGACGCCGGTGCCCAATCTCTTCGTCAATTGCGGCTGGGGAACGGGTGGTTTCAAGGCGACGCCGGGCTCCGCCAACCTGTTTGCGCATCTGATCGCCCGTGGCGAGCCGCATCGTCTGGCGGCCGGTCTGACACTCGACCGCTTCCGCACCGGACGTCTGATCGATGAGGCCGCCGCTGCCGCGGTGGCGCATTGATGCTGGCGGCGGCTTTGGTTGCGGCCAACATGTCGGGTGCGGCGGCCGTCGTGCCCGCAGGCAGCTTCGTTCCCGAGGCGGACGATTTTCGCAGCCAGCAAATCCGCAGGATGCAGGGTGAACGCGAATGGCCCTTCGTGGCGGAAAAAGGCCTGCTTCTCTGCGCGCCAAGCCTGATGGAGAAGCTCGTCTATTTCGTCGGCGAGAAGGAGAATGGCGAACAGGACGAACCCTTCGCGATCGACACCGACATGATGGCGGTTGCCATCATCAATATGGGTCGGGCCTCGGCGCTGAAACCATTCGATAATTTCGAGCAGCTCTTGAAGCGGCTTTCCCCCTTTGTTGCGATGGGAAAGCGGCTGTGTGACCAACCCGCCGGAAGCATGCTTCCGGAAAGTTCTCTTTGAAGGTGGAGCGACGATGCTTCTGATCCATTGCCCCTATTGCCGGGAAGACCGTTCCGAACTCGAATTCCGCTGGGCGGGTGAAGCCCATATCGCGAGACCGGAAAACATCGCCGATATTTCTGACGAGGCCTTCGCCGAATATTTCTTCATCCGCGACAATGACAAGGGTCTCGTTTTCGAGCGCTGGCGTCACATTCACGGCTGCGGCCGGTTCTTTAACGCCGCCCGCGATTCCGTCAGCGATAAATTTTTGATGACCTACAAGGCAGGCGAACCGAAGCCGGATGTCGAGACGGTTCTTTCCGGAGAAAAGGGAGCAGGGCAATGAGCGGCGCTTATCGCATCAAGGGCGCTGGCCGCCTGACACCCGCCAGAACCGCGCGTTTCACCTTCGATGGCAAGATCTATCAGGCGCTGGAAGGCGATACGGTCGCATCCGCGCTTCTGGCAAACGGTGTGCATCTGATCGGCCGTTCGTTCAAATATCACCGGCCGCGCGGCTTCCTCTCCGCAGGTCCGGAAGAGCCGAATGCGCTGATCGACGTCTCGCGTGACAGCATGCGCAAGCAACCGAATGTCCGCGCCACGGTGCAGGATGTGTTCGACGGCGCGATCATCGCCTCGCAGAACCGCTTTCCGTCGCTGGCCTTCGATATCAGCGCAATCAACGATTTCCTGTCGCCGATGTTTGCGGCCGGTTTCTACTACAAGACCTTCATGTGGCCGAAGGCCGCCTGGCATAGAATCTATGAACCGATCATCCGCCGCGCTGCCGGTCTCGGCAAGGCGCCGAGCGAGCCGGATGCGGACCACTATTCCGGCCGATACGCCCATTGCGACGTGCTGGTGGCCGGCGGCGGCGTTGCTGGCCTGACGGCGGCTCTCGCGGCGGCGAAAACCGGCGCCAGCGTCATTCTGGTTGATGAGAATGCCGAAGTTGGCGGCGCGCTGCGTTTCGATACCCGCACGGTCATAGACGGCCTGCCCGGCTATGAGTGGGCGCAGAAGGTTCTGGCCGAGCTGAAATCCTTGCCCAATGTGCGTGTTCTGACCCGCACGACGGCCTTCGGTTATTACAATCATAATTTCGTGGCGCTCGCGGAGCGCGTGACCGATCACCTCGCCACGCCGGCCAGACACCAGCCGCGCGAGAGACTGTGGCAGGTCCGGGCCGGGAAGGTCGTCCTGGCGGCAGGTGCGATCGAGCGTCATATGGTCTTTGCCAATAATGACCGTCCCGGCATCATGCTGGCCTCGGCTGCCCGTATCTATCTCAATCATTATGGCGTGAGCGTCGGCAATAATGTCGGCGTCTATACCGCCCATGATTCCGCCTATGAAACGGCATTCGATCTGAAAAAGGCAGGCGTGAAGATCGCCGCCATCGTCGATTGCCGCGAGAACCCCGATGCCCGACTGCTGGATGAGGCGCGGGCTCTGGGCATTGAAGTGCTGGCCGGCCATAGTGTTTACGACACGGCGGGACGCCTGCGCGTTTCTTCCATGACCGTTGGCCGCAATGGCGGCTCGAACAAGCGCAAGATCGCCATCGATGCGCTCGTCGTTTCGGCCGGTTGGACGCCTTCGGTGCATCTCTTTTCGCAATCGCGCGGCAAGCTGAAGTTTGACGCGGCTAACCAGCGCTTCCTGCCGGATATCCATGTGCAGAATTGTGTGTCCGTCGGCGCCTGCAACGGCACGGACGATCTCACCGCATTGATTGCCGAGGCTGCCGCTGCTGGCGGTGGCGCCGTGGAGTTTTCCGGCGAGAATGCGCGGGCCTGGACCGGCGGCATGATCGGCGCTGCCGAAGGGGCAGGCGAGGGCACGGGCGTCAAGGCCTTCATCGATTTCCAGCACGATGTCTGCGCCAAGGACATTCGCCTTGCCGTGCGCGAGGGCATGCACTCCGTGGAACACATCAAGCGGTTCACGACCAATGGCATGGCGTCAGATCAGGGCAAGATGTCCAACATGCACGGTCTTGCCATCGCTTCTGAAGCGCTTGGACGGGATCTGCCGAAGGTCGGTCTCACCACCTTCCGCCAGCCCTATACGCCTGTTACCTTTGGCACGCTCATCAACCATTCGCGCGGCGCGCTGTTCGATCCGGCCCGCAAGACGCCAATGCATGAGGAAGAGCTGGCGGCCGGTGCGGTCTTCGAGGATGTCGGCAACTGGAAGCGTGCATGGTTCTTCCCGCGCCCGGGTGAGGACATGCACGAGGCCATCAACCGCGAATGCAAAACGGTTCGGACAAGCGTCGGCGTGTTCGATGCCTCGACACTCGGCAAGATCGAGGTTGTCGGACCGGATGCGGCGAAGTTCCTGAACCTCATCTACACCAATGCCTGGGATACGCTGAAACCCGGCCGCTGCCGTTACGGTATCATGACCCGCGAGGATGGTTTCGTTTACGACGACGGCGTTGTCGGGCGTCTTTCCGAGGATCGTTTCCATGTGACGACGACGACGGGCGGCGCGCCGCGCGTGTTGCAGCATATGGAGGATTATCTCCAGACCGAATTCCCCGATCTGAACGTCTGGCTGACATCGGCCACCGAACAATGGGCGGTGATTGCCGTGCAGGGCCCAAAAGCGCGGGAAGTGATCGCTCCTTTCGTTGAGGGCATCGATCTTTCTCCGGAGGCCTTCCCGCATATGGCGGTCGCCGAAGGCACCTTCTGCGGCGTGCCGACGCGCCTCTTCCGCGTATCTTTCACGGGCGAACTCGGCTTCGAAATCAACGTTCCTGCCGACTACGGCGCGGCCGTCTGGACCGCGATCCGCGAAAGGGCGGAGGCCGTGGGCGGTTGCCTTTATGGCACCGAGACCATGCACATCTTGCGCGCGGAAAAGGGCTACATCATCGTCGGGCAGGATACCGATGGCACGGTGACGCCTGATGATGCCGGGCTCGCCTGGGCGGTTTCGAAAAAGAAGACGGATTTCGTCGGTATCCGCGGTCTGAAGCGCCCGGATCTGATGCGCTCCGGCCGCAAGCAGCTTGTGGGCCTGAAGACAAAGGACCGGCTGACCGTTCCCGAAGAAGGCGGCCAGATCGTCGTCGATCCGAACCAGCCGAAACCCATGACCATGCTCGGCCATGTCACATCCGCCTACTGGTCGGAAAATCTCGGCCACTCCATCGCGTTTGCGCTGGTGGCCGATGGCCGGGCGCGCATGGGCGAAACGCTCTATATACCGCTCGCCGATAAAACCATTGCCGTCGAAGTGACCGACATGGTCTTCCTCGACAAGGAAGGAGCCCGTCTCAATGGCTGACACGCTTCACGCAAAACGCAAATCCGTCCTTGAGGATTTCCACGGCGGCTCGCCCTTCGTCTCGCTGAAACCGGCCGCTTCCGCCTCGCGGCTATCACTCCGCGCACGGGAAAGCGCCGTGCCGGCCCTGTCAGAGGCGCTCGGCCTTGCCTTGCCCACCAGCCCGAAAACCTCGGTAACATCAGGTCTGCGTTCCGCTCTCTGGCTCGGTCCGGATGAATGGCTGGTGATCGATCAGGGCGAAAGCGACCTGGTGGCGGCCTTCGCCGGCGTTTCCGGCCTGTTTTCGGCAACCGACATCTCCCACCGCAACACGGCCGTCATCGTCTCCGGTCCCGGCGCTGAGGCGGCACTCAATGCCGGTTGCCCGCAGGAACTATCGCTCGAAAAATTCCCGGTGGGAGCCTGCTCGCGCACGGTTTTCGGCAAGGCGGAAGTCGTGCTGCTGCGCGTGGCGGACGATACGTTCCGGGTGGAGTGCTGGCGCTCCTTCGCTGAATATGTCGGCGGCCTGCTACAGGAGGCGGCGCAGGACGTGGCGGTTTGAGCCGCCGCCCAGCTTGCCTAGGCCCTGTTCTTCCATCCCCGCCATTCCACCCATCGCCCATGGAAATCGGCACGGCCGATTTCCTGCTTTTCGCCGGTCGGCCAGATTTGCAGGGTAATGGCGGCGCCTCCCGGTGTCGCATCCGCTTCCATCTGCAGCCGGGCAAGCGGGGCGTCCGGCGTGGCATGGGCGCCTGCTTCGGCAATCAGTGTCTCGCCCGTCTGTTTCAAGGCGTCCGGCAGATATTGCCAGGCGATGGAATGATAGACGACATGGGCAGCGCCCGAATGTTGCGTGGCAAGGCGGCGCTTCAGCCAGTCGATTGCGTCGGCCTTTTCGACATGCAAACCCTTTTCCACAGCAATCCGCAGGGCAGCCGCCGTCCGCTCCAGCCTGTCGGTCTGATCGGCCCATACATAGGACATCAGCCGCAGACGGTCCTCGGTTGAGGACGGGTCGAGCGGGTTGAGATCGCAGCCGGCGCGCTCGATGATCTCAATTGGCGTATTGGGCGGCGCGTTTCCGCGCCATTCCGGCGACATGAAGACCTCGGATTGTTCGCCCCAGGCAAGATCGCCAAGGCGATATTGGTAACGGTCAAATTGCAGGTTGAGGCCGGCGCTCGCACCGACCTCGGAAAGAACCAGTGGTTTGCCGGTAAGCTCTGCCAGTGTGAGAAAGCCCGGCAACAGCACGGCGGAACGGCGGACTTCATTGGTCTGAGGCGGTGATTTCAGCCTTTCAAGGATGAAGGCCGAATGGAAACGCAGGGCATCCGTGCAGGCCTGCCAGAGTGCACCTTCGTTTTCTGGCGCGATATCGACCAGCGGTGCGATCTTGTCCTCGATGACAAGCGCATGTAGCGCACCGGCGAGCCGCAGGGGTACGGAATCACCGGACGGACCGACATCGCCGGGCCAGGACAAAATCTTCTCGCCAACCTCCGTCTGTCGGTCCAGCCGCGTCGCCACGGAGCGGCATAGCCGCGCGGTAAAGGGCGAGCCGAGGCTGTCGCAGGCTCTTGCCTGAGCGAGAAACGCATTCCTTACGGCTTCGTCATGCATTTGGCCGTCTCCTTTGCGCAGTCCGGCGTTAATTTGCCCGGCCGGCCTCGCCATTGACGAGGGCTTGATCATCAAAACCAAAATTTCGCATCAGCGCACGGTGTTCGTCTGATCCAAGATAATGAAGGAGCGCCCCATCGACAGCGCTCTGGAGTTCCCGGTCTGATGGGCGGAAAGCAAATGCGCCTGGGGCCGCTGGTCGTTCTTTCGGTGAAACGGTGACAATCTCCAGATCCAGCTCTGGATTTTGCTGCAGAAAACCGAGATGCGCCATGGCCACGCTGGCATAGGCATCGGCGCGGCCGTCGAGGACAGCTTGAGCGGCTTCGTCGTAGGTCTCGCAGATGAGAATGCGGTCATCGGAGACGCCCGCTTCCATAATCATACGATGTTGGATCTGATCCCGGATAGCGGCCAGCGTAATCTCGTGATTTTTCGCTGCCGAGGCGTATCCGGCCAGATTTCCCGGGTTACCCTTCCTCACGAGAAGTCCATCCGGCAACGCCCAGATGGGACGGCTGAACGCAACGATCTTTCTGCGTTCAGCCGTATCGAAGAGGCCCGTGGTCATGTCCCAAAGGTTATCGTTCAGGCCGGGCAACAATTGCGAGAATTCGGCTTCGATGAATTCAATGTCGCGAATACCGATCATGGCCAGAATAACCTTCGCCAACTCCACATCGCACCCGGTGACATCACCGGTCTCGTTCCTGTAGTTGAACGGAGGTTCTATCAAATATGCGAATCTCACAGACACTCCGATCTCAAATTGGGATTTACTTCGCCATCAGGCGTCCTGCGGTCTGTCCTCGGGGTTGAACTGGGTGATGGTCGTCCAGCGGGCGGTGAGCGCCGGTTTCTTCTCGTTTTCGATCTCCACCGTCACATCATAGGTCGTCACCAGCATGGCGGCGCCGCGAAAACGCGCCTCGGCCAAGATGAAACGACCACGCACCCGTGCTCCGCTTTTGACCGGCGTGACGAAGCGAACGGCGTCAAAGCCGTAATTGATGCCCATGGTCGTTTCGCGAATGCGGGGCAGGGCATCGTAATTCAGAGCCGAAAGCAGCGAGAGTGTGAGGAACCCATGCGCGATGGTGCCGCCAAAGGGGCTTTCCGCCTTGGCGCGCTCCGGGTCTGTGTGGATGAACTGATCGTCCAGCGTCGCTTTTGCGAAGGCGTTTATCATCGACTGATCGACCGTGATCCAGTCGGAAACGCCCAGTTCCGTGCCGACGAAATTTTTCATTTCCGCCAGCGCTATGTCCTTTGCCATGTTACCTCTTCTGGGTTGTCTCGCGGCACTTATAAAGGTGCCGGGGCCAAGCGATCAACCGCGCAGATAAAACACCACAGAGCGGGCTGGCAGGAAGGCGGGATTGCCGAAATCCGTGCCGATTGCGCGCCAGTCGTCGCCCGGCAGGGTGAATGGCACGATCTCGCGGCTGCGATTGATGAGCACCGCAAGCTTGGCATCGTTTCCGGTCTCATCATCCGGGGTGGCAAGCACCATGGCGAAGGCCGGCCCGTCCGGCCTTTCCCATTCTTCCACGGTCATCGGTTTGCCGCCGGGGGCAAGCCAGGTCACGTCGCCATTGCCGGAGAAAAAGCTGGTTTGAGAAAAGACGCCGAAGCGTTTGCGAAGTGCTGCAAGAAACGCGGTGTGATCGATCAGTTCGGGCAGGAGCGATGACCAGTCGACCCAGGTAATGTCATTGTCCTGGCAATAGGCATTGTTGTTGCCTTGCTGGCTGCGGCCGCCCTCGTCGCCGGCGGTCAGCATCAATGCGCCGCGGCTGACGAAGAGCGTGGACAGCATTGCTTTCACATCTGCGATACGGGCGGCAACAATGGCGGGATCATCGGTCAGGCCCTCGAAGCCATTGTTCCAGGAATGATTTTCATTATGGCCGTCGCGATTGTTCTCGCCGTTTTTATCATTGTGCTTGTGTTCGTGGCTGACGAGATCGAACAGCGTGAAACCATCATGGGCGGCAAGGAAATTGACGCTGCGGCTGTTTAAGCGGCCATGGCGGGAAAAGATCGGCGAGGAGCCGGAGAGCGCATTGGCCAGCGCGCCGGTCGTTCCCGCATCGCCGCGCCAGAACCGGCGCATGTCGTCACGGGTGCGGTCGTTCCACTCCAGAAAGCTCTCGGGGAAATTGCCGAGCTGATAGCCGCCAGGGCCGATGTCCCACGGCTCGGCGATCAGCACGCGGTCATGAAGCACGGGGTCTGAATGCATGGCCTCGAGCGTCGCGCTCGCCATGTCGAAGCCATCGGCCGTTCTTCCGAGCACCGGCGCGAGATCGAAGCGGAAGCCATCGATACCGGCATTCAGAACGAAATGCTTGAGCGAATCGATGATGAGCTGGCGTACATAGGGATGATCGCAGGCGACTGTATTGCCGGTGCCGGTGTCGTTGATCAGCACACCCGGCTCTCCCGGTGGGTGACGGAAGGCGGTCAGATTATCCAGCCCGCGTAGCGACAGGATGGAGCCGTCAATGTCGCTTTCACCGGTATGGTTGAAGACCAGATCGAGAATGACGCCGATGCCCTGCGCATGCAGCGCGGCAACCGTGTCGCGCAACTCCCGCACCCCACCGGGGCAGAGGCGCGGATCAAGCGCCATGAAGCCGACCGGATTGTAGCCCCATGCATTGGAAAGGCCGAGCGGCGGCAGGTGGCGTTCGTCGATCCATGCGGTAATCGGCATCAGCTCCACCGCATCGACGCCGATTTTTTTCAGGTGCGCGAGAATGGCGGGATGGGCGAGCGCCGCCACGGTGCCGCGCAACTCTTCCGGCACTTGCGAATGTAATCTGGTGAAGGATTTGACTGAAAGTTCGTAAATCAGCCCGCCTTCGGTAAAAAGCGGCGGCTGGCGCTTGAGCGGCTCGTACTCCGAAAGGATCGCCTTCGGCATGACAGCGCCCGTGTCCTCGCCAAAGGCATAAAGCGCCGGATCATGCCGGAACGGCCGGTCTATCTGTGTCGCATAGGGGTCGAGCAGCAGTTTTGAGGGATCGAACCACAGACCATGTTCGGGAGCGTAAATCCCGTGGGCGCGGTATCCGTACCGTGTGCCGGGGCCAGCCTCTGTGACCGTCAGCCGGTGAACATCATCCTCACCGCGCGACATTGGCAAGCGGGCGATCTCTTTTTCGCCCGTCGTATCGAAAAGGCAGAGATCGATATGCGAGGCGTGCCGGGAATAGACCGTAAATTCCATTCCGTTTTCTGTCTGGGTTGCGCCTTTGGGGAAAACGGATGGTGTCTGCATGGTCTGTCTCTCCGGGGGATGGTTTTTCTCCTCCGCAAAGGAAGAAGGCGGTCCGCGGGTATCACGAGATGGCCTTCCGGCCATCTCAGAGTTTTAGAGGTGTTAAAACCTCTCTTCCGTCATCCTCGGGCTTGACCCGAGGATCCATAACCCGCTGAAATCGTGGATCCTCGGGTCAAGCCCGAGGATGACGTTGAGTGTGGTGAGACGTTCTCGACCCCATCAGGTGGCCTCGCGGCCACCTCTCGTTTTTTGTATCCTGTGCCGTATCCAGCGGCCAGGAGCGCGGCGCCAAGCCTTTAGGTAATGACGCTCGGCGCATTCCGGCCGGTATGGGCCTTGATACCGGCGATCGTATCGGCAACGGAAATCAGGTCGGCGAGTGCCTCCTGCGTCTCGATGCCGTGACGGCCCGCATCTGCCTCATAACGCTCGACGTAAAGCCTGAGCGTTGCGCCCGCCGTGCCGGTGCCGGAAAGGCGCAGCACGATGCGTGAACCGCCCTCGAACAGGATGCGGATGCCCTGATTCTTGCTGACGGACTGATCGACCGGATCGAGATAGGCGAAATCATCCGCCGCCGCGACCTTCAGATTGCCGTAGCTGGTGCCGGGAAGCGTGGCGAGTTTTTCGCGCAGGGTGGCCACCAGCGTGTTGGCGGCGTCGGAATCCACTTCCTCATAGTCGTGGCGGGAATAATAGTTGCGGCCATATTCGGCCCAGTGCCTGGTGACGATGTCCTTCACGCTCTCCTTGCGGGCGGCGACGATGTTCAGCCAGAACAGCACGGCCCACAGGCCATCCTTTTCACGCACATGGTTGGAGCCTGTGCCGAAGCTTTCCTCGCCGCAGATCGTCACCTTGCCGGCATCCATGAGGTTGCCGAAGAATTTCCAGCCGGTCGGTGTCTCGAACATGCCAAGCCCCAGCTTTTCGGCAACGCGGTCCGCTGCCGCACTTGTGGGCATGGAGCGGGCGATGCCGGAAATGCCGGCGGCATAACCGGGTGCGAGTTTTGCGTTGGCGGCAATGATCGCCAGACTGTCGGAGGGGGTGACGAACATGCCCTTGCCGACGACCATGTTGCGGTCGCCGTCGCCATCCGACGCCGCGCCGAAATCTGGACCTTCCGCGCTCATGACATCGTCATAAAGCTCCTTGGCATGCACCAGGTTCGGGTCAGGGTGGTGGCCGCCGAAATCCGGCAGCGGCGTGGCGTTGCGGACCGATCCCTTCGGTGCGCCAAGACGCTTTTCGATGATCTCCACGGCATAGGGGCCGGTGACGGCGCTCATGGAATCGACCACCACCTTGAAGCCGCCGGCGATCAGGGCGCGAATGGCGGAGAAATCGAAGAGTTCCTCCATCAAAGCGGCGTAATCGGCGACCGGGTCGATAACCTCGACCGTCAGCTCATCCACCTTGAAGTTGCCCACCTTGTCGAGATCGATATCGGCGGCATCGGAAATCTTGTAGCTGTCGATGACCTTCGAGCGGGCATAGATCGCGTCGGTAATCTTTTCAGGGGCCGGGCCGCCATTACCGATATTGTATTTGATGCCGAAATCTTCGTTCGGGCCGCCTGGATTGTGGCTTGCGGAAAGCACGATGCCGCCAAAGGCCTTGTATTTGCGGATGATGTTGGAGGCGGCAGGCGTGGAGAGAATGCCGCCCTGACCGACCAGCACCTTGCCGAAACCGGCAGCGGCGGCCATCTTGATCGCCTTCTGGATCACTTCGCGGTTGTAATAACGGCCGTCGCCGCCGATCACCAGCGTCTGGCCTTCGAAGCCTTCAAGCGCGTCGAAGATCGACTGGATGAAGTTCTCGGCGTAATTTTCCTGGGCGAAGACTGGCACCTTCTTGCGCAGGCCGGATGTGCCCGGCTTCTGGTCCTGATAGGGCTTCGTCTGAACGGTCTTGATCATTGTTTCAATGGCCTCTCGAAATAAGCTGGCTGTAAAGCGCGGCGTAGAGACCGGCGCTTTTTTCCCAGGAAACATCGGATTTCATTCCGAGTTTCTGCATTTGTGTCCATAGTTTCGGGTCGTGGTAATAACGCACGGTCCGGCGGATCGCCTGTTTCAGACCGTCGAGCGTAACGGGGGAAAATTGCACGCCGGTCGCCGCCTTGCTGGCGAGGGCGGCATGGTTGGCATCGATCACCGTATCGTTGAGGCCGCCCGTGCGGGCCACCACAGGAATACAGCCGTAACGCAGCGCGTAAAGCTGGGTGAGCCCGCATGGCTCGAAGCGCGAGGGAATGATGATCGCGTCGCAGCCCGCCTGCATGAGATGCGACAGGGGTTCGTTATAACCCACCGCAACCCCAACGCGGCCATGGTGGCGGGACGCCGCCGCCAGAAGTGCGCCTTCCAGCGCCACGTCGCCTGCTCCGAGCACCACGAGACGGCCGCCGAGGGAAACGATCTCGTCCACGGCTTCGGCCATGAGGTCGATGCCCTTTTGCCAGGTCAGGCGGGAGATGACGCAGAAAAGCGGGCTGTCATCCTCATCGATACGGAAATGCTCGGCGACCGCCTTCTTGTTCAATGCGCGGTTCTTGAGGTTGGCGGCGGAATAATTGTCGTGGATCAGATGGTCAGTGGCCGGGTTCCAGACATCGGCGTCGATGCCGTTGACGATGCCGTGCAACACATGCGCGCGGCTGCCGATCACCCCTTCCAGCCCCATGCCGAATTCCGGGGTCAGGATTTCCTCCGCATAGGAGGGGCTGACGGTGCTGAGCGCGGTCGCCGTCTGCAGGCCGCCCTTGAGGAAGCTCACATCATTATAATATTCGATGCCTTCCATGCCGAAAGCATGGGCGGGCAATTCGAGCTTGCTGAAGATATTGGCGCCGAACTGACCCTGAAAGGCGATATTGTGAATGGTAAGGAGGCTCGGAATTTCCGGTGTCTCGGCATAACGCATATAGACCGGTGTCATCGCCGCCTGCCAGTCATGGGCATGCACCATATCCGGCCGCCAGCCGGGAAGAGCTCCGGCGCCGATGCGCGCCGCCGCCAGCGACAGCGCCGCAAAACGCTTCCAGTTATCAGGATAGTCCTTGCCCGTCTGGCCGAGATAGGGGCCGCCGGAACGCTCGTAATAGGCAGGCGCATCGAGAATGAGGAGGTCGAGTCCCTCATGCCGCACTTCGAGCACTTCGGCTTTTTCGCCGAGCAGATCGGAAAATTCCAGACATTTGACGGGGTCGGTCACGGCGGCTTTCACCGCCGGATAGCCGGGTATCAAGGTCCGCGTTTTGACGCCATAGGCTTCGAGCGCGATGGGGAGCGCGCCGGCAACGTCGGCGAGCCCTCCGGTCTTGATCAGCGGATAAATTTCGGATGAAACCGAAAGGACATTCATGGGCTCTACAGGTCCAGCTTGTCGATCATCGATTGGGTGATAAGGCAAATGCCGTTTTCAGTGCGGCGGAAACGTTTGGCATCCAGTTCTGGGTCTTCTCCTACAATCAGTCCTTCCGGAATGACCACGCCATGATCAATGACGACGTTGCTCAGCTGGGCATGACGTCCGATCTTCACACTCGGCAGTACTACGGCATTCTCAAGGCGGGAGTATGAATTGGCGCGCACGCCTGTGAACAGAAGACTGCGGTTGAGGGCGGCACCGGAAATGATGCAGTCGCCGGAGACGACCGAAGACACGGCCGAACCACGCCGGTTCTCATCGTCATGCACGAATTTCGCCGGCGGGGTGATTTCCGCATAGGTCCAGATCGGCCAGGACTTGTCGTAGATGTCGAGGTCCGGCACCACATCGGTCAGGTCGATATTGGCCTGCCAATAGGCATCTATGGTGCCGACATCGCGCCAGTAGGGTCCGTGTTCGAAATCCGAACGCACGCAGGAATCCGCGAAGCGGTGGGCGACGGCTTTGCCGTGCTTGACGATATAGGGAATGATGTCCTTGCCGAAATCGCGGCTGGAGGTCGGGTCGGCGGCATCGCGGCGTAGCGCTTCCATCAGGAATTTCGTGTGGAAGACATAAATGCCCATCGAGGCGAGCGCGAAGCCCTCATTGCCGGGAATGCCGGGCGGATCGGCCGGCTTCTCGATGAAGTCGATGATCTCGTCCTTTTCGTTCACATGCATCACGCCGAAGCCGGCCGCTTCCATGCGTGGCACTTCGAGGCAGCCGATCGTCACGTCAGCGCCGGAATCCACATGCTGCTGCAGCATGTATTCGTAGTCCATCTTGTAAATATGGTCGCCGGCGAGGATGACCATATATTCCGGGGCATAGGGCTCGATGATGTCGATGTTCTGGTAGACAGCGTCGGCCGTGCCTTCATACCATTGCGTTTCGGAAACGCGCTGGGAGGCCGGCAGAATATCGAAGCTCTCGTTACGCTCAGGGCGGAAGAAGTCCCAGCCGCGCTGCAGGTGGCGGATAAGCGAGTGCGCCTTGTATTGGGTCGCGACGCCGATGCGCCGAATGCCGGAATTGAGCGCGTTGGAGAGCGCAAAATCGATGATGCGCGCCTTGCCGCCGAAATAGACGGCGGGCTTTGCCCGGCGGTCCGTCAGCTCCTTCAGACGACTTCCTCTGCCGCCCGCGAGGACATAGGCCATTGCATCACGCGCCAAAGGCTGAACTCTTTTTTCCGACATGGTGTCCTCCCTCTCTATCTGTCAGTTTTCCGGCTCGAGCATGATCGTCGCCAAAGGCGGCAGGACGAGCATCGCTCCGATATCCCCGCCGGCATCGACCGCCTGAACGCGTCCGCCATTTCCCTTGCCGCTGCCGCCATAGATCTCGGCGTCGGTGTTGAGAATCTCCCGCCACCGCCCCGCAAGAGGAAGCGGCACATAATAGTTTTCCCGATAGACCGGGGTCAGATTGCAGATGACCGCCACCGGTTTTTCGCCGGGCGCCGTGCGCAGCCAGGCAAAGACGGAATTCTCGTGATCATCGACCACCAGCCAGCGGAAGCCGTCGGGTTCGCAGTCACGGGCGTGCAGGGCCGCTTTCGAACGGTAGGTGAGGTTGAGATCGCGCACGAGGCGGCGCATGCCTTCATGCATCGGATATTGGCGCAGGTTCCAGTCGAGCGATCCCTTTTCGCTCCATTCGCTCCACTGGGCGAATTCCTGTCCCATGAACAGCAGCTTCTTGCCGGGATAACCCCACATGAAACCATAATAGGATCGCAGATTGGCGAATTTCTGCCAGTCGTCGCCGGACATTTTGGCGATCAGCGATCCCTTGCCGTGCACCACCTCGTCATGGGAAAGCGGCAGCACGAAATTTTCGGTGAAGGCGTAAAGAAGCCCGAAGGTCAGTTCCTGATGGTGGAACTTGCGATGCACCGGCTCACGCGAGAAATAACTCAGCGTGTCGTGCATGAAGCCCATGTTCCACTTGAAACCGAAACCGAGGCCGCCCTCATGGACCGGCTGGGACACTTTCGGCCAGGAGGTGGATTCCTCGGCGATCGTCATGACGCCCGGATGGGTGCCGTAAACGAGCGAATTCATCTTCTGCAGGAAGCGGACGGATTCAAGGTTCTCGCGCCCGCCATATTCGTTGGGAATCCACTCGCCTTCCTTGCGGGAATAATCGAGATAGAGCATCGAGGCGACCGCATCGACACGCAATCCGTCGAGGTGGAACTTCTCGGCCCAGTAAAGCGCATTGTTGATGAGGTAGGACATCACCTCGATGCGGCCGAAATTGTAGATCGCCGTGTTCCAGTCCGGATGAAAACCCTGACGCGGATCGGCATGTTCGTAAAGCGCCGTCCCGTCAAACCAGCGCAGGCCATGCTCGTCTGTCGGAAAATGCGCCGGAACCCAGTCGAGAAGAACGCCGATGCCGACCTTGTGAGCGCCGTTGACGAAACGCGCAAAGCCTTCCGGATCGCCGAAACGGGCGGTCGGGGCGTAAAGGCCGGTCGTCTGGTAACCCCAGGAGGGGTCGTAGGGATGTTCGGTGATCGGTAGGAACTCGATATGGGTGAAGCCCATATCCGTGCAATAGGGGATAAGCTGGGCGGCCAGTTCGTCCCAGCTGAGGAAGGTGCCGTCCTCGCGGCGCTGCCAGGAGCCGGCATGAACCTCGTAAATGCTGATCGGCTGGCGGCGCTGGTCCACCTGGGCCCAATGTTCCCGGTGAGCCTGGTCTTCCCATTTTTGCGTCAGTTCCGGCGCGGTGACGGAGGCGTTCTTCGGCCGCAATTCGCCGCGCCGCGCATAGGGGTCGGCCTTCAGCGGCAGAAGCTCGCCATTCGCGCCAAGGATTTCAAACTTGTAGGCGCAGCCGGCGTAGACGTCAGGTGCGAAAATTTCCCAGATGCCGGTATCCTTGCGGAAACGCATCACATGCCGACGGCCGTCCCAATTGTTGAAATCGCCAACGACGGAAACGCGCTTGGCATTGGGAGCCCAGACGGCGAAATGGAAACCTTCGACGCCCTCGAGCTTGAGCGGATGAGCACCCATCTTGTCGAAGAGCCGCAGATGCGACCCCTCGCGAACGAAATAATCGTCCATCGGCCCGAGAACCGGGCCGAAGCTATAGGGATCCGTCACCGCCCATTCGGCATCGTCGCGGCCAGCCCGGTAGCGCACCGGCTGGCGTGACGTGAGCTCGATAGGGCCTTCGAAAAAGCCTTCCGGATCGAGCTGTTTCAGCTCGCCGATGAAATTGCCGTCAAGCGTGAGGACGGACACTTCTTCGGCGCCGGGGATGAAACAGCGCGCGGAAAACCCTTCCGGCGTTTCGTGAACGCCGAGAAGGGCAAAGGGGTTGGAATGCAAACCGCTCTTGATCGCCTCGATTTCAGCCTTCGTGACAGCGCCAGTCTTTTTCTCTTCGGCCGAATTGAGCGGTTTTTTCATCAGGCTCTCCAGATGTCGGCGGCATATTGCCGGATCGTCCTGTCGGACGAGAACCAGCCCATGCGCGCCGTGTTGCGGACTGTTTTCGCATACCAGCTATCCGGATCGCTCCAGATCGCGTCCACCTCGCGCTGCGCATTGGCGTAGGCGTCGAAGTCTGCGGCGACCATGAACCAGTCACTATTGTAAATACCGTCGATCAGGGCGGAAAAACGCGAGCGGTCGTCGGGCGAGAACACGCCGGAAGCAATGGACGACAGCGCCTGCGACAATTCCGCGGACTGTTCGATGATCGCACGCGGATTGTGACCCTCGGCGCGTGCCTTGGCCACTTCATCCGCCGTCATGCCGAAGATGACGATATTCTCGTCACCCACATGTTCGAGCATTTCAACATTCGCACCGTCGAGCGTGCCGATGGTGAGAGCGCCATTCAGCGCAAACTTCATGTTGCCGGTGCCCGAGGCTTCCATGCCCGCCGTCGAGATCTGTTCGGAAAGATCGGCGGCCGGAACCATGATTTCCGCAAGCGAGACGTTATAGTTTGGAATAAACACCACTTTCAGGAGCCCGCGCACGGCCGGATCGTTGTTGATGACCCGGGCAATATCGTTGGCAAGCTTTATGATCAGCTTCGCGTTGTGATAACTCGGCGCCGCCTTGCCTGCGAAGAACTTAACGCGCGGCACCCAATCCAGTTCCGGGTGGGAACGGATCTGGTCGTAAAGCGCCACCGTTTCCACAAGGTTCAGAAGCTGGCGCTTGTATTCGTGGATACGCTTGATCTGGATGTCGAACATGGCCGAGGGATCGACACGGATGCCCATGCGCTGCGCCACCGTATTGGCAAGCCGTACCTTGTTCAGACGCTTCACTTCGGCGAATTTTGCACGGAAACCGGCGTCGTCGGCGAAGCGGTCGAGTGCCGTCAGCTTTTCCGCATCGTCGAGGAAATCGTCGCCGATCGCTTCCCTGATCAGCCCCGTCAGGCCGGGGTTGCACTGCATCAGCCAGCGGCGGGGCGTGATGCCGTTGGTCTTGTTGTTGATGCGGTCGGGATAGAGGCTGTGCAGGTCGGCGAAGACCGTTTCCTTCATCAGTTCGGTATGAAGTGCCGAGACACCATTGATCGAATGCGAGCCGATGAAGGCGAGGTTACCCATGCGCACGCGGCGTTCGCCATTTTCATCGATCAGCGAGATGGAGCGGATCTGCTGATCCGGCATCTTCTTTTCCTTGCGGGCGTAAACCAGCGTATTGGCGTTGATCGCGTAGACGATCTGCATGTGCCGCGGCAAAAGACGCTCGAGCAAAGGCACCGGCCAGCTTTCCAGCGCTTCCGGCAGAAGCGTGTGGTTGGTGTAGGAGAAGGTGCCGCGCGTAATCGTCCAGGCTTCGTCGAATTCAAGCCCATGGACATCGCAGAGCAGGCGCATCATTTCGCAGATGGAAATGGCCGGATGTGTGTCGTTGAGCTGGATCGAAACCTTGTCGGGCAGCGAGGTGAAATCCGGATATTGCTGCAGGTGACGGCGCAGAATGTCCTGCAGGGAGGCGGAGGAGAAGAAGAATTCCTGCCTCAGGCGCAGTTCCTGGCCGGCCGGCGTCGCATCGGCAGGGTAGAGAACGCGCGTCAGGCTTTCCGCCTTGTTGCTTTCTTTCAGTGCACCGATGTGGTCGCCGGCGTTGAAGGCGGCGAGCAGAATGGGGTCGATAGGCTGTGCGGACCATAGACGAAGCGTGTTGACGCGGGTGCCGCGCCAGCCGACGACTGGTGTGTCATATGCCATGGCAATGACGCGCTCAGCCGGTTTCCAGACGAAACGCTGCGGCTCTTCATATCCGCCAATGGTTTCAACCGATCCGCCGAAGCCGACTTCATAGGAGCTTTCACGGCGCTCGAATTCCCACGGGTTGCCATGCGCCAGCCAGGTCTCCGGCAGCTCCACCTGCCATCCGTCAGCCATCTGCTGGCGGAAGAGGCCGTGTACATAACGGATGCCGTAGCCATAGGCGGGAATGTCGACCGTTGCCATGGATTCCATGAAACAGGCTGCGAGACGGCCAAGGCCGCCATTGCCGAGTGCCGCATCCGGCTCCAGCCCGGCGATGACATCCAGATCAACGCCGAGTGAGGAAAGGGCGTCCCTGATCTCTTGCATCAACCCGATATTGGAGATGGCATCGCGCATCAGGCGGCCGATCAGGAATTCCAGCGATAGATAATAAACGCGCTTGGAATTGTCGGCATAGGCCTTGCGGGTGGAGGCCATCCACTTGTCGATGATGCGGTCGCGGACAACCAGAATGGTTGCGGTCAGCCAGTCATGCGGCTTGGCAACCTTGACGTCCTTGCCGATGCGGTAAGTGAGGCGCTCGATGATTTCGGCCGCCATGATTTCCGGGTTGGAACTGCGCGGGGCGGGGCGGGGGAGATCGGCGGCGTTAAGATTATTGATCATTGGTCGGTCAGCACCTTGGTGGGAGGAGAGGGTCTGATGAGGTCGATCCGGTTTGCCTTTGCTGGTGCCAGTTTATGCATCGATATGGAGGCGTGGCAACAGCAATTTTTCCGGAAAGTTGAACAGCTTAATATAATGAAAAATAAGACTTTTCTATCAGCGTTCCGGGGATCGCCGAAGGCATTGCGCGCTCTTTGTGCGCCGTTCTTGAACGGGTTTGCGTGGTGATTGCGATGCCGGGCATCGTTCAAAAAAGGGAGAGAGGCTGCAATACTTCTGAAATGGTTCACCGGTCCTGAAATCTGTTTCGGTCTATCGGATCACACACTAGCCTTCGCGGCTGAGAAAATTCAATGAAAATAAACGTGGTGGCGCCACCGCAGCGCCAGCCAAGGGCGGTTGCGGTGTAAAAACCGGCCTTCATCGCCGTGAAATGCGACTTTTACGCCGGAAAAAATGGTTCCGTCGTCATCTCGCTTGCGCGGATCGTCACCCTGGTATTTGGCGGAACGGCGCACCAGGGGGTGCAATCGAAGGAAAAGGGCTCCGAACTCAGCGCAATGCCTTCATCTAGCCCGCGCCAGTAAAGCGTCGGCGGCTTGTCATCGCTGGACCAGCGGAAGGCGTGCAGGCAATCGCCATCCATCAGCACGGCGCTGAATCTCAGCGCCGAGGAAACGCCCGCCATTATCATCTTTTCATGGCAGAGGCGCAGAGCGGTGGAAATGGCGCGGACCGGGTCCACATCGAGGCCGTGGCCGGCGGCGATGAGGAAGATGGCTTCGCTGTCACCGGTGCCGCGCCGGGATGCATAGATATCATCGGGAATGAGGGAATCGACGTCCCGCCTTATCTGCTCATAACCGCCGATCTGGCCGTTGTGCATGAACAGATACCGCCCATGTGAGAAGGGATGGCAATTGGCGCGGGATACTTCGCCTGAGGTGGCGGAGCGAACATGGGCCATGAACATGCCCGAGCGAAGCTGGTGGCAGAGCGCGGCCAGATTGGCGTCGGACCAGGCGGGTCTGGTGTCGCGAAAAACACCAGGGATTCCGCGCTCGCCATACCATCCAAGGCCGCAACCATCGCCATTGACGACGGTTTTCGCTTCCCTTGCGGCCATGGACTGGCTGACCAGTGATGCTTCCGGTTCGATCAGAAGACTGTCGAGCCAGACCGGTTTACCGGAATAGGCAAAGAGGCGACACATTCATGCGGCCCTGTTCAGGGCCTTGTTTCCAAGCGCGAAGCCGACAGCGGCCTTCGCGTGAATGGCGGTCGAATCGTAACCCGGCAAAGGCAGCGCGTCCGGATCGATCAGCAGGGAAATTTCGGTGCAGCCGAGAATGACGGAATCGATGCCGAGCGCACGGGCTTTCTCGATGACCGACAGATAGCGCTCGCGCGAGCAGGACTTGATCTCGCCCTGGCACAGTTCGCCGAAAATGATGTCGTGGATGGCGGCTCTGTCTTCCACATCGGGCACGACCACGTCGACGCCATGGCGGCGCATGCGGTCGGTGTAGAAGCCGTGTTCCATGGTGTAGCGGGTGGCGAGCAGAAGCGGTTTGCGGCGTCCATCGGCCTTCAGTGCGGCTGCGGTTTCGTCGATGATGTCGATCAGCGCGACGCCCGACATCTTCGCGACGGTTTCTGCAACAAGATGCATGGTGTTGGTGCAGATCAGAACACAATCAGCGCCGGCATTGGCAAGGCGCGCGCCGGCGGCACCCAGAAGCGCACCGGCTTCATCCCAGCGATCAGCTTTTTGAAGGGCGACAACCTCGGAGAAATCGAGCGAATGCATGACGATATCGGCCGAAACCAGTCCACCGCGGCTGTCGCGCACGGCTTCGTTGATCATGCGGTAATAGGTTGCGGTGGATTCCCAGCTCATGCCGCCGATCAGGCCGATCCGTTTCATCAGAATTCCCTTATCAAGTTGATTGGAAACAAGAATGCCACCTCTGTCGCGAAAATGGCATGCGTTTTTGCACGGAATTCGAGATGGAAACGCAAACAAAGCGCGCCATATTCCAATTAATCGCAAAAAACTTGCGTCATGTTGGGAATGTGTACATCCTTGACGGATGATTGATGATCGTGACCGCCGAATCCTTGCGATTCTTCAGGAAAATGCAGAAACGCCGCTCGCCGATATAGCCGACGAGGTGTCGCTGTCGCTTTCCGCCTGCTCGCGCCGCATCACGCGGCTACGTGCGGAAGGATATGTGACGGGCACGATGGCATTGCTCGACAGGCGGAAAATCAATCTGCCGACGACGGTTTTCCTGCTCGTGAGAACCGGGCTGCATGCGGAGGATTGGCTGGACCGGTTCCATGCCGCCGTCAGCACCATACCGGAGATCGTCGAAGTTCACCGGTTGACCGGGAATTTCGATTATATTCTGAAGCTCGTGCTGCCGAATGTCGAATATTACGACACGATCTACAAACAGATCCTGCGCCGCGTCGAGCTTTACGACATGTCCGCCTATATCTCCATGGAAACGGTGAAGCTGTCGTCTTCCCTGCCGACGACACATATCTGACGGGGCGTTAGCGTTTCAGCGCGCCGCCTCGAAGCGGAAGCCGAAGCGGAAATTCCGCGTCTCACCCGGCTGAAGGGTGAGCGCAGCGGCAAGTCCGGGCTGGTTGAAGGCGTTGGTCGGTGTTTCAACGGGTTCCAGGGCGATCGATCTTCGTCTGTCGCGGGCAAGCGTATCGCCGGTGAAGACATGCATGTGGCCACGCTCCTGCCAGATTGTCAGGCTCGATCCGTCCTGCCGATTCCCCAGCCGCGTTTCATAAAGCCCGTTTTCGGATGCGATGAGATCGGTAAAGCAGGCATCGAGCACGTGGCCCGCAAGCGGTGCGGGGGAAAGAAACGTCGCATCGTCGCGCTTGAGAAGCCCGCTTTGCTGGTCCAGCAGGGGTATCAAATGTTCGTCGGTTTCGATTGCGGTCTGCGAGGGGAGTGTCAGTTCGAGATCGTCGATGGACGCTGTACCGGGCAGACGGAAATAAGGGTGCCAGCCGGCGGCGAAGGGCAGCGGCCGGTCGTCGCCATTGATGCCGCGTATGTCGATGGTGACGTCATGGCCGGCAAACCGGTATTCCACCTCAAGGGCGAGATGATAGGGATAACCCTTGAAATCGCCGGGTGATATTTCCGCGCGGAACACCAGCACATGCGTGCCGTTTTCCTCGAAAGAACGGTTGAGAAGAAAGGGCAGGGCTCTGGCGAAACCGTGGAAGACAAGGTTTTCGTGGGCAAGCACCGGTTCTATACGGTGCATCTCCCCACCGAAACTGAACTTGCCGTCCGGAATACGATTGGTGAAGGGGGCGAGAATGCCGTTTCTCACGCCACTTTGCGATTGCAACTCCGCAGGCGTCAAATAGCCGTCGACAAGGTTTTCAGATTCGCTGCCATCGGCAAGCCGCGGTTGCCAGCTCAGAAGAGTTGCGCCCTCGTAAGCGATCTCGGCGGTGAAGCCATTTCCGGAAATGGTAACACCGGCAATCCCCGTGCCTGTCTCGGAGGTGGTCATCGGGAAATTGTCCTTTGCATGCATGCTTTCTGCGGCCACCAAGGCTGTTGCCCCGCCGATTCGCCCGATCATCTTCGCTGCGGAGACATTTCGCAATGGCCGGACCGCGCAGATACATGACCTCCGCACGCAGCTCGACAGTTCCGTCGCGGAAGTCAGTCCGTGAAGGTGCGTTTCGCGCCGCTGAAAAATTCCATCAGCGCGGCCTGGTCCTCACCGCCCAGTCCCGCCGCCGTGAGCATGCGGTGCACCTCGGCGCAAACCGCCGTCAGGGGCATGGCCGTGTTGGTGCGCCTGGCGAGATCCTGCGCACCGTTCAGGTCTTTGACCATGTTGTCGATGCGGCCGGTGCGGCGGTAATCCTTCGCGACGTAACGCGGCATGTATTCCTGGAGGATCGCGCTATCCGCCCTGCCGCCTTTCAGCGCCTGCGGAATTTTGGCGGCATCGACGCCCGCATCCAGCGCAAGCTGCGTCGCTTCCGCTACGGCCAGGAAGTTCAGCCCGCAGAGAACCTGATTGATGAGTTTCGTCGTCTGCCCGGCGCCGCTGGGGCCCATATGGGTATAGTTGCTGGCGACATGTTGCAGCACGCGGTGGGCGTCTGCCACATCCGCTTCCGTGCCGCCTGCCATCAGCGTCAATTGGCCGACAAGCGCCTTGGGTGCGCCACCCGAAAGCGGGCTGTCCACCCAGCGCAGGCCCTTTTCAGCAGCATCGGCCGCCAGTTCCTTCGTCGCCGCCGGATCGATGGAGGACATGTCGATGATCAGTGTGCCGGGCCTTGCTCCGGCCGCCACGCCATCCTTGCCGAACACGGCGGCGCGGACGATTTTCGGCGAGTTGAGGCTGAGGATCACGACATCGGAAACCGAAGCCGCCTGCGCCGCCGTTCCGGCGCTGTGTGCGCCGAGGCTGGTCAGCGCCGCCACCTTCTCCGCATCCAGATCGAAAACCGTCAGGTGATGGCCGGTCTCGATCAACCGCGTGCCGATCGCCCCGCCCATGGCGCCGGCGCCGATGAGGGCGACTTTGTTCTTGTCGGTCATGGTGCTCACGGTCTCCTCCCAAAGCGTCGTGGTATTGTCGGCCCGATCCGGCTGGCGGTTTCAGTGCGCCAGCCGGACAGGAGGTTTTAAAGCGAGGCGGTGATGCCGCCATCGACGTAGAGAATATGTCCGTTCACGAAGGACGAGGCATCGGACGACAGGAAAATGCAGGCGCCGACAAGCTCTTCGACCTTGCCCCAGCGGCCGGCCGGCGTGCGCTTCTCAAGCCATGCCGAAAAGGTTTCGTCGGCGACGAGGGCTGCGTTGAGCGGCGTGTCGAAGTAACCCGGCGCAATGGCGTTGCATTGCAGGCCGTATTTGGCCCAGTCGGTCGCCATGCCCTTCGTCAGATTGCCGACAGCGCCCTTGGTGGCGGTGTAGGGCGCGATGCCGGGGCGGGCAAGAGCGGTCTGGACGCTGGCGATGTTGATGATCTTGCCGCGGCCGCGGCTGATCATATGACGTGCGGCAGCCTGACCGGCATGGAAAACCGAGGCGATGTTGGTCTGCAACAGGCGCTCGAAGGCATCCGCCGGAAAATCCTCAAGCGGTGTGCGGTGTTGCATGCCGGCATTGTTGACGAGAATATCGATGGGGCCGACATCCGCCTCGAAACCGTCGATGGCCTTGCGCACCGCTTCATGATCGGTGGCGTCGAAGGCGAGCGTCCTGGCGCCCTTGATGCCTGCTGCAGCCGCTTTCAGCTTCGCCTCGTCGCGGCCGTTCAGAACCACTTCAGCCCCTGCTTCCGCCAGCCCTTGCGCCAGCGCGAAACCGATGCCCTGGGACGAACCCGTGATCAGGGCGCGGCGGCCGGAAAGATCGAACAAATTAAGGCCCACTGTTTCCTCCAGTCTCTCGACATTGCATTCATGCAGGTTTATGTTATCGATAACATTCATCCCTTTAAGACGTGGATGTCAAGGCTTAAACGCCCGGTTTCGGTACGGATCGGGCGGGCGGAGAGGTCGTGCGGCGCATAAAACTGCGGCTGGCGGCAGGATCGGGATGCGGATTATTTTGTCACGCCGCTCAAGGCGCGATGTCGAAAGGGAGATATTTATGAGAGCGATCGTCGCCCATGGGGCAAAGGATGTACGCATCGAGGAGCGGCCGGAGGAGGCGCCGGGAGCGGGAGAAGTGCGGCTTCGTCTGGTCAGGGGCGGAATTTGCGGCAGCGATCTTCACTACTACAATCATGGCGGTTTCGGCGCGGTGCGGCTTCGCGAGCCCATGGTGCTGGGGCACGAGGTCTCCGCCATCGTCGAGGAGTTGGGTGAAGGTGTCGAAGGCCTGAAGATCGGCGGTCTGGTCGCGGTTTCGCCATCACGCCCGTGCAGGACCTGCCGTTTTTGCCAGGAAGGCCTGCACAACCAGTGCCTCAACATGCGTTTTTATGGCAGCGCCATGCCGTTCCCGCATATTCAGGGCGCTTTTCGGGAAGTTCTCGTCGCGGATGCCCTGCAATGTGTTCCGGCCGACGGGCTGAGCGCAGGTGAGGCGGCCATGGCCGAGCCGCTGGCGGTAACGCTGCACGCCACGCGCCGCGCCGGGGATCTGCTTGGGAAACGTGTGCTGGTCACCGGCTGCGGTCCCATCGGCATTCTGTCGATTCTGGCCGCGCGCCGCGCGGGTGCGGCTGAAATCGTTGCGACCGATCTTTCGGATTTTACACTCGCCAAGGCGCGGGAAGCGGGCGCGGACCGCGTCATCAACAGCAAGGATGAGCCGGATGCGCTCGCCGCTTATGGCGCGAACAAGGGCACCTTCGACGTTCTTTATGAATGCTCGGGTGCCGCCGTTGCCCTTGCGGGCGGCATTGCGGCGCTCCGGCCGCGCGGCATCATCGTCCAGCTGGGTCTTGGTGGCGATATGAACCTGCCGATGATGGCGATTACTGCCAAGGAACTCGATCTGCGCGGTTCCTTCCGTTTCCATGAGGAATTCGCGACCGGCGTCGAACTGATGCGCAAGGGCCTGATCGACGTCAAGCCGTTCATCACCCAGACGGTGGATCTAGATGACGCCATCTCGGCCTTTGAATTTGCCTCCGACCGCAGCCGTGCCATGAAGGTCCAGATCGCCTTTTCATAAGCGCTGTCTCGCACGTAAGCGTTCCGACGTTCTGATCGGTGGCGGATTATTCCGCCGCCGGTTTTTTATGCGGGCTTCTTGACCCCAACAACCTGTCGGCGATGTTATCGGTATCATCGCCCAGTTCAAGGACCAGACGGGTCGCTCGATCTTCCTTCGCTCACGCCATTTCCACCGGTTTGCACATTTTGACGCAGGTCAAAAAGGTGATTTGCCGTCCGGTGTTTTTTGCGTTATCGAAATTTCAGAAATTACTGAAAATACAGGAAGTGAAGAAATGCCGGCTAGTCTTTCTCCGCTTGTTCAGTCCTTCGTGCTGCATTTCGGCGAGATGGGCAGCCGCTGGGGCATCAACCGCACGGTCGGGCAAGTCTATGCTTTGCTTTACATTTCGCCGCAGCCGCTCTGCGCGGACGACATTGTCGAGGCGCTCGGCATTTCCCGTTCCAATGTGTCGATGAGCCTGAAGGAGCTTCAGGCGTGGAACCTTGCAATTCTCAAGCATTTCCCCGGCGACCGGCGCGATTTCTTCACGACGCCGGAGGATGTCTGGCAAATTCTGCGCACCCTCGCCGAGGAGCGCAAGAAACGTGAGATCGATCCGACGCTCAGCATGCTCCGCGAAATTCTGATGGAGACGCCCGAGAATGAAGACGAGCGGCACGCGCAAAAGCGCATCGATGAGATGAAAACGCTGATCGAGCAGCTCACCGGCTGGTATGACGATGTGAAGCGGCTGGAAACGGAGCGACTGGCTTCGTTATTGGCGCTCGGCTCGAAAGTCACGAAACTGTTGGAGGCCAAAGACAAGATCGTCTCTCTTGCAAGACCCCGTGGCACAAAGGGCAAGTGAGGAGATCGGCCTTGGAGATGTCCGTACAAACGCGACAATCGGCAAGTGGTGACGGCGTTGACCGTCCTGCGCCTGAAACCGTTTCGCCCGATGTGGTGCGGCGACGCTTCTTCGGTGCTGCCGCCGGGAAATCCTCTGACGGCGGAGCGGTGAAAAAGGCAAAAGCGCCGGCGGTGGGAAGATCCATCGCCCTGCTGCATGTGGTGCCGGCCCTGCTCTGGTTGCCGCAGGCGGGTTTGCTGGCCTTTTCGGTCGGAAAAATCGCTGGAGGCGCACCGATGACGGCGATCCTGCCGGCGGCTGTCGCTGTTCTCATTCTCGGTCTGATCAAGGCATTTCTGGAAAGACTTGCGGCGAGACTTTCGTTTCGCGCCGCGCGTGCCGCCCTTTCTCGGCGGCGGCTGGAAGCGCTTCATGCCGTAGCGCAGGTGTCGCCACTCGATCTGTCGCGCACGGCATCCGGGGAGGCGGCAGGTGTTGTCGCCGAGACGGCAGAAGCGCTGGTGCCTTATCTTTCCCGTTTCCAGCCGGCGCGGATGAAAGCCACTATCGTTCCCCTGGTTTTCGTGCTGGCAATCCTGCCATTCACCTGGATTGCGGCGCTGGTGCTGCTGCTCTCCATGCCGACCATCCCGCTTTTCATGGCGCTGATCGGCTGGCAGGCGAAGGCTGCCAGTGAAAAGCAGCTGGCCGAGACCGGCAACATGAATGCTTTCCTGCTCGATCGCCTGCGCGGCCTCGAAACGATTCGTGCACTGGAAGCCGTCGATCTGACCGCTGGACGCCTGCGCACAGATGCGGAAAACCTCAAGAAGCGGACGATGGCGGTGCTGCGGATCGCCTTTCTCTCCTCGGCCGTGCTGGAGCTCTTCGCCGCCCTCGGCGTTGCCATGACCGCCGTCTATATCGGTTTCCATCTGCTCGGTTTTCTGAATTTCGGCGCGTGGGGCGAGAAGCTGACGCTTGCCGAAGGACTGTTCATCCTGCTTCTGGCCCCGGCCTTTTTCGAGCCGCTGCGGGAATTGTCCGCCGTCTGGCACGACCGTGCAGCCGGAGAGGCGGCACTTGGCGCGCTTGGCACATTGATGCAGCGTGACACAACCATCGTGGGTGAGGGCAAGGACGTCGCATCCGCCCCATGCCCGCTGCCCGGCTTGGTGGAGCTGGACGATCTCTCCTTCGCCTATCCGAATTCTCCGCCTGTCATTCGAAATCTCAACCTTACGGTTCAGCAGGGCGAGAGAGTTGCGATTCTCGGGTCTTCCGGTTGTGGTAAATCCACTGTACTCTCCTTGATTGCCGGGTTGGCCGAGGCTGGCAGCGGCACAATAAGGATCGGCGGTGTGACGCTCGATCACACAACTGCCGATGGACTACGCAACACAATCGGCTGGGTCAGCCAGAAGCCGTTCTTTTTTGCCGGTTCCCTGAAGGCGAATATTCGCTTTGGTCGTGCCGGTGTCAGCGAGGGCATGGTGGAAGAGACGCTGCGTCGCACCGGACTGGATGCACTATCAGAAGCACGCCGACACCTGCCGATAGGAGACGACGGTTATGGTGTTTCGGGCGGGGAGACGGTGCGGCTCGCCATTGCGCGCGCCTTCGCCGATCCGGCAACGCAGCTTGTTCTGGTCGACGAGCCGACGGCGCATCTCGACCGGGAGACGGCTGCGCTCGTCACCGAAAACCTGCTGCAACTCGCAAAAGGCAGGACATTGATCGTCGCGACGCATGATCCCGTACTCGCCGCACGCATGGACAGGATCGTGGATATGACGGCGATCCATTCGAGAGGGCAGTCATGATCGCGCGTTTTGCCATATTGAAACCCGTCATTGCCCTCTTCTGGTCGGCGCGTCGCGGCATGCTGCTGGCCGGTGCGGTTCTGGCGACAACCACGGTGCTGGCGGGTATCGGCCTGCTCGGCGTTTCCGGCTGGTTTATAACCGCGACGGCGATTGCCGGTCTGGTTCCGGCAACAGCCTATGCATTTGATGTCTTTGCCCCGTCTGCGGCCATCCGCCTTTTGGCGCTGTCGCGCACCGCCGCCCGTTATGGCGAACGCATGACCACCCATGAGGCAACGCTCTCCGTGCTGGCAGCGCTTCGCGAAAAGCTGTTTCGCGGCTTTGCCGCACCGCAGGCGGCGAAACATCTGGAGGCGCGGCCTGCCCGCCTGCTGAACCGGCTGACGGCGGATATCGATGCGCTGGATTCGCTTTATCTGCGCGTGCTGGTTCCCGCTGCCGTCGCAGTCCTTGCCGCAATCGCAACAGGCATCGGGCTCGCCTTCCTCAATCCGCTTGCGGGCGTTCTGGCGGCCCTCTTCCTCATTGCGGCGGGGCTCGGCATTGCAGTGCGCTCGGCGTTGCGGGCGGAAAAATTCTCGCGCCGCCGGGCAATCGGGCTTGAAGCGCTTCGCGCCCGCACGGCGGATCTCGTCAATGGACAGGCGGAGTTGCTGACGACGTCCCGGCTTTCGGCGCAGGTTGCTGCGGTAAAACGGGCGGACGACTATCTGCTCGCCTGCGATGACCGCCTGAACCGGATCGAAACGAATGCCGGTTTTTCCTTCGGCATTTCAGCGGCGGTTCTTTTGAGCGCGGCTCTCCTCGGCATGGCCTGGCTTGCGGAGCAGGGAGCGGTAACCGCGCCGACGGCGGCCCTTGGCCTGCTCGTCTGTTTTGCCGCGCTGGAGCCTTTCACGGCGCTGCGCCGCGGTGCAATGGAACTCGGACGCACGCTCTTTTCGGCAAGACGCATCGCGCCGCGTCTTTCCGCCGAGGCAGTCGCCAACTGTCCGCGCTTGCCTGCCGAGGGCATGGCGGCCGAGCTTCATGGCGTGCGGCTGGAGCGCGACGGGAACGAAAATCCGGTTCTGACGAATATCAACCTTGCAATCGCCGCCGGAGAGACGGTGGCGATTATCGGGCCGAGCGGTGCCGGCAAGACCAGCCTCATCCAGCTTCTGGCGGGCGAGTTGCAGCCGGCGGCGGGTATGGTCAGCGCTTTGCCGTGTTCGCTCATGACGCAGAGAAGCCAGCTTTTCCGAGACAGCATCGCCGACAATCTGAGGCTGGCGAAACCTGCCGCGACCGAGCGTGAGCTTTGGGATGCCCTGCAATCGGCAGGCATTGGCGAGCACGTCAAAATCCTGGCGGCCGGGCTGGATACGCGGCTTGGCGAGGCGGGGCAGGGCCTCTCCGGCGGCCAGTCGCGGCGGCTTGCACTTGCCCGTTTCCTGCTGCGCGACAAACCGCTCTGGCTTCTCGACGAGGTGACGGAAGGGCTGGACGGCGAGACCGCCCGCGACGTGCTGGGCCGGCTGTTTGCCAGGGCAAAAGGAAGGACTGTTTTGATGATCACCCATAATCGTCGCGAGGCGGAATTTGCCGATCGCATCATCGTGCTGAAAGAGGGGCGCCAACTTGATCAATGTCAAAGCGGCACCCCGGAATACGACGTAATGCTGCAAACATTGCGTCCGGACTGAGTGATTTTTTCAGGGCCGGCGCCGTCTCGTAACAGAAGGCCGGCCTTTCCTGAAAGGTGGGGTAAAAACATGGAACTCGACATCGTGGCGCTATCGCGCCTGCAATTCGCGGTTACCGCTTTATATCACTTTCTATTCGTTCCCCTGACGATCGGACTATCGGTTGTGATCGCCATCATGGAAACGGTCTATGTCATGACCGGCCGCGTGGTCTGGCGGCAGATGACGAAATTCTGGGGCACATTGTTCGGCATCAATTTCGTGCTGGGCGTTTCCACCGGCATCGTCATGGAATTCCAGTTCGGCATGAACTGGAGTTATTACAGCCACTATGTCGGCGATATTTTCGGTGCGCCGCTGGCGATCGAAGGCATGATGGCCTTCTTTCTGGAAGCCACCTTTGTCGGGTTGTTCTTTTTCGGCTGGGACAAGCTGTCGAAACTCGGCCATCTCATCGCAACATGGTGTGTGGCGATCGGCTCGAACTTTTCGGCCCTTTGGATATTGATCGCCAATGGGTGGATGCAGAACCCGGCGGGATCGGCTTTCAACCCGCAGACCATGCGCATGGAAGTGACTGACTTCTTCGAGGTCCTGTTCAACCCCGTCGCACAGGCGAAATTCGTCCACACGGTTTCAGCGGGTTATGTCACCGCTTCCATTTTCGTACTTGGCGTTTCGGCATGGTATGTCCTCAAGGGACGCCATCTCGACCTCGCCAAGCGGTCGATGACGGTTGCCGCCTCCTTCGGTCTGGCCTCGGCGCTGTCGGTCGTCGTGCTTGGTGATGAAAGCGGTTATCTTTCGACCGAACACCAGAAAATGAAGCTCGCCTCGATCGAGGCCATGTGGGAAACGGAACCGGCTCCGGCCCCCTTCACGGCAATAGGTTTCCCCGATCAGGAGGCGCGCGAGACGCATTTTGCCGTGAAAATCCCGTGGGTGATGGGCCTTATCGGCACCCGCTCGCTCGACACGGAAATCCCCGGCATCAACGATCTGGTGGAACTGGCAAAGACCCGCATCCGCGATGGCATCAAAGCCTATGATGCGCTGATGCAGATACGCGCCACCGGCAAGGGCGCGGAACTGCCCGAAGAGGTGCGCGGCACCTTTGCGGAACTCGGCCACGAGCTTGGTTACGCCCTGCTGCTGAAACGTTATGTCGACGATCCGCGTCAGGCGACCGAGGAGCAGATCGCCAAGGCGGCCGCCGATACCGTCCCGCATGTGCCGACGCTGTTCTGGGCGTTCCGCATCATGGTCGGTCTCGGCATGTTCTTCATCGTGCTGACGGCGACCTTCTTTTATCTCTCGGCCCGGCGCCGGCTGGATCACTATCCGTTCTTGCTGAAGGTGGCCGTCTTCGCCATTCCGCTGCCGTGGATCGCGGCTGAAATGGGCTGGGTGGTCGCGGAATTCGGCCGCCAGCCATGGATCATCGAGGGCGTGCTGCCGACGGCGGCGGCCGTCTCCAGCCTCAGCGCCTCGACCGTTCTGATTACGCTTCTGTGTTTCATCGCCATCTACACGGTGCTGTTCATCGTCGAAATGGGGCTGATGCTGAAGGCGATCCGCAAGGGCCCCGATCCGGATCACGAGCCGGAAGCGCCGCTCGTTCCTGAAAAACTCGTCGCTGCGGAGTAAACGATCATGATATTGCATCAACTCATCGACTACGAAGTCCTCCGCGTCATCTGGTGGCTGCTGCTTGGCGTGGTGCTGATCGGTTTTGCCGTAACCGGCGGTTTCGATCTGGGTACGGGCGCGCTGCTGCCTTTCGTCGCGAAAACGGATCTCGAGCGGCGTGTCGTCATCAATTCCATCGGTCCGGTCTGGGAAGGCAATCAGGTCTGGCTCATCCTTGGAGGCGGCGCCATCTTCGCCGCCTGGCCGCCGCTCTATGCGGTGTCGTTTTCAGGTTTTTACCTGGCAATGTTCGCCACCCTGTTTGCGCTGATCCTGCGACCGGTCGGTTTCAAATACCGCTCCAAACGCGAGAGCACGACATGGCGCAGCACCTGGGATTGGGCGCTGTTTATCGGCGGCTTCGTCCCCGCGCTGATCTTCGGAGTGGCGATTGGCAATGTGCTGCAGGGCGTACCCTTCCGCTTCAACGATGACTTGAGGATTTTCTATGACGGCACGACGCTGTTCGAGCTTCTGAACCCTTACGCAATCCTCTGCGGCCTCGTTTCCGTTGCCATGCTGGTGATGCATGGCGCGGCCTGGCTGGTGCTGAAGACCGAAGGTCCGGTTGCGGCCCGCGCCCGCAGTTTCGGCAGCATTGCCGCACTTGCCACCACCGTTCTTTTTGCTCTTGGCGGCGTCCTGTTGTGGCTTGGTGTCGACGGGTATCGCTTCACCTCGGAAGTCGTGACCGACGGTCCGTCCAATCCGCTATCGAAGACGGTCGAGGTCGCAAGCGGTGTCTGGTTTGCGAATTATGCGGCCCATCCGTGGATGATGCTGGCGCCGGTGCTCGGTCTTGCTTTCCCGCTCGTCGCCTTCCTGTTGTTCAGGGTCGGGCGTGAGGTGCTGGCGCTGCTTTCCAGTTCGATTGCCATTTTCGGCATCATCTCGACGGTCGGGCTGGCGATGTTCCCCTTCATCCTGCCGTCTTCGATCGATCCGAAATCGAGCCTGACGGTCTGGGACGCATCCTCGAGCCATATGACGCTGTTCATCATGCTGGTCGTCGCCCTCATCTTCATTCCCATCATCGTCGCTTATACGTCCTGGGTCTATCGCGTGCTGTGGGGCAAGGTGGATGAAAAGGCGATCCGCGACGACAGCGGCCACGCCTATTAATATCAAACAAACAGAAGGAGATCGAACATGTGGTATTTCGCCTGGCTGCTCGGCCTGCCTCTCGCCGCCATCTTCGCCGTCATGAACGCCATGTGGTATGAGCTGATGGAAGAAAACGCCAGAAAGGCCGAAGCGAAACAGGATAGATAGAGCTTTGGTGGAAAGCTCTCTTCCGTCATGCCGGACTTGATCCGGGGTGACGGAGTGCGGATGATGCTACTTTGCAAAATATAGAAGGGCGGCCTCCGGTTGGGATGCCGCCCTTCTGGTAAAACAGCCGTGTTTGACACGAACGGCTTCAGTGGATCGCGATGCCGCGCTTGTCCGCCTCTTCCTTGATGATGTCTTCGACCAGCGCTCTCTTAAGATTTGGATTTCCCAGAAGATAGTCGTCGGCAATCTCGAAAATCGATTTCGGGTTCTCGGTCCTGCGCAGGGTGTCGAGGTCCTGGCCGATCTGCTCTCGCAAGCTTGAATAGTCGTCCATCGCGGTTCTCCCGGTTACTGGTTCAATGCAGAAGTTCTGCGGGAACCTTGCCGCCGTTTTCAGACAGCTTCTTGATGA
Source organism: Rhizobium oryzihabitans (assembly GCF_010669145.1). Lineage (NCBI taxonomy): Bacteria > Pseudomonadati > Pseudomonadota > Alphaproteobacteria > Hyphomicrobiales > Rhizobiaceae > Rhizobium > Rhizobium oryzihabitans. The sequence continues at coordinate 1,277,015 of NZ_CP048635.1, forward strand.
CAGCCCTGTGCAGCCAGATGTTCATGGTGGCTGAGTCCGACGTGTCGCCGGTATAGCCGAGTTCGCCAGCCAGTTCCTTGCGGGCACTGAGGCTGCTGTCCAGATCAAGCGCCTTCAGAAGATCGACGATCGAATGTTTCCAGTCAAGTTTTTGGCCGTTCTGCTTGACCGCGGCATCCAGAATGGAAGCCACGTCGACGCTGCCGGTAGATGCCGGAGCCGCTGCCGTTGGGGCGGGTGCTGCAGGCTGAGCCGGTGCGGCCGGGCTTGCAGCGGTTGTCGGCGCTCCCGCTGGAGCGGAAGTCTGCGGTGCGGCTTCGGCCTTGCCGAAAATCGCGTTCTTGATCTTGTCGAAAAAGCTCATTGTGTCCTCCCTTTATCGGCGAAATGCGCGCCCGATGGCGATGAGAATGCATGCACCGATGAAACCGGTGATGAGGTATCCAATCCAGCCTCCGAGCGAGATGCCCACGAGCCCGAGAAGAAAATTGGCGACGATGGCGCCGACAATGCCGAGGATGATGTTCATGAAAACACCCATATTGCTTTTCATGAACTGTTCGGCGAGCCAACCGGCTACGCCGCCGATGATGATTGCTGCAATCCAGCCGATTTGTGCGTCTTCCATAACAGGCCTTTCCTTTGTGAAAGAGGTCCGCAGGCATATGGACAGGCTTTTGCGCGCACCGATCCCCCGCCTTGAATAGACCCCAGGCGGGGTAATAACGAAGGTGCTGACACTTTGTTCCGCGTGGGCGAGTCCGTCGCGTCGCTTTCATTCAGCTTTGGCTCTTAAAATCCAGCCCGATATCCAGAACCGGTGCGCTATGGGTCAGCCAGCCAACGGAGATGAGATCAACGCCGGTTGCGGCAATGGCGGCGGCGGTTTCAGGGCTGATGCGGCCGGAAGCCTCGGTAATGGCGCGGCCGGCGACGATCTCCACGGCCTCGCGCAGCTGGTTCGGCGTCATATTGTCCAGGAGAACCGCGTCGACACCTTCATCCATCGCCTCGCGCAATTGCGCCAGCGTATCGACCTCCACCTCGATCTTGACGAGATGCCCCACACCTTGCCGGGCGCGGCGGATGGCCTCGCCCACACCGCCGGCCACGGCGATGTGGTTGTCCTTGATGAGGACTGCGTCATAAAGCGCGAAACGGTGGTTCATGCCGCCACCGGCGCGCACGGCATATTTTTCCAGCGCCCTGAGGCCCGGCGTCGTCTTGCGGGTGCAGGCAACCGACGCCTTGGTCCCTGAAATGGCGGCAGCGATTTTCGCGGTAACGGACGCTATGCCTGACAGATGGCCAAGGAAATTGAGGGCAGTGCGCTCCCCTGTCAAAAGACCACGCGACGGGCCTTCGATCGTCGCTATGATATCGCCGGGAGCCACAATCGCCCCGTCCTCAACATGCCGCCTCATCACGATTGCCGGATCGATGAGCTGGAAAGCGAGCTCTGCGGCATCGAGACCGGCGATGACGCCCGGTTCCCGCGCGGCCATGACGACGACCGAGCGATGATCGGCGGGAATGACTGAGGCGGAGGTTATGTCACCCGCAAGCCCGAGATCTTCCAGAAGGGCGCTGCGAACGAGCGGTTCCACGATGAGGCGTGGCAAGGGGGAGAGGATCATGTCAGGCGCTCCGCGCAATGCTGGGTGAGGAAAGGTTGCTGGAGGAAAGGTCATGGGCAATGGAAATGACCTCGGACAGGCGCAGCCTGCGCCTTGTGGGGGTCACGTCCTTTTCCGGGAAATCGTTACGGAAATGGCCGCCGCGCGATTCCGTGCGCAGGGCTGCGAAGACGGCGATGGCGAGCCCGACAATGGCGGGATCGGATGCCGGGCCATTCTGTTCGGCGAGAGGCAGCAGATCACGAATCGCGCCGGTCAAGCCGATCTCATGTCTGGCGATGCCGAGATGGCGGGAGACAATGGGTCGAACGATGGCGGGGTCCGCTGCCGAAAGAACAGGTGTCCCGAATGGCGTCACAGCCGTCCCGAGTTTTGATGCCGGCCGGTCGGCAATATCTTTCGCGGCGCGCATGCCCATCGCCGCCGCCTCCAGCAGGGAGTTGCTGGCAAGTCGGTTGGCCCGTGAAGACCCGTGCAGGCAGTTTCGCCCGCGACCCAGAGGCCTGGCACGGAACTGCGGCCGTTTCCATCCGTGGCAACGCCGCCCATGTGGTAATGCACGGCGGGGCGAACGGGAACAAGCTCGCGGGCGGGGTCTATCCCGGCCTCCCGGCAGAGCAGGTCTATCGCAGGGAAACGCGCCGAAAAACCGCTGCCGAGCGCCTGGCGTGCGTCTAGAAAGACCTTGCCGCCACGCAGGATTTCCCGCTCGATGGCGCGGGCGACAATATCGCGGGAGGCGAGTTCCGCACCGGGCACGGCCGCCATGAAACGCTCGCCGTTTTCATTGAGAAGAAGGGCGCCTTCGCCCCGCACCGCCTCGCTGACCAGCGCCAGCGGCCGACGGGGAGAGGAAAGCGCCGTCGGGTGAAACTGGACGAATTCCATATCGGCAAGGACGGCGCCAGCGCGCGCGGCAAGCATGATGCCCTGCCCATAATTGCCGGAAGGATTGGTCGTCGCCTCGTAAAGTCCGCCGAGTCCGCCCGTTGCGAGAACGACCTTCGTGGCCGGCAGAATAAACTTGCCCTTTTGTCCGGCGCAGACGAGACCGGTCAAGGCCCCGTCTTCCGTCAGCAGCCGGCGCACCTCCGTGCCTTCCAGAACTGCAATGGACGGCGTGTTGAGAGCGGCGGCCGCAAGAGCCCTGACAATGGCCGCGCCCGAGCCGTCACCTTCGGCATGGAGGATGCGGCGACGGCTATGGGCGGCTTCCAGTCCAAAGACAAGTCTGCCCTGCGCATCGCGGTCAAAACGGACGCCGGCGCTCTCCAGTGCACGGATGACGTCAGGGGCGGCGGAGACGATGCCCGCTGCCATATCCGTGTCGCAGAGGCCATCGCCGGCGGCAAGCGTATCTGCGAGATGGAGGGCTGCGCTGTCATCCGCGCCAAGACTGGCCGCAATGCCGCCCTGCGCCCAGGCGCTGGATGTCTCTCCGCCGAGGGCGCTGCGCGTCAGAAGCAGCACAGGCTGTGGCGTAAGCGTCAGCGCCGCCATCAGGCCCGCTATGCCGCTGCCGACGATGACCGTCCTGCCCGCATATTGCGACAGCGCTTCGCTCATACCGCCAGCATCCTTTCCACCGCACGGCGGGCGGCGACTGCGATCGCCGGATCGACCGCATGACGGCGGTGGAGCCGGAAAAATCCGCAGCTTCCACGACATCGGGCGGACATTCCGGATGCGCGAGAACGGTGACGCCGGGATGGCTTTCCCGCAATTCCCTGATGTCATCGGCGGTGAAAAGCTCGTGCACCTCGCAATGTCCGCGCCAGGCAATCAGTTCGACATTGGTCTCCCGCGCCACGTTCTTCGCCAGATATTCGTCAGGCAACATCAGGACGCGGGGCACGCCGAGCGATTCCACCACCTGGCGGGCATTGCCTGACGTGCAGCATATGTCGGAAGCCGCTTTCACCGCCGCCGAAGTGTTCACATAAGTGACGACCGGAACGCCCGGATAGGCCTTGCGCAGAAGTGCGATGTCCTCGGGCGTGATGGAATCGGCGAGCGAACAGCCGGCGGCCATATCCGGAATGAGCACTGTTTTTTCCGGATTGAGCAGCTTTGCCGTCTCAGCCATGAAATGCACGCCGGCGAGAACGATCACATCCGCCTCCACTTCCATCGCCTTGCGGGCAAGAGCGAGGCTGTCGCCGACGATATCGGCAACGCCGTGGAAGATTTCCGGCGTCTGGTAGTTATGGGCGAGGATGACGGCGTTGCGCTTGTGCTTCAGCTCGAGGATAGCCTCCACATCGTCCTGAAAACCCATCCATTCGGCCTTGGGGATGACGCGGCTGACGCGGTCGTAAAGGCTTGCGGCAGAAATCTGTTCGTTCACGGCACTCTCCCATTTATACTCTATTTGAGTATATCTACGGCAAATAGATATTCTCATTGTGAGCATATGTCAATTGCGAGAGAGGGGCAGTTTGGTTCCTGAGAGGGCGCGTTCATCAAGAACGGTTTGACGGAAGCGGAAAAGCTTTGCCGGGCGTCCGCCGGTTTCGGTCGCCATGTCGCCGGTCTCTTCCACCAGTTGCTGCTGTTCGATCAGCCGGCGGAAATTCTGCTTGTGCAGGGTCAGCCCTGCGAGTGCTTCGATCGCCCGCTGCAATTGCAACAGCGTGAAGGCATCAGCCATCAGTTCGAAAACCACCGGCCGGTATTTGATTTTGGCTCGCAGCCGGGCAATGCCGGTGGCAAGGATGCGGCGGTGATCGGCAAACATCGGCCTGCCGAAGTTGATCCGGGGCTCGCTCTGCGCTTCCTCGACCAAGCCTGCCTCATACAGCAACTCATAGCGCTGCAGGGTTAGTTCCTCGTTCCAGCCCCCACCGTCGAGACCGAAAGTGAAATCGGCCCGCAAATGGCGCTCGCTTTTGCAGGCGGGATTGGAGTCCGCCCATGCGCGCAGCCTGTCGATAATGGTGTCCAGAACCAGCGGGCGGCCCTGACGATGGTCTTCCCAGGGGAAATATTCGTACCAGCCATGCCAAAGGGGGCGCCCGTTGCCGGATGATTCCTGCTCGCGAACCAGCCCGAGATAACCAATCGAAATGGTTCTGCCGCCCGGAATGTCGTTGTTACGGTCGCGGTCGGCGAAGGTATAAAGCTGCTCGAGATAACCGACGGGGTGGTGTGTCTGTTCGTGGATCCATTCCCGCAATCCGCTCTGAAGCGTTCTGTGCCCGAATTCGAATGGGCCTGAAGGAAGGGCAAGGCCCGCGCGAACGGTCATGACCCGCGGTTCATCTCCGGTAATGGCGGTGACGACGGCAATGAGTTCGGCATGGGCAAGCCCGATGGTCACGGCGGCTCCTGTAACAGGTTGTGATTTCAACCTTCTTTGACACAGGAAGTGCGGTTCGCCAACAAGCGGGCCAAAAGTACCGCCGGTATTCGCGTAAATCCTAAAATAAAGGTCTGTCAGACGAAAGGATGATTTCTTGTGGTTAGTCGCGTATATTTCGTTATGTTATAAAAACGTTATAAGCATCCATATAATGTAGAAAGCCGATGTTGGAAGATATATCTCTAGAAGAGACGCTTATTGGCTATTATACGTGGAATATTGGGCAGAATCTGGTTTATCTGGATGCTGTGGCTGCTCGTGTCCGCGATTTTTCCTTCGATGAGGCGTCTCGCGGCCTTCCGGTGGAGGCGTTCATTGCCCAGGTCGAGATCAACGCCCGGGCGAGGGTGGCAAGAGCGGTCCATAATTCACTGACGCGTGGTGAGTTTTATGATCAGGAATACCGAATTGGTCTGAAGTCCGGCGGCTTTCGCTGGTTGCGGACGACAGGCAGGGTGATCCACGACTGTGACGGCGTTCCAATGATGGCAATGGGCACAGTGCGTGAGGTTGTCGCCCGCAAGGCCTTGCTGATGTAGTGCCGCTCTCGGTGGGACGGACTCATATTTTATTGTTTTTGATGTTTCGGTGGCATGGTCCGTCAGGTCGCAACTTTGCTGTTTCAGATCGCGCTGGCCGTGGGCCTCGGTGTTGCCGGCATCCGCATCGCCTCGCTGGTGAACGGTGAGGCCGGCTCTGCGACGGCAGGCCTTGCCGCCAATACGGAAATGTTGTGGACAACATCGCCGGTGCGGGTCGATCCCAGCCGCCAGAACTACGAACGCATCCCGACGCCACCCGATCTTTACCCCTTGAAAATGCATGCGGATCAGCGACTGCGTGTCCTTTCCAGCAGCCGCTTCACCTTCAAAGGCCAGGAATTTAGCCTCGCTGGTTTGGAGGATGTCGAGCGCAACCGGGTCTGCGCGGATTCTGAAGGCCGCCGTTATGCCTGTGGTCTGAACGCTTTCAAGGCACTGGAGAACCGGCTGCGCGGTAAATATCTGGAGTGCCGGGTGGTGGAAGAGGGCGGGGTTAGCCGTTCAGTCGAATGCCGGATCAACGGGCAGGATGTGCGGGCGCTGCTGCAATAGCCAACGCGTTGAACAGATGGCGAGACAGGTGAAAATCTTCGCCTGAAGGTCTCGTGTCTTGTTTGGGAGGATTTGGTGGAGCTAAGCGGGATCGAACCGCTGACCTCTTGCATGCCATGCAAGCGCTCTCCCAGCTGAGCTATAGCCCCATAAGGGTTCCGGCATTTCTTCCGGTTCCGGGAACCGAAGCGGCTGTTGTTCCGTTCGGTGGCGGCTTACTACTTCGGCTAATCGAAGAGTGCAAGCACAAAAAACAGCCCGGCTTCATTTTTTTGTCGCCGGGCTGGATTATTCAATAAGATCAAGCCTCTTCGTCGTCGCCCGTTACGCCGATGATGCCGGACATATCGTCATCGTCGTCGTCTTCGTCGGCTTCAAGGAAGGTATCGTCATCGTCGTCGATTTCCACGTCGTCGTCGTCGCCCATATCCGGGATTTCGTCGCCGCTGTTGTCGCCATCGGCGTCTTCCAGCGATACGAGTTCGACTTCCGTGTTTTCGGCATCGACTTCCGCGACTTCTTCTTCTTCAGCCTGCTCGAGCTTTGCCTGAGCCGTGCTTTCCTCGAAGAAGGAGAGCGGCCATGACTTGCCGGTATAGGGAGAAACGACCGGGTCGCGGTTCAGATCGTAGAACTTCTTGCCGGTATCGGGGTCGGTGCGCTTGGTACCAAGTTCCGCTTTTGCCACTGTCTAAGCCTCAAATTGTCGAATGAGTTTCGGTGTGTACGCCGTAAAACCGGCATAGACGGTAAAATTTCTAGCCGGTCCCCTTAATCGTTGCGGTCTTTCGTGTCAAAGACAAACTTCGGATGTCGCCCTCCCTTGGCGCAACCTGTATGCGGGGATGCTCATAAAGATCGGGAGACATCCTGCACTCTATTGTATTAATGACGGACGCACAGGCAGAAAGCTTCATGACCTTCACGATCGCCATAGACGGGCCGGCTGCCGCTGGCAAAGGCACCTTGTCACGAAAGATTGCGGAGACCTATGGTTTCCATCATCTCGATACCGGGCTGACCTACAGAGCGACGGCCAAGGCCCTTCTTGATGCCGGCCTGCCGCTCGATGATGAAAACGTCGCTGAAAAAGTGGCGCTGGAACTCGACCTTGCCGGCCTCGACCGTTCGGTCCTTTCCCGGCACGATATTGGCGAGGCTGCGTCCAGGATTGCCGTGATGACGCCGGTGCGGCGGGCGCTCGTGAAGGCGCAGCAGCGTTTTGCCGCAAAGGAGCCCGGCACGGTTCTGGACGGCCGCGACATCGGCACGGTGGTGTGCCCGGATGCGCCGGTGAAGCTTTATGTCACGGCGTCGCCGGACGTGCGGGCGCGGCGGCGTCATGACGAAATCCTCGCCAATGGCGGGGTGGCGGATTACGATGCCATTTTCGCTGAAGTGAGGAAACGCGACGAGCGCGACATGGGCCGCGCCGACAGCCCGTTGAAACCGGCTGAAGACGCGCACTTGCTAGATACGTCGGAAATGAGTATAGAGGTGGCGTTTCAGGCCGCGCGGGCGATTATCGACGCCGCCCTGGAGAAATAGGTTTTTCGCGGAACCGCTGATTTCGGCCCGCGTTTAGTCCGGAATTGCCCGAAGACATGTCCTTGCGCCGGAAAGCCTTTTAAAAAGGCGGGCATGGGTTCGGGTATCAACAACGCTAGCCCACCGGCGCTTTTGTATTCGCTTTCAAGCGGATGCAATCAGGAGATTTCATGTCAGTATCTACCCCCACGCGCGAAGATTTCGCAGCGCTTCTCGAAGAATCCTTTGCCTCTAACGATCTTGCCGAAGGCTATGTTGCCAAGGGTATCGTAACGGCAATCGAGAAGGACGTTGCCATCGTTGACGTCGGCCTCAAGGTTGAAGGCCGCGTACCGTTGAAGGAATTCGGCGCGAAGTCCAAGGACGGCACGCTGAAGGTCGGCGACGAAGTCGAAGTTTACGTCGATCGCATCGAAAACGCTCTCGGCGAAGCCGTTCTGTCGCGCGAGAAGGCTCGCCGCGAAGAAAGCTGGGTCAAGCTCGAAGCCAAGTTCGAAGCCGGCGAGCGCGTCGAAGGCGTTATCTTCAACCAGGTCAAGGGTGGTTTCACCGTCGATCTGGACGGCGCTGTTGCCTTCCTTCCGCGTTCGCAGGTCGACATCCGCCCGATCCGCGACGTTACCCCGCTGATGCACAACCCGCAGCCCTTCGAAATCCTCAAGATGGACAAGCGCCGTGGCAACATCGTTGTTTCGCGCCGCACGGTTCTCGAAGAGTCCCGTGCCGAGCAGCGTTCTGAAATCGTTCAGAACCTCGAAGAAGGCCAGGTTGTTGACGGCGTCGTCAAGAACATCACCGATTACGGTGCGTTCGTTGACCTCGGCGGCATCGACGGCCTGCTGCACGTTACCGACATGGCATGGCGCCGCGTCAACCATCCTTCGGAAATCCTCAACATTGGCCAGCAGGTCAAGGTTCAGATCATCCGCATCAACCAGGAAACCCACCGCATCTCGCTCGGCATGAAGCAGCTCGAGTCGGATCCGTGGGATGGCATCTCCGCCAAGTACCCGGTTGGCAAGAAGATCTCCGGTACGGTTACGAACATCACCGACTACGGTGCATTCGTCGAGCTGGAGCCGGGCATCGAAGGCCTGATCCACATTTCCGAAATGTCCTGGACCAAGAAGAACGTACATCCCGGCAAGATCCTGTCCACGAGCCAGGAAGTCGACGTTGTCGTTCTCGAAGTCGATCCGTCCAAGCGCCGTATCTCGCTCGGCCTCAAGCAGACGCTGGAAAACCCGTGGCAGGCATTTGCCTTCAGCCATCCGGCCGGCACTGAAGTTGAAGGCGAAGTCAAGAACAAGACCGAATTCGGCCTGTTCATTGGCCTCGAAGGCGATGTTGACGGCATGGTTCACCTGTCGGATCTCGACTGGAACCGTCCGGGCGAACAGGTCATCGAAGAGTTCAACAAGGGTGACGTGGTCAAAGCCGTCGTTCTCGATGTTGACGTCGAGAAGGAGCGCATCTCGCTCGGCATCAAGCAGCTCGGCAAGGATGCTGTCGGTGAAGCCGCAACGTCCGGCGACCTGCGCAAGAACGCAGTCGTTTCGTGCGAAGTCATCGCCGTTAACGACGGTGGCGTGGAAGTGAAGCTCGTCAACCACGAGGACATCACCTCCTTCATCCGCCGCAACGACCTCGCACGCGATCGTGACGATCAGCGTCCGGAGCGTTTCTCGGTCGGTCAGGTTTTCGACGCCCGCGTCGTCAACTTCTCCAAGAAGGACCGCAAGGTCATGCTTTCGATCAAGGCGCTGGAAATCGCTGAAGAGAAGGAAGCAGTCGCACAGTTCGGTTCGTCCGACTCGGGCGCTTCGCTCGGCGACATCCTCGGCGCGGCTCTGAAGAACCGCGGCGAATAATCGCTTCGATCCTTTGAAATGAAGAACCCGCCGGAATTTTCCGGCGGGTTTTTTATTGGGTGGAATGTCCGCGTTATGGCTGAATGCGCGGAACGGGGCTCAGAGCATGCCGCTCATCCTGAGGTAATAATTTTCCGCGCTGTCGTCGGAAGCCCCCGCCTGTGGCGCTCCCGGTTCGCCGGTCTCGTCATTGGCCGCCACCCGTTCTTCGGCTTCATCCTGACTGCCGGAATTTTCACCCTCCGGCTCGCCTTCTGCCTCCTCCTCGGAAAACGGGCCGCGTCCGCGATGCGGGCTTTCCGATTCGTGATCATCTTCCGCCGGGGGATAGGCGACGAGCGGTAGCGGCGTGCCTTCTTTTGCGAGAGCCGCAGCGATCAGCGATTGTGACGCCGATTGCTCGAGCATCGCCATTCTGGCTTCAGGATCAGTTGCGGCGCGGGGCAGTGGCTGGGCTTCAGGCCGATGTGCTGCTGTCTCCGTTTCCTCGCCGGACGGGTGGGCGGCGGGTGTTGCCGAAGCAGCTTTTTCGGTGGGCTGTTCTTCCAGCTGTTGCGTTGGGACGCCCGGCTGCGAGGCGGCAGGCTGCGCTGCACCTGTTGTTTTGGCGGGAAGCTTGCCGGCAAGAGCTGCAAGCAGCAGGTTTTCAATATTTTTGACATCGCCTGGAGGCTGGCCGGACGACTGGGGTAATGCCGTCCGTGCTTCTTTCTGCTCCGCCTTAGCAATGTCCCGATGGGGCAGGGCAGGACGTATTTCGGCGTTTTCTGCCTTCGCCGGGTTTGCGGCACGCGCCTCTGCCGGCACCTGCCCTTCCTTTGTCGCGTTGCCCGTTTGCGGTTGAAGTGGACGCGCCGTGTTTTCGGCTTTTCCATCCGGCTTTACGGTTTCTGGCGAAGTATCGGGCGCATTGGCGGGCGGGATGGGAAGATTGACGTGGAGGTCCGGCGGTGCCGTCTGCGCTGCCACAATGGCTTTGACGGCTGCGCTGTTGAGGGCAAGCGGGCCAATGAATTGAGACAGGAGCCGGCCGGTTGTTGCAGCATTTGCCGGCTGCGCTGTCGCTATCGCATTCGGGCGGCTATCCGCACTCTGGTTTTGGACGTTTTGCGACCCCGGCTGGGGCCGCTGTGCGGGCGTTGGATTGGCCGAATTATTTTGCTGATAGGAAGAGACGACTGCCTTTGCGGCGAGATCCATTCCCTTGTAGCGGGAAAGCTCGATCAGAAGTGCAAGGCGTGCGGCATCGGGGCCCGTCGGCTGTTTCAGGATTTCGGCAAGCATTGAAAGGCTCAACCCCTGCAGCACCTTGGCAACCTGCTGTTCCAGCGCCAGACGCTGCGGCGCGGGCAGGGCGCGAAGGGCATCTGTCAGGCGCACCACATAGTTTTGAATGGCTTCGCCGTCACGCCTCGGCAGGTTCATCAGCTTGCCGAGCGTTTCCGCCAGAACTGCGGTACTGCGGGAAAGCTGAAATTCGCTGGTGAGGGTGGCAATTGCGGCTCTGGCGAAAACGTCGCCGCCATTGTCGGGAGCAGGACTGCTCGCCTGTAACTGCACGACCTCTTTCAGCTGCCCGCGCGGTGTCGGCGTGGCTGAGGCTCCATAGGCGGCATCGGCTGCCGGAATTTTCGGTACAGGCGGTAACATGCTGCGCTCCGTTCCTATCGATGACCGCCGCTGGCTGCGAAAGGGCCAATCCCTGGCTCTCTGATCCGCATTTGGCCCGTATGTTGAAAGATTGCCGCGCCGGTGATGTACAGGTGTCATCTCGCCCGCTCATGCGGGAGCGCCGTGCGCGCCGCTGGCCCGAATGCCAGCTCTTGTCGGAGCACACAGAATCATCAAGCCGAAGCTTGACCTGCAGATATTAAGATTTGGCTAACCATGAGCATTGCGCCCCGGCGGGGTCGTCAGGGGGAGATGCCGATGAACATGCGGTAAAGCCCGTTATCATCTGAATTGACCGATGAAATGTGGTCGGGTTCACTGGTCGTCATCTCGACGGCTTCCGGCGGCATCGCGTCAAGCCAGCTCGCCTTCGGGAAGCTTCTTTCCGGGCGGGTTTCTTCAGGAGCGATGAGAGGTTCTTCCTCGGCCGGCGTAATAAAATCGGCGTCATCCGGGACGAGCGGCGGGGCTGACATGGAGAGCAGCGCCTGGGCCGCGTTCGGTTCGGTATCGTGACTGGCGCTACCGAATACGCCTGATATATCGGACATGTCTGAACTCACATCATGTTTCGCTCAAGTGACTGCTGGAAACGGCAATCATGCCGCCTTTTTCTTCAGCAGTTCATAAAGGCCATTGTCGTCGATCGAGATCGGCAGAATGGTGTTTCGGGCATTCTCGACAACCGCCTGTGCATCAAGCAGTTTTTCGGCGTCGTCTTTCGCATCCGCCTGCGTGGCGGCCGCATCTGTCGTTGCAGTTTCGTTATCGTCTTCCGCCGGTGCCGTTTCCGTCGCAGGCGTTGCCGCAAGCACGGAGATCAGGGCGATTTCCGATGAAATGTCGACCGGGCCCTGTCCCTCGGCGCCTTCCGTTTTTTCATTAGCGGAAGCATCCAGGTGTTCTTTCACGACGTCCTGAAGTTTCTGCACGTCTTCGAGCTTGCCCTGCGCATCGCGGGTCTGGATGTCCTTTTCCCGCTCGGCCGCAACTTCGGCATCATTGACTTCGCCAATGCGGTTTTCACCGCGCTCCGCCTGCAGTTCTTCCTTGGTTTTCGGATCGGCGACATCTTCCAGACGCTGAATGACCTTCAGGGTCTCCTGCGTCATGAAGCGGGTGCCTTTCGCCTGCTCGTTCAGCGCATCCTTGACGGCACGCGCTGCATCTCCATACGGGTTGGAGATGGCAGCGATCATCTGCTGCGCCGAAACGCCGAGTTCCTTGAGGCCCGTGGATTTTTCCAGATCATCGACGCTCTTGGGCAAGTTGGCGCGCGCCGCCATGATGGCCTTCGACATCTGCTCGCCGAAATCCTCTTCCTTGCCTGTCAGGCCGGCGCTTTTGGCGATGCGGGCGGCGAGTGCCGCCATGGGGTCTGTCTTGGCGTTGACGCCGTTGTTCAGCACGTCCACAACCTGTCCTTCCGAAACACCGAAGGACGTCAGGGAAATCTTCGTGGCTTTTCCCAGCGGATCGGCTTTTTCGAAATTTGCGGTCAGGGTCAATGCGTCCTGGAGCCGCTGTGCGAAAGAGAAGCTCGATTCGTCGGCTTCCTGGGTGATGCCGAGGGCAGAGGAGAAACGGGAGACAAGCGAGGCGAAGGGATCCGCGTCCGGTTTCATGAAGCCAAACAGATAGGCGCTTATCTTTTCATTGGCGACACGCTGGCTTTCGTCCGGCTGCGGCTGTGTCTTGACCGCATCGTCCTTTTTGGTGCCGTTTGCCTTTTCCTGCTCTTCGCGCTGGCGCTCCTCGATGGTCTCGACCATCGACCGCATGAGATCGCTGACTGCAATGCCCGCCGTCTGCTGTAGCGGAGTAATCATCTGGAAAGTCCCCGGCCGCCCAAAGTTGCGGCCGAGAATAGGCAGTTCTGGTAAATCAGTGCTTAAACGAAGCGTAGAAACGCTCAGCTATGGGCGAAAATATCCGTTTCCTCCCAACCGAGAAGATCGAGCTTCGCACGGGTCGGCAAAAACGCGAAACAGGCATCGGCGTGGTCGAGGCGGCCATCGCGTATGAGGCGGGCGGTCAGCTTGTCGCGCAGCGCATGCAGGTGAAGTACGTCCGAGGCGGCATATTCGAGCTGCGCGGGCGACAGGGTTTCCGCTGCCCAGTCCGATGATTGCTGCGCCTTGGAAATATCGATTTCCAGCATTTCCTTCAGATTGTCCTTCAGCCCATGCCGGTCCGTATAGGTGCGGGTCAGGCGCGAGGCGATCTTGGTGCAGAAAACCGGCGTGGTCGTCACGCCGAAGGTGTGGAACAGAACGGCAATGTCGAAACGGCCATAATGAAAAATCTTCTGGCGGGCGGGATCGGCAAGCATCCGGACGAGGTTCGGAGCCTCCTTCTGGCCGGCTGCGATGCGGATGACGTCCGCCGTGCCGTCGCCGGGCGAAAGCTGGACAACGCAGAGACGGTCGCGGCGCGGCACCAGTCCCAGTGTTTCCGTATCGATTGCGATGGCGCCGGTGTAACGCGCGGCATCTTCGGCGGAAATATCGCCTTCGTGGTAACGGATGGGTGCTGCCATGTCTTGCTCCAGAAATTTCCAGTTTGTCGCTCCGGCTATAACGGAAAGAAAGGCTGGACGATACCGTTTTATGGGCCGTTCCGGCGCGTCATCCCAAGCGCCCTTGGCACTTGCCTTTGCGAAAGCCCCCGGGTTAGTTTCAGGAATATCCTCTATCTTACAGATCGCATGACATTCCCGATGACAAAGAAAATCTATCTCGCCGGACCGGAGGTTTTCCTCCCGAACGCCCGTGAAATGCTTGACCTGAAGGCTGCCCTTGCACGGGAAGCCGGCTTTGTGCCGCTATCGCCGGGTGACCTGCAAATCCCTCCGGCGGATACGAAGATCGGCCACGGTTGCAACATCAATGCCATCGACGAGCAGATGATGCTGGAAGCCGATGCGGTGATCGCCAATCTCACGCCGTTCCGCGGTGTCGCCGCCGATACGGGAACGAGTTACGAGTTGGGTTTCATGTGCGCGCTTGGCAAGCCGGTTTTCGCCTATACCAACGTCGCGGCCAATCACTTCACCCGCATCAAGGCGCATTACGGCGGCGTTGCCGCGATTGACGACACTGACCGGTATCGCGGCCCGGACGGGTTGTCGATCGAGAATTTCGACATGGTCGACAATCTCATGCTGCATGGCGGGATCGTGCGTCGCGGCGGCGTCATCGTTGTCGGCAACGCATCCGAAGAGGCGCTTTATACGGATCTGGACGCATACAAGCGCTGCCTGGCGGCGGCCGCTGAAAAATTATTGATACAGCCTGACCCTGACAGAAAAAATCTAGCGGAGACATCATCATGAGCGGTACCATCCTCATTACCGGCGCCACATCCGGTTTCGGACAGGCAACGGCACGGCGCTTCATCCAGGAGGGCTGGAAGGTCATCGGCACCGGCCGGCGGGCGGAACGGCTGGAGGCGCTGGCGCAGGAACTCGGCACCGCCTTTCACGGCGTCGCCTTCGACATCACCGACGAAGATGCGACGCAAAAGGCGCTTGCGGCTCTGCCGGAGGGTTTCCGGGACATTGACATCCTCGTCAATAATGCCGGCCTGGCACTTGGCACAGCGCCTGCGCCGCAGGTGCCGCTGAAGGACTGGCAGACCATGGTGAACACCAATATCACCGGTCTCCTGAACATCACCCACCAGCTCTTGCCGACCCTGATCGACCGCAAGGGCATTGTCGTCAACCTCTCGTCGGTGGCTGCGCACTGGCCCTATGCCGGCGGCAACGTCTATGCCGGCACCAAAGCCTTCCTGCGGCAATTCTCGCTCGGTCTTCGCTCCGACCTGCATGGAAAGGGCGTGCGCGTCACCTCCATCGAACCCGGCATGTGCGAGACGGAATTCACGCTCGTGCGCACCGGTGGCAACCAGGATGCCTCGGATAATCTCTACAAGGGCGTTAATCCGATCACGGCGGACGATATCGCCAACACGATCTATTGGGTGACCTCGCAGCCCAAGCATATCAACATCAACAGCCTCGAACTCATGCCGGTCAACCAGTCCTTTGCCGGTTTCCAGGTATACCGGGAAAGCTGATTTCTCAGGGTTTTTGCGGGAGTGCTGAAAAACCAAGCAGGATTTTCAGAGCTATGCAGAAATGCAATGCTGCATTGCGAGACTTGCTCTGTTAAAAAGCGCGGAAGTCGCTATATTCAAATCATCGAAGCGACGCACTCCTCCTCCCAGCGTCGCTAGATGTGGATCGGTGGCACTCCTCCTCCCAGTCGCCGATCAAGTTTGAAGCCTGCCGCACCTCCTCCCGCGGCAGGCTTTTTCCTTTTTTGGGCTTTCTTTTGATCTTTGTCGCCTGGCGCTCTCGCCGCGGCGATGATGATGTTCCCCCTGAATTCGCGGGGGTGTTTCCGGTTTCGCCGTCAAGGCGATGCTTGCCGGAATCGGACGCGTGTCGATCACAATTTCGTTATGTCTAGATGAATATGCACAGTTTTGTGGCGGCGCATGGTGCAGGCCCATTGCTTAGCCATCGGCCTGTGGTTAAGCATGGGCAAAAGAACGCTTGGGAGGTTGCCGACACGCTTGTGTCTGTGCGCCCGAAAGCGGCGGGGAGAGAATGGCAGACTTTAAAGAGGCGCTGAAGCGGTTTCAGCCGATCGCGGTTTCATCGATCGCTGAAGACGAACTGAGGGTGCGGTTGCGCGGCCTGCAAGCGCGAATGATCCAGCAAAATGTGAAGGCGGTCTGGCTCGATGCATCATCGTCGCTGACCTATTATACCGGCCTTTCGCTTGGGCTTTCGGAGCGCATTCATGGTGCCCTCGTGCCCGCCGAGGGTAATCCGGTCTATCTCAGCCCGACTTTCGAGGAGCCGAAGCTTCAGACCCTGATCCGCATTCCGGGTGAGGTTGCCGTCTGGGAAGAGGATGAAAATCCATTCGACCTGATGGTGAAGCGCATCGATGCTCTGGCGTGCCCCGGCCATCTTGTCGCCATCGATCCCGCCACTCCCTTTGTCTTTGCCTCGGCCCTGATGCAGCGTCTGGAAGGCCGGATCATTTCCGCCCAGCCGATGATCGTTGCCCAGCGGCAGGTCAAATCCGCAGCCGAGATCGCCATCATCCAGACAGCGATGGATGCGAGCTACGGCGTGCAGAAGGCTGTGTTCGAGGGGCTTCGTCCGGGCGTTTCCACAACGGAAGTGGCTGATTTCGTCAACGCCGCGCACATTGCCCTTGGCATGAAGCCGCTTTTTGTGGCCGTGCAGTTCGGCGAGGCGACGGCCTATCCGCATGGCGTGCCTTATGCGCAGACGCTGAACGATGGCGATATGGTGCTGGTCGATCTCGGCGCCATTCTTCACGGCTATCGTTCGGATATCACCCGCACCTATGTTTTCGGCCAGCCGACGGAACGGCAGCGTTTTCTCTGGAATGCCGAACGCGACGCCCAGGCTGCGGCCTTTGACGCGGCTAAGGTCGGCGCTGCCTGCTCGGACGTGGACAAGGCTGCGCGCGACAGCCTGAAAGCGGCCGGTTTTGGACCGGATTATCAGCTCCCCGGCCTGCCGCATCGCACCGGCCACGGGCTTGGGCTGGATATTCACGAAGAACCCTATATCGTTGCAGGAAATGCCACGGCGCTTGAGCCGGGCATGTGCTTTTCCATCGAGCCGATGCTGTGCGTTTATGGGGAATGCGGCGTCCGTCTCGAGGACATTGTATATATGACGGAGGCGGGACCGCGCTGGTTCTGCCCTCCGGAAAAGAACCTCGACCGGCTGTTCCAGCCGGTCGCCGGGTAATTGGTCGGGAGGCAAAGGACCGAACAGCGGCACGGGGCTCCCCGCGTCGCTGCTGACCAGAAGAGGTAGGCCCCCGGACGGGGCCGCAGGAACTCAGAAAAAGAGGGAAAGGACCACCAGATGAAAACGCTGACCCGCAGTTTGCTTATCGCCTCTGCGCTTGCGATTACTTCCGCCGTGCCTGCCATGGCGAAGACCTTCGTTTATTGCTCCGAGGCGTCGCCGGAAGGCTTCGATCCGTCGCCCTACACCGCCGGCGGCACCTTCGATGCCTCCGCGCATCCGGTCTACAACCGTCTGACCGAGTTCAAGAAGGGCACGACCGAAGTTGAGCCGGGCCTTGCTGAAAAATGGGATGTTTCAAGCGATGGCCTCGAATACACCTTCCACCTGCGCAAGGGTGTGAAGTTCCACTCCAACGACAAGTTCACGCCGAGCCGCGATTTCAACGCCGATGACGTGATCTTCAGCTACAACCGCCAGGGCGACGCGAAGAACCCGTGGAACCAGTATATCGCAGGCATCACCTACGAATATTACAACTCCATGGAAATGCCGTCGCTGATCAAGGAAATCGTCAAGGTTGACGATTACACCGTCAAGTTCGTGCTGACGCGCCCGGAAGCGCCGTTCCTCGCCAACATCGCCATGCCTTTCGCTTCGATCGTGTCGAAGGAATATGCCGATGCGCTCGACAAGGCCGGCACCAAGGAAGACTTCAACAACCTGCCGATCGGCACCGGTCCGTTCAAGTTCGTCGCCTATCAGAAGGACGCGGTCATCCGTTACCAGAAGAATGCCGACTACTGGGGTGACGCGCCGAAGATCGACGATCTGATCTTCGCAATCACGCCGGATGCCGCCGTTCGCCTGCAGAAGCTGAAGGCCGGCGAATGCCACCTGATGCCTTATCCGGCACCGGCTGACCTTGCCGCCATCCGCGCCGACAAGAACCTCAAGCTCGATGAACAGCCGGGCCTGAACGTTGCCTACTTCGCCTACAACACCACTGTTGCACCTTTCGACAAGCCGGAAGTGCGCAAGGCGCTGAACATGGCGATGAACAAGCAGGCGATCATTGACGCCGTGTTCCAGGGTGCAGGCCAGGTTGCCAAGAACCCGATCCCGCCGACCATGTGGTCCTACAACGACAGCATCAAGGACGATGCCTACGATCCGGAAGCTGCCAAGAAGGCTCTCGAAGCCGCTGGCGTCAAGGATCTGTCGATGAAGATCTGGGCAATGCCGGTGCAGCGCCCCTACATGCCGAACGCCCGCCGCACGGCCGAGCTGATCCAGTCGGATTTCGCTAAGGTCGGTGTCAAGGCCGAGATCGTCTCCTTCGAATGGGGTGAATACCTCAAGAAGTCGACCGAAGTGAACCGCGACGGTTCCGTCATCCTCGGCTGGACCGGCGACAACGGTGACCCGGACAACTTCATGGGTGTTCTGCTCTCCTGCGCCGCAACCGGCGAAGGCGGTGCAAACCGTGCTCAGTGGTGCAACAAGGAGTTCTCCGAGCTGCTGTCCAAGGCAAAGCAGACCACTGACGTTGCCGAGCGCACCAAGCTTTATGAGCAGGCGCAGGTGATCTTCAAGGAACAGGCTCCGTGGGCGACGCTTGCGCACTCCACGCAGTTCGTTCCGATGTCTGCCAAGGTTTCCGGCTTCACCATGAGCCCGCTTGGCGACTTCACCTTCGAATCCGTCGACATCGCGGAGTAATCCCAAGTAACAGGACGCGCGGAAGAACTCGGTTCTTCCGCGCGTCTTTTCAGGAAAAAACCATGATCCGGTTCATTTTCGGCAAACTTCTCTATCTCGTTCCGACATTTCTCGGGATTACCATTGTCGCCTTTGCCTTCGTTCGCGTCCTGCCGGGAGATCCCGTGCTGTTGATGGCGGGTGAGCGCGGCATTTCACCCGAACGGCATGCGCAGCTTGCCGAGCAGCTCGGCTTCAGCCAGCCAATCTGGCAGCAATATCTCCATTTTCTCGGGCGGCTGCTTCAGGGTGATCTCGGCAATTCGCTGGTCACCAAGAAACCCGTTCTGACCGAGTTCCTGTCGCTCTTCCCCGCGACGGTCGAGCTTGGCCTCGTCGCCATCATCATCGCAACGCTGATCGGCGTGCCGGTGGGCGTCATCGCCGCCATCCGCCGTGGCTCCTGGTTCGACCAGATTTCCATGACGACCGCGCTGGTGGGCTTCTCCATGCCGATCTTCTGGTGGGCCTGCTGCTCATCATCATGTTCTCCGGCATCCTGCAATGGACGCCGGTGTCGGGCCGCATCTCGCTGATGTATTTCTTCCCCTCCGTCACCGGTTTCATGCTGATCGACAGCCTGATTTCGGGGCAGAAGGGCGCCTTCGCCTCGGCCTTGTCGCATCTCATACTGCCCTCGGTTGTGCTTGCCACCATTCCGCTTGCGGTCATTGCGCGCCAGACGCGCTCGGCAATGCTGGAGGTTCTGAGTGAGGATTACGTGCGCACCGCGCGTGCCAAGGGCATGTCGCCTTCCCGCGTCGTCGGTATCCATGCGCTGCGTAACGCCATGATCCCGGTCATCACCTCCATCGGCCTGCAGATTGGCGTGCTGATGGCGGGCGCAATCCTGACCGAAACCATCTTTTCCTGGCCGGGTATCGGCAAGTGGATGATCGATTCCATCTCGCGCCGCGACTATCCCGTCGTGCAGAGCGGCCTGCTGCTGATCGCGGGTCTGGTAATGGTCGTCAACCTGCTCGTCGATCTGACCTATGGCCTCATCAATCCGAGGATCCGTCACAAATGAGCGATGTGACCACCACCCCCGGCGTCCGTCTTTCGGACGCCGCCATCCGCCGCCGGATGATCGCCGATTTCTGGTTCTACTTCCGCCAGAACCGTGGCGCCGTCATCGGTCTCGCCGTCTTCCTTCTTCTGGTGCTGGTGGCGGTTTTTGCGCCGCTCATCGCGCCGCATGATCCGACGCAGCAATATCGCGACGCTCTGCTCGTTCCGCCCGTATGGCAGGATGGCGGCCGCACCGGCTTCTTCTTCGGTACCGATGCGGTCGGTCGCGACATGCTGTCCCGGCTGATCTACGGTGCGCAATATTCGCTGTTCATCGGCGTCGTTGTCGTCTCCATCGCCCTTGTCGGCGGTATCGTCATAGGTCTCGTCGCCGGTTTCTTCGGCGGCTGGGTCGATACCGTCATCATGCGCGTGATGGATGTCATCCTGGCGTTTCCGTCGCTGCTTCTGGCGCTGGTGCTGGTCGCGATCCTGGGGCCTGGTCTCACCAATGCCATGATCGCCATCGCCATCGTCTACCAGCCGCATTTCGCGCGTCTGACGCGTGCGGCTGTCATGAGCGAGTTGCGCCGTGAATATGTCACGGCCGCCCGTGTGGCGGGTGCCGGCAATTTCCGGCTGATGTTCAAGACCATCCTGCCGAACTGCCTTGCGCCCTTGATCGTGCAAGCGACGCTTTCCTTCTCGTCCGCCGTTCTTGATGCGGCGGCCCTCGGCTTCCTCGGCATGGGCGCGCAGCCGCCCGCCTCCGAATGGGGCACGATGCTGGCCGAAGCCCGCGAGTTCATCCTGCGCGCCTGGTGGGTCGTTACCCTTCCGGGTCTCACGATCCTCGTATCGGTGCTCGCCATCAACCTGATGGGCGACGGGCTGCGCGATGCGCTCGATCCCAAACTGAAGCGGAGCTGATCGATGAGCCTGCTGAAAATCAAGAACCTCACCGTCAAGTTCGCCACGGCCACTGGCGCGTTTACGGCCGTCAACGGTATCGACGTGTCCGTGGACAAGCACGAAGTGCTCGCCATCGTCGGCGAGTCCGGTTCGGGCAAGTCGGTATCCATGCTCGCCGTGATGGGGCTTCTGCCCGATACGGCGACAATCACCGCCGACGAGATGACCTTCGACGGCACGAACCTGCTGGCGATGACGCCGCAGGAGCGTCGCAAGCTGATCGGCCGCGAGATCACCATGATCTTTCAGGAGCCGGTCGCGTCGCTCAACCCGTCGTTTACGGTCGGTTTCCAGATCGAGGAGGTGCTGCGCCTCAATCTCGGCATGGGCCGGTCCGCCGCCCGTGCGCGGGCGCTCGAACTGTTCCGGGCCGTCGGTATTCCCGATCCGGAAACCAAGCTCAACGCCTATCCGCACCAGATGTCCGGCGGCCAGTGCCAGCGTGTGATGATCGCGATCGCAATCGCCTCCAAACCGCGTCTGCTGATCGCCGACGAGCCGACGACCGCGCTCGACGTGACGATCCAGAAACAGATCCTCGATCTGTTGATGACCCTGCAGGAAGAATACGGCATGGCGCTGATCCTCATCACCCATGACATGGGTGTTGTGGCGGAAACAGCAGACCGCGTCGTGGTGCAATATAAGGGCCGCAAGATGGAGGAGGCGGATGTCTTAAGCCTCTTCGAAGCCCCGCAGCATCCCTATACCAAGGCATTGCTTTCGGCCCTGCCGGAAAATGCGACCGGTGACCGCCTGCCCACGGTTTCCGATTTCTTCGGCAAGGAGGGCGTTCAATGAGCATCGTTGTCGAAGGCAGGGGCATTACCCGCCATTATCACGTTCCGGGCGGCCTGTTCGGCGGCGCCAAGACGGTCCAGGCGCTGAAAGGCATCGATTTTGCCGTTGAACGCGGCAAGACGCTCGCCATCGTCGGAGAATCCGGTTCGGGCAAGTCAACGCTTGCGCGCATCATCGCGCTGATCGATCCGGCATCCGGCGGCGAGCTGAAGATTGATGGCCAGCCGGTCGATATCGCCAAGCGTCGTCCCGGCACCGACATGCGCTCCAAGGTGCAGATGGTGTTCCAGAACCCATATGGCAGCCTCAATCCGCGCCAGAAGGTTGGTGACGTGTTGATGGAACCTTTGGTCATCAACACGGGGATGCCGGCTTCCGAGCGTCGCGAGCGGGCTGAAGCCATGCTGGTGAAGGTGGGCCTGGGGCCGGAACACTTCAACCGCTATCCGCACATGTTCTCGGGCGGCCAGCGCCAGCGCATCGCCATTGCACGGGCGTTGATGCTCAATCCGGCACTTCTGGTGCTGGACGAACCGGTCTCGGCGCTCGATCTGTCGGTACAGGCGCAGGTGCTGAACCTGCTCAGGGATCTGCAGGAAGAGTTCGAACTCACCTACGTCTTCGTCAGCCACGATCTTTCCGTGGTCCGCTATATCGCCGATGACGTGATGGTCATCTCGAAGGGCGAGGCCGTGGAGCAGGGAACGCGCGAGGAACTGTTCGCCGATCCCAAGCACGCCTATACGCGCCAGCTTTTTGCAGCCACGCCGATTACGGATGTCGACGCCATCCGCGCCCGCGTGGAACGCCGTAAGGCGGCACGGCAGGCTGCGACGGCTTGAGTGATTTTTACCGGTGAGTAAAGTTGGGCAGGCCGGATTTCCGGCCTGTTCTTTTTTCAGGACTTCAAAAACTTGCCGATGGCCCCCAGCGCGCCATTTTCCCGAATATTGCGATAAGCGGCCTTCAGGGTTGAGACGAAGGTCTCGTTTTCAGGAAGGTCCTCGCCAAATGTGCGCCCGAAGGTGAGAAAACGGTCGACGACGGCATCGGGCGACATTGTCAGTTGGTCCGGGGCATCCCATTCCTTGAAAGCAGGATCGAGAATGGTGATCGGCTGACCCTTTTCATCCATGTCCGCGCAGGACCTGATCCACAGGGCGACCGCGAAAATGACGGCCCTGCTTTCGGCCTTCTCTTCCAGCAATTCGCGTAAGGGGGCGAGAATGCGCAGCGGCACTTTCTGCGAAGCGTCGGAGGCGATCTGCATCGTCTTGTGTTGCAGGGAAGGGTTGGCGAAACGCTCCCGCAGGCCAGCCACGAATTCCGCGCCGTCGACGGCGGGGTCGAGTGTCCGGTCGATCTCGCGCCAATAGGCATCGATGAAATCGCGCACGGGCGTTTCGGCCCAGGCATCGGCCACTGTCGGAAGGCCGGCGATCTGGCCGATGGCCGCGATGGCGCTATGGGAACCGTTCAGCATTCTGAGCTTCATATGCTCATATGGTTCGACATTGCCGACAAATTCCACACCCGATTTTTCGAGCGCCGGCCTTCCATGCGGAAAATTGTCCTCGATGACGAAGCGGAAATAGGGCTCGGCCACCACGGGCCAGGCATCGCGCGCGCCAAGTGCCGCGGATACCGCATCCCGATCCTTATCGGTGGTTGCGGGAACGATCCGGTCCACCATCGAGCAGGGGAAGGCAATATTGGTTTCGATGAATGTTCCCAGCTCCTTGTCCGCAAGGCTTGCAAATTCCAGCAGCAGCTTTCGCAGCACATGTCCGTTGGCCGGCAGGTTATCGCAGGACAGAAGCGTCAGCGGCAGGGAGCCTTCAGCGCGCCTGCGCCTTGTGGCGGCAAGAATGAAACCGAAGATGGAACGCGGCCGGTCCGGATGTTCGAGATCATGGAGAATATCGGGATGATCGCGCAGCAGGCTTCGGGATGCGAGATTGGTCAGATAACCCTTCTCCGTCACCGTCAGCGTCACGATAAGGACGCGCGGATCGGAGAGCCGTTCCACCAGCCGTTCGGGGTCCTCAGGTGCGACGATGGTTTCGAGGATGGAGCCGATGACGCGCAGGCGCTCGCTTTCTCCATCGCGCAGGCAGAAGGTGTAGAGATTATCCTGAGGTTCAATGGCGTCGCGGGTGTCCGGGCTTCTGAGCGATGCGGCGACAATGCCCCATTGCGTCTCGCCGCGGTTGAGGCAATCGTCGATAAAAACCGCCTGATGCGCGCGGTGAAAGGCGCCGACGCCAAGATGCACGATGCCCGGCGTGACCTTCTGGCGGTCATAGGCAGGCGTTGCGACGGATTGCGGCAGGCGAGGCAGGGTGGCAGCGGAAAGCCGGTCTGTCATCGATGCGACTTTCCTGTCCGAAAAGAAAAATCCGTGGCACACGCCACTGGAATTGCGGCGTCCGGGTTTTCTCCCATCATGTCATCCCCTCCCATTATAGTCTGAATAGATCAGGCCCGAGCCTCTTTGAGCAGCCGCACCTGACGCAGCGTGTTTTGCCGGCTGCGCTCGAGATGCCGCCAGAGCGCATCCACGATCTGTGCCTTGCTGCCAGCGGCGATGGCATCGGCAATATTCTGGTGTTCCTCAACCGAGCGGGCGTAATCGCCCAGAATCGACACGAAAACCGTGTGGGTCTGGTCGAGAATGCGCTCATGCGAACCGGAGATGACCGGAATGCGCGCGGCCGAAACAAGAGCCGTGTGAAAGCTGCGATCGTAAAAAAGCGCCTTCGACAATTCGTCGAGTGTCGGGCCTTTGGCAAATTCGCGGTGTTTCGCAAGACTTTCCAGAAGCTGCGCATGCAGCGCCCGGTCCAGTTGCCCGGCATCGAAAGCCACTTCCACGGCACCTTTTTCCAGCAGCATTCTGGCGGCGTAGAGTTCCTCCACGTCCTCCACCGTAAAATCACGCACCACCATGCCGCGCCGGGAGGAATTGACCACCAGCCCGTCCGCCTCGAGTTTCAGGCAGGCTTCCTTGACCGGCGTGGGGCTGATGCCGAGATCGGCGGCAAGCTCATTGGGCAGCAGGCGCTCGCCGCCGCGCAATCTACCGCTGACGATGCGCGCGCGCAATTCCTGATGCGCCTGTTCGGCGAGTGTGACTTTGACCAGCGTGTTCATGAAAACATCATCGCTCAGCTTTGTGAGGCAGGCAATGGTGAAATATTAAAAATAAAAAATTTTTTATTTTACAATGGTCGTTTTTCCGTTAGCTCTATCGGTCATCGGAAGCTGGCTGCTGGAGGAGGGCGGTCTGGCGTTCCCCTGAAGGGCGCTCTTGCGGTCAATGACTGCGGGGTGAGGATTTTCCGGCGGCCAACCGTCGGGCTTCGATCAGGAAGGGGCATCCGTTTATTCCTCCTCAAAGGCCGCTCAAGCGTCGAGGAACTGACCGATCATGAAAATAACCGCTGTCGAACCTTTCATCCTGCATTTGCCGCTGACCTCGGAGTCGATTTCCGATTCCACCCACAGCATCACTCACTGGGGCGTCGTCGGCGCAAAAATTACCACCAGTGACGGTCTCGATGGCTATGGGTTCACCGGCACCCATGCACATTTGCCATCCGACAGGCTGATCACATCCTGCATCAGCGATTGTTATGCGCCGCTTCTGGTGGGTGAGGATGCCTCCGATCATTCGCGGCTGTGGACGAAACTTGCCCGTTATCCCGCGTTGCAATGGGTCGGCAGGGCGGGGATCACACATCTTGCGCTGGCCGCCGTGGACGTGGCGCTCTGGGACCTGAAGGCGAAAAAGGCGGGTGTTCCGCTCTGGCATTACCTTGGCGGCGCGCGCACGGCCGGGGTGGAAGCCTATAATACCGATATCGGCTGGCTTTCCTTCACGCTGGAGAAGCTGCTGGCGGGCAGCGCCAAGGCGGTGGAGGAAGATGGCTTCACCCGCCTGAAGTTCAAGGTTGGGCATGACGATCCCAATATCGACATTGCGCGTCTCGCCGCCGTCCGCAAACGCGTCGGCTCTTCCGTCAGGATTGCGATTGACGGCAATGGCAAGTGGGACCTGCCGACCTGCCAGCGCTTCTGCGCGACGGCGAAAGATCTGGATATCTACTGGTTCGAGGAGCCGCTCTGGTATGACGATGTGACGAGCCACGCGCGGCTGGCGCGGAACACGTCCATTCCGATTGCGCTCGGAGAGCAGCTTTATACGGTGGATGCGTTCCGCTCATTCATCGATGCGGGTGCGGTTGCCTATGTCCAGCCGGATGTGACCCGGCTCGGCGGCATCACCGAATATATCCAGGTCGCCGACCTTGCGCTCGCCCATCGCCTCCCGGTCGTGCCGCATGCCGGCGAGATGAGCCAGGTGCATGTGCATCTGAGCTACTGGCATCCGGCCTCGACCATTCTCGAATATATTCCGTGGATCAAGGATCATTTCGAAGAACCGATCCATGTCCGCGACGGCGTTTACAAGCGGCCCGAGCTTCCGGGCGCCAGCACCACGCCGCTGGCGGAAAGCTTCGCCCGTTATGGCAAGGCTGTGAAATGAGCAGCGATACACAGCCCGGATTTTAAGGGAGGGAAGCCCGTCCTCCGTCATGCCGGACTAGATCCGGCATCCAGCCACGGCGCGTCTGCGCCGTGAAAAGAGTCTTTCGCGATCAAGGACTTGATCGCGCTGGACCCCGGATCAAATCCGGGGTGACGGAGTGTGGATGGTGTAATTTTCCAAATTTAGCGCCAGCCGAGTGCGGGCGCCACCTGTTTGAGGATCGTCTCGATCACATGGGCGTTGTAATCGACGCCCAGCTGGTTCGGTACGGTGAGGAGCAGCGTGTCGGCCTCGGCGATGGCCTCGTCGGCTTTCAGCTGTTCGATCAGTTTTTCAGGCTCGGCGGCATAGCTGCGCCCGAAGATTGCGCGTGTCTTGTCGTCGATATAACCGATCTTGTCATCGCCTTCGTTGCCGTGACCGAAATAGGACCGGTCGCGATCGTTGACGAGAGCGAAGATGCTGCGGCTGACCGACACACGGGGTTCGCGGGTGTGGCCGGCTTCCTTCCAGGCTTCCCGGAAGTTGCGGATCTGCTGCGCCTGCTGGACATGGAAAGGCTCACCCGTCTCATCCGTCTTCAGGGTGGAGCTTTGCAGATTCATGCCAAGCTTTGCCGCCCAAACCGCCGTGGCGTTGGAGCTGGAACCCCACCAGATGCGCTCGCGCAGACCTTCGGAATGTGGCTCCAGCCGCAAAAGGCCGGGCGGGTTGGGGAACATCGGTCGCGGGTTCGGCTCAGCGAAACCTTCGCCCTTCAGCAGTTCGAGGAAGACCTCGGTATGCTGCCGCGCCATATCCTCTTCGCTCTGGCCTTCAGCCGGGCGGTAACCGAAATAACGCCAGCCGTCGATCACCTGTTCCGGCGAACCGCGGCTGATGCCGAGCTGCAGGCGACCGCCCGCTATGAGATCGGCAGAACCTGCATCTTCGGCCATGTAGAACGGGTTTTCATAGCGCATGTCGATGACGCCGGTGCCGATCTCGATGCTCTTCGTTCTGGCGCCGACCGCCGCGAGCAGCGGGAAGGGGGAAGCCAGCTGGCGGGCGAAATGGTGCACGCGAAAATAGGCGCCGTCGGCGCCCAGCTCTTCCGCGGCGACGGCAAGGTCTATCGATTGCAGCAGGGTGTCCGCAGCCGAGCGGGTCTGCGACTGGGGCGAGGGCGTCCAGTGTCCGAAGGATAGAAATCCGATCTTTTTCATGATGACCTTCCAAATGTTGGAGGACGCGGCCGTTTGGGCCGGCGTCGTTGTTGTCAGTCATATAAGCAACCGTGCACATCCTCCAATGCGCCACCCGTAGACAGGGTGTCGCCGAAATGTGAACGATGGCCGTCAGGCAATCGTCCTTCGGTCGAGGATGAAGAGATTTTCGTGGGCGCGCGCCGTGGTGAGAATGAAGTCCATCAGCGAGCGGACACGCGGCACATTGGCAAGGTCCTGATGGCTCGTCAGCCAGTAACCCCGCCGCAGTTCCACTTCACCGGCAAGCACCATCTGCAGATCGGGGAAGCGCGCGGCGATGAAATTCGGCAATATGCAAAGGCCACGGCCGCTCAGCGTTGCGGTCAACTGCGCGAAAATGCTCGATGACTGGAAGTTGGGCCTGAGACCCGGCAGCACATCGCGCATATAGTCGAGACCCGGCGAGAAGATGAGGTCCTGCACGTAACCGATAAAGAAATGATCGGGTAAGTCTTCGCGCCGCGTGATTTTTGGATGTCCGGCGAGATAGGATCGTGATGCGTAGATATGCAGCGTGTAGTCGATGATCTGTTCGTTGATATAGGGACCGGCTTTCGGTGGGTCGAGCGTCACCGCCACATCCGCCTCTTTTCTCGACAGCGCCATGATCTGCTGGATCGTCACCATCTCCACCATGATGTGCGGATGGGTGATGGCGAAGTCCTTCAGTCTCTCCACAAAGAAAAAATTGGAAAAACCTTCCGGTGCGCTGAGCCGCACCACGCCGCGCAGCAGGCTTCCACTTTCGGAAATATCCGACTGCAGCCTCTCCGCTTCCGCCTCGATACGCTCGACCGTATCCACCAGCCGCCGGCCGACGGTCGTGAGTTCATAACCGCGCGGGTTTCGCTCGAACAGCTTGGTTTTAAGCGAGAATTCCAGCCGGTCGATATGGCGGGAGACGGTGGCGTGGCTGGTGCGCAGGCTTCTGGCTGCCGATGAGAGCTGCCCGGTGCGGGCCACGGCCAGAAAATATTGCAGGTCGTCCCAGGTGAAAGGGGTGGCCATTTTCGTCTCCCATCAAGAGTTCTGTTCAAAAATGAACAGTTCCTGTTCGCAATTTGATGATGCCCTGCTCTTGTGTCAACGACCGAATTCGAGAACTCTAGGCTCAGGATGCACCGCTTTGAGGAGGGCGGTGTGACCATTCGGGTGCAATGGCGAAAAACTCCGCCATGCGGCTTCGTTCACCGTTGCACAGACCCATCTGAGGCTCGCAATCATCTCTGGGAGGAGAAGTCATGCGCAAGAGTATTCTTTTATCCACGGCCATGGTCCTAGCCGCGGGCACCGCCGCTTATGCCGCCGAAATTTCCGACGGCAAGGTCAAGATCGGCATCCTGAACGACCAGTCGGGCGTCTACGCCAATTTCGGCGGCAAATACTCTTATGAGGCCGCGAAGATGGCGGTCGAGGATTTCGGCGGCAAGGTGCTCAATGCGCCAGTGGAAGTGGTGACCGCCGACCACCAAAACAAGGCGGATGTCGCCTCCAACATCGCCCGGCAATGGTATGACACGGAACAGGTCGACTCGATCATGGAGTTGACCTCGTCGTCGGTGGGGCTGGCCGTGCAGGCGCTCTCCAAGGACAAGAAGAAGATCACCGTCAACACGGGCGCGGCAACGACGGAGCTGACGGGCAAGCAATGCAGCCCCTATGGTTTCCATTGGGCATACGACACCTATTCGCTCGCAGTCGGTACCGGCGGCGCGCTGGTGAAGCAGGGCGGCGACAGCTGGTTCTTCCTGACCGCCGACTACGCCTTCGGTTATTCGCTTGAAGAAAACACTGCCAATTTCGTCAAGGCCAATGGCGGCAAGGTGCTGGGCTCCGTGCGCCATCCGCTGGCGACGACTGATTATTCCTCCTTCCTGTTGCAGGCGCAGTCATCAGGCGCGAAGGTCATCGGCCTTGCCAATGCCGGCCTCGACACCTCCAATGCCATCAAGCAGGCGGCCGAGTTCGGTATCGTCGCAGGCGGCCAGCGGCTCGCGGCTCTTCTCTTCACGCTTGCCGAAGTGCATGGCCTCGGCCTCGAGGCAGCCCAGGGCCTGACGCTGACGGAAGGCTTCTATTGGGACCGCGACGATGAATCGCGCAAATTCGGCGAACGGTTCAAGGAACGCACCGGCGCCATGCCGAACATGGTGCACACAGGCACTTATTCCGCCGTCCTGCACTATCTGAAAGCCATCGAAAAGGCCGGGACGGATGATGCCGACGCCGTTGCCAAGGCCATGAAGGAAATGCCGGTCAACGACGTTTTCGCCAAGGACGGCCATGTGGCAGCGAACGGCCGTATGATCCACGACATGTATCTCATGGAGGTGAAGAAGCCGGATGAGAGCAAGCAGCCGTGGGACTATTACAAGGTGCTTGCCACGATCCCCGGCAAGGAAGCCTTCATGGACCCGGCAAAGAGCGGTTGCCCGCTGGTGACCCAATAAAAGACTGATGCAATAAAGGGGAAAGTTTCATGACGATCGCTCCCGCCCCTGCCGGGCAGGCCGAACCTCGCGTCGTTCTTTCGGCGCGTGGTCTCACCAAGACCTTCGGTGCATTCGCAGCTGTGAAAAACGTCGATCTCGACGTGCATCATGCCCGCGTGCATGCGCTGATCGGTCCGAACGGCGCCGGCAAGACTACGGTCTTCAACCTGTTGACCAAGTTTCTCCAGCCGACAGGCGGGGCGATCACCTTCATGGGAACGGACATAACAAGGACGCCACCAGACAAGGTGGCGCGTCTCGGCCTCGTCAGGTCGTTCCAGATATCGGCGGTGTTTCCGCATCTGACGGTTCTGGAAAATGTGCGGGTGGCGTTGCAGCGGCCCAACAGCCTTGCAACGCAGTTCTGGCTGCCGCTCTCTTCGCTCGACAGGCTGAACGCCCGTGCCGAGGAACTGATCGCCATGGTCGGTCTGACGCGGGAAAAACATGCGCTTGCGGCCGATCTTTCTTACGGCCGCAAGCGGGTCCTCGAAATCGCCACCACGCTCGCGCTTGATCCAAAGGTTCTGCTGCTCGATGAACCGATGGCCGGCATGGGCGGTGAAGATGTCGCCCATGTTGCCGAACTCATCCGCGAGGTGGCCAAGACCCGCGCGGTGCTGATGGTCGAACATAATCTGAAAGTCGTGGCCGATATCTGCCACCACGTCACGGTCTTGCAACGCGGTGAAATTCTGGCGGAGGGCGACTATGCCGCCGTTTCCGCCGATCCGCGTGTGCGCACGGCCTATATGGGCACGGAGGAGGCTTGATATGGCGGCAATGCTCGAAGTCTCCAACCTGAAATCCTGGTACGGCGAAAGCCAGGCGCTGCACGGCGTCGATCTGAACGTCGGCGAAGGCGAAACCATCACCATTCTCGGCCGCAACGGCGTGGGCAAAACCACGACGCTGCGCACCATCATGGGCATCATCCGCAACCGCAAGGGCGTGATCAAGCTCGGTGGCAAGGATCTGATGCCGGTGCCGCTGCATCGCACGGCAAAATACGGCATCGGTTTCGTGCCGGAAGAGCGCGGCATCTTCGCGACGCTGAGCGTCGAGGAGAACCTGAAGCTGCCGCCCGTCGTCGCATCCGGCGGCATGACGCTCGATGAAATCTACGAGCTGTTTCCTAATCTCTACGAGCGTCGGACAAGTCCAGGCACCAAGCTCTCCGGCGGCGAGCAGCAGATGCTGGCCATGGCGCGCATCCTGCGCACCGGGGTCAAGGTTCTCCTGCTCGATGAGCCGACCGAGGGGCTTGCACCTGTTATCGTGCAGCGCATCGGCGAAGTGCTGAAGACCTTGAAAAGCCGGGGCATGACCGTTGTTCTGGTCGAGCAGAATTTCCGCTTCGCCAGCCGCATCGCGGACCGTTTCTACCTGATGGATCATGGCCAGATGGTCAGCAATTTTCCGGTGAGCGAGCTTTCCGACCGCATGGGCGAACTCAATAAAGTGCTGGGGGTTTAACGATGACGATGCTCTTCGGCGTTCCAATTCAGGCCCTGCTCGGGCAATTGCTGATCGGCCTCATCAACGGGTCGTTTTATGCCCTGTTGTCGCTCGGCCTTGCCGTCATTTTCGGCCTGCTGCGTGTCATCAATTTTGCCCATGGCGCGCAATATATGCTCGGCGCTTTCGTCGCCTTTCTCGGACTGCAATATTTCGGCATCAGCTTCTGGGTGGCGCTGGTTGTGACGCCGCTGGTCGTGGCGCTCCTTGGCGCGATCGTCGAACGCCTCATGCTATCCAGGCTTTATGATCTCGATCCGCTCTACGGGTTGCTCTTCACCTTCGGCTTGGCGCTGGTGGTTGAAGGCACGTTCCGCTGGCTTTATGGCGCTGCCGGCCAGCCCTATTCGGTTCCACCGCAGCTTGCCGGCGGCACCAATCTCGGCTTCATGTTCCTGCCGAATTACCGCGCTTTCGTCGTCGTCATCTCGCTGGTCGCCTGCCTTGCCACCTGGGCGCTGATCGAAAAGACGCGGCTTGGCTCCTATCTGCGCGCGGCGACGGAAAATCCGACGCTGGTACAGGCTTTCGGCATCAACGTGCCGGTGCTCCTGACGCTGACCTACGCGCTGGGTGCGGGCCTTGCCGGGTTCACCGGGGTTCTCGCCGCGCCGATCTATCAGGTCTCGCCGCTGATGGGCACCAACCTCATCATCGTCGTCTTCGCGGTTGTCGTGGTCGGCGGCATGGGTTCGATCATGGGCGCCATCGTGACCGGCTACATGCTCGGCATCGCCGAAGGCCTGACCAAGGTGTTCTACCCGGAGGCGTCCAACATCGTCATTTTCGTCATCATGGCCTTTGTGCTGCTCATCCGCCCCGCCGGACTTTTCGGAAAGGACGCCTGATATGTCCAAAGCCACCCATAGCCCCACTGCCGGTGCGATGCCGCAGACGCAGGTTTCAACGACCGCCGCAACCATCAAGACCGTGCTCATACTGGCTGGTCTCGCCGTTTTGATCGCCGCGCCGATGTTCGTTTATCCGATCTTTCTGATGAAGCTGCTTTGCTTTGCGCTGTTTGCCTGCGCCTTCAATCTGCTGATCGGTTATACCGGGCTGCTGTCCTTCGGCCATGCGGCGTTTTTCGGCGGTGCTGCCTATTTCACCGCCTATTCGGTGAAGGAATGGGGCGTGACACCGGAGATCGGCCTTGTCATCGGCATGGCGGGTGCGGCGCTGCTCGGTCTCGTCATCGGCTTCTTCGCCATTCGCCGCCAGGGCATCTATTTCGCCATGATCACACTGGCGCTGTCGCAGATGTTTTATTTCTTCTGCCTTCAGGCGCCGTTTACCCATGGTGAGGATGGTTTGCAGGGCGTGCCGCGCGGCCATCTCTTCGGCCTTCTCGACCTCAATGCGCCGCTCAACATCTATTACACGGTGCTGGCCGCCTTTGTGCTCGCGCTTCTTGTCATCTGGCGTTTCGTCAATTCACCCTTCGGCATGATCCTGAAATCCATCCGCGAGAACGAGCAGCGCGCCATTTCGCTGGGTTACAGCGTTCAGCGCTACAAGCTTGGCGCCTTCGTCATGTCGGCGACGCTGGCTGGTCTTGCGGGTGGCCTGAAGGCGCTGGTCTTCCAGTTCGCGACGTTGACCGACGTGACCTGGCAGATGTCCGGCGAGGTAATTCTGATGACCCTGCTTGGCGGCATCGGCACCATGATCGGCCCGATCTTCGGCGCGGGCCTCGTCGTTACCTTGCAGAACTATCTCGCGACATCGGATTTTCCGGTCACCATCATCACCGGCCTCGTTTTCATGGCCTGTGTCCTGGTGTTCCGGCGCGGATTGATCGGTGAATTTTACGCTTCGCGGCTGGGGCGAAAACTGGGCTTTCAACACCGCGGCTAGAATTTTTTTACAACAAGCAAAGGCCTCCCCTGCGTCCCGGGCGACGCGGCAAGGGCGCCGCATGGAGAAGAGCATGGGCGAATATGACTATATCGTCATCGGAGCGGGGAGTGCCGGATGCGTTCTCGCCAACCGCCTTTCGAAAGATCCGAACCACCGCGTCCTGCTGCTGGAGGCCGGCGGCAACGATAATTATCACTGGATCCATATTCCGGTCGGTTATCTCTATTGCATCAACAATCCGCGCACGGACTGGTGTTTCAAGACGGCGGAAGAGCCGGGGCTTAACGGCCGGTCATTGATCTATCCACGCGGCAAGGTTTTGGGCGGCTGCTCTTCCATCAACGGCATGATCTATATGCGTGGCCAGGCGCGGGACTACGATGTCTGGCGCCAGCTTGGCTGCGAAGGCTGGGGCTGGAACGATATCCTGCCCTATTTCATGAAGTCTGAGGATTTCTATCGCGGCAAGAGCGACATGCATTCCACCGGCGGCGAATGGCGGGTGGAGAAGGCGCGCGTGCGGTGGGACGTGCTGGACGCTTTCCAGAAGGCGGCGGGCGAGGCGGGCATTCCCGCGACGGATGATTTCAACCGGGGCGACAATGAAGGTGCCGGTTATTTCGATGTGAACCAGCGCGCCGGCTGGCGCTGGAATACGGCCAAGGCCTTTCTGAAACCGGCGCTTGGCCGCAAGAATTTGACAGTCATGACCAAGGCCCATGTCAAGCGTCTCATCATCGAGGAGGGCCGGGTCATGGGCGTCGAGTTTCACCATGACGGTGTCCTGAAAAAGATGCGCGCGCGCCGCGAGACGGTGTTGTCCGCAGGAGCGGTCGGCTCGCCGCATGTTCTGGAGCTTTCCGGTATTGGCCGGGGTGACGTCCTGCAGGCAGCCGGTATCGATACCGTGGCGGAAGTTCAGGGTGTGGGCGAGAACCTGCAGGACCATCTGCAATTGCGCATGGTCTACAAGGTCTCCGATGTTCTCACGCTGAACGAAAGGGCTTCCACCCTGTTCGGCAAAGCGAGGATCGGCCTCGAATATGCGCTGACCCGCTCCGGGCCGATGTCGATGGCGCCGAGCCAGCTTGGCGTCTTCACCCGCTCCTCGCCGGAAAAGGAGACCGCGGATCTGGAGTATCATGTCCAGCCGGTTTCTCTCGACAAGTTCGGTGATCCGGTTCACACTTTTCCGGCCATTACGGCAAGTGTCTGCAATCTGCGGCCGGAAAGCCGAGGCTCAGTGCATGTGAAAGGACCGGATTTCGCCATGCAGCCGGAAATCCGCCCGAACTATCTTTCAACGGAAGGCGACCGCCAGGTTGCCATCGATTCCATGCGGCTGACGCGCCGCATCGTCTCCCAGCCGGCCTTTGCCCGGTTCAAGCCGCAGGAATACCGGCCCGGCCCGTCTTTCGAAAACGACAACGATCTTGCCAAAGCGGCAGGGGATATCGGCACCACGATCTTCCATCCCGTCGGCACGCTCCGCATGGGATCGGACGCCGAAAGTGTCGTCGATACGCGACTGAAATTCCGCAGGCTTGCCGGCTTACGCGTCGCGGATGCCTCCATCATGCCGAGGATCACGTCCGGAAACACCAATTCGCCGACGATCATGATTGCCGAAAAGGCCGCCGACATGATCCTTGCGGATAATCGTTAAGAGGAGCGTTCCCATGAAGACCGTCGCTTTTATCGGACTTGGACATATGGGCCTGCCGATGGCCGCCAATCTTGTCAAAGCGGGTTACGCCGTCAGGGGTTTCGACCTTTCCGAGGCCTGCCGTGCGGCGGCAAGGGAGGCAGGCATTCCCGTGGCAGTTGATACTGCCGAAGCCATTGCAGCGGCGGAGGTGATCGTCACCATGTTGCCGAAAGGGGAACATGTCGTTTCGGTTTATGGTGATCTGGTGCAGAAAATCTCTGCCGGAACGCTGCTCATCGATTGCTCGACGGTGGATATGGAAAGCGCCCTGAAAGCGCATGAACTGGCCGCTTCCGCCGGTTGCCCCTCCGTCGATGCCCCTGTCTCGGGCGGCACGGGTGGCGCGGCCGCCGGCACCCTGACCTTCATGTGCGGCGGCGAGGCAGAGGCATTTTCGGCGGCAAAACCGGTGCTGGAAGCGATGGGCAAGAAGATTGTCCATTGTGGCAAGGGCGGCAACGGGCAGGCGGCAAAGATCTGCAACAATATGATCCTCGGCATTTCCATGATCGCGGTTTCCGAAGCCTTCGTGCTGGGTGAAAGGCTCGGCCTTTCGCATCAGGCGCTGTTCGATGTCGCATCCACCTCGTCAGGCCAATGCTGGTCGCTCACCACCTATTGCCCGGTTCCGGGACCGGTGCCGACATCGCCCGCCAACAAGGATTATCAGCCGGGATTTGCGGCGGCCCTGATGCTGAAGGACCTGGAGCTTTCGCAGGCGGCGGCGAATGGAGCCGGGGCCTCCACCCCGCTCGGTGCGGCTGCGGCTGCGCTTTATGAGAACTTCGTCGGTGAGGGCGGCGGGGCGCGTGATTTCTCCGCCATCGTCGAGATGCTACGCGGGGGCGAGGCATGATGGACGCTACGCCGTCGGATATTCTATGGGTGCCGCCTCGGGAAAGGATGGAGCGCTCCTCGCTTTTTACCTTCGCTGTAAGGACGGCGTCGCAGCACGGGATTGCTGCCGATGATTATTCCGGTCTGCTGCGCTGGTCCATCGAAGCACCGAATACCTTTTACGACGCCTTGTGGGATGAGCTCGGGATTATCGGCACACGCGGTGAAGCGGCCTTCAAACCCGGCGCGACGATCCGCGAGGCCGAGTTTTATCCGGGCGCGAGGCTCAACTATGCCGAAAACCTGTTGCGTGATGCCGACGACCGGTTGGCGATCATCGCCCATCGTGATGATGGCACGAGGCGCGAGATAAGCCGCAGGCAGCTTTATGACCATGTCTCCCGTCTGGTGCAGGCGCTCGTCCATGCCGGCGTGAAGGAGGGCGACCGCGTCGGGGCCATCGTCACCCATGATATTGAGGCGATTGTCAGCTATCTGGCAACGAGCGCCATCGGGGCCATCTGGTCGTCCTGCTCGCCGGATTTCGGCCCGGCGGGAGCCTCCGACCGGTTATCGCAGATCGATCCGAAAATTCTCATCGCCGTGCCGGAATATGGTTATGCCGGCAAGCGCATCGATGTCGGCCCCACCATCCGCGCGGTGGCGGAAAGCGCTGCGCCTCAAGAGATCGTGCTGATCGGCGATGCCGTTCCGGCCAGCCTTTCCGATCTCGGCTGCGTGACGCTGCCTGATTTCGTCGCGCCCTTTGAGCCGGGTGAAATTGCGTTCAACCGGCTGCCGGTCAAGGCGCCGCTCGCAATCCTTTATTCCTCAGGCACGACAGGCAAGCCGAAATGCATCACCCATTCCGGCGGCGGCCTGCTTCTTCAGCACATGAAGGAGCAGAAGTTGCAATGTGATATTCAGCAAGGGGAGCGTTTCTTCTACTTCACCACCTGCGGCTGGATGATGTGGAACTGGCAGGTCTCCGGTCTGGCGCTTGGCGCTACTCTGGTGACCTATGACGGCAATCCCGGTTATCCCAACCCTGCGCGGCTGATCGATCTCATCGACGCCGAACGGATCGCCACCTTCGGAACCTCGGCCAAATTCATCGACGCCTGCCTGAAGGCCGGGCTGAAGCCGCGCGAAAGTCATGACCTTTCGTCCTTGCGCACGATCCTTTCCACCGGCTCACCGCTCATCCCGCAATCCTTCGATTATATCTATCGCGACTGGAAGGCGGACGTGCATCTCGCCTCCATTTCCGGCGGCACGGATATCTGCGCCTGTTTCCTCGGCGGCAATCCGCTGCAGCCGGTTCATCGCGGCGAATTGCAGGGCGCGATGCTGGGCATGGATATCGATACGCTGGATGACGAAGGGCGTTCCGTTCGAGGCGTTGCCGGTGAACTCGTCTGCCGCAATGCCCACCTGTCGATGCCGGTCAAGTTCTGGGGTGATGAGGACGGTTCGCGGTATCAGGCCGCCTATTTCGACCGCTTTCCTGGTATCTGGGCGCATGGCGATTTTGCCGAAATGCGTCCGTCAGGCGGATATGTCATTCACGGGCGTTCGGACACGACGCTCAATCCCGGTGGGGTTCGCATTGGAACGGCGGAAATATACCGCCAGGTGGAAACCGTGCCGGAGGTCGAGGAAGCCATTGCCGTCGGGCAGGATTTCGACGGCGACCAGCGGGTCATCCTTTTCGTGCGCCTGAAAGCGGGGGCTGAACTGACGGAGCCGCTGGAAAAGACCATTCGCAGCCGCATACGTTCGGGCGCGACGCCCCGGCACGTTCCGGCAAGGATCATCGCCGTCAGCGCCATTCCCGGCACCCGCTCGGGCAAGATTTCCGAAATCGCGGTTCGTGACACCATTCATGGCCGGCCGGTGAAGAACACCGATGCGCTCGCCAATCCCGAAGCGCTCGATCTTTTCCGCAACCTGCCGCAGCTGAAGGACTAGGCCGATGGAGGATCAACCGAAGACCGTTCTCGTTACGGGTTCCACCAGCGGCATCGGGCTCGCCATCGCCAAACGTTTCGCCGGGGAGGGATTTCTGGTCGCCGTCCACGGCATTGAAACGTCGGAGGAAGCGGCGCAGGCACTGGAGGCGGTTGCGAAAGTGGCGCGACATCGCCCGGTCTATTTTTCAGCCAACCTTGCGAATTATGATGAGAGTGCACATCTGCCGGAAAAGGTCATTGCCGAGTTCGATCACATCGACGTGCTCGTCAACAATGCCGGCATCCAGAAGGTCGCGCCGATCGATGAGTTCGATTTCGCCGATTTCTCCCATATTGTCGCGATCTCGCTCGACAGCGCTTTTCATACGATCCGTGCCGCCCTCCCCGGAATGAAGGAAAGGGGATGGGGACGCATCGTCAACATCGCTTCCGCACATGGCTTGCGCGCATCACCGTTCAAGGGGCCCTATGTGGCGACCAAACATGCCGTGGTGGGCCTGACCAAAAGCGTGGCGCTTGAGGTGGCCGAGCTCGGCATTACCTGCAACGCAATCTGCCCCGGTTACGTCTGGACACCGCTTGTGGCCGCGCAGGTCGCCGATCAGGCGCGGGTGCATGGCATGAGCGAGGAGGATGTGGTGAAGAAGGTGATGCTTGCGCCACAGCCGACGAGACGTTTCATACAGCCGGAGGAAGTGGCGGAGATGGCGTTCTATCTCACCGGCGATATGGCCCGCTCGATTACCGGCGCGACCATTTCCATCGATGGCGGCTGGACCGCAAAATAATCTTCGCGCAACCGGTGCCTGTTCCCACGTCTGGAACCAAACTGTGGCCCCGTGGATTAAATCTGCAGGGTTACAGGGAGTAAAAGACATGGCCAGAGAAAATGCCAGCTATCTCGACGGTCGGGATTCCCCGAAAAACGAGACGGCAACGCGCGCGCGGCAAGGGGCCAGAGGACGGCCTGTCCTCGTCATATTGATCGTCAGCGTGCTTCTCGCACTGGTGGTCTGGGCCGTGGTCGAATATTCGGTTTTTGAGCCCGATGAGAACCGGCCACCAAATTCTCAGACCGAGAGCGCGCCTGTTCCGCAGCAGCCATCCGGTTCCGGAAGCTTCGATAACAACCCGGCGAATGGCCGTGCCGCACCGCCGTCATCGACGGAGACAAATCCTGCGCCGCAGGACTCGACCGGCGCCCCGCAAAACCCATGACTACCATGCCGTGAAATTTTTCATGCCAAATGAATAGTTTGTATGGAACCAGATCGCACCCGATTTCATTTCACGCAAAGTGACAGGAATCGGGGGTCTCATTCATGGCAGTCACAGTCACTGCGGTTATTCTCTCGCTGATCGGCCTTGCGCTGTTCGGTTTCGGCTCTCAGCTCGTCATGCTGGGCGGGAGCTTTTATTACGTTCTTTCCGGGCTGGCCTTCCTTTTGACGGCCATCCTCCTGTTCAAGCGCAATCGCGCAGCACTCCACGTCTACGCCGTTTTCATTGTCGCGACCCTCGCCTGGGCTGTCTGGGAAGTCGGCTTCGACTGGTGGCAGCTTGGCCCGCGTGGCGGTATCATCATTCTCATCGGCCTCTGGCTTCTGGTGCCCTGGGTCAGAAAACCGCTTGGTTTTGCGAGCCCGACAGGGCTGAGTTACGGCCCGAATGCCTGGCCGCTTGCGCTCTCGGTTCTGGCCTCCATCGTGGTGGCCGGATATTCCATGGCGCAGGATCCGCATGACAAGCCGGGCTCCCTGCCGCAGGAGACTGCGTCTGCCGCACCCGTCTATGGCGGCAACGTGCCTGACGGTGACTGGCATCAATATGGCCGCACGCCCTATGGCCAGCGTTATTCGCCGCTCACGCAGGTCAATGTCGACAATGTCTCTCAGCTGAAGGAAGCCTGGCGTTACCAGACGGGCGACGTGAAGCTGCCGGATGATGTGGGTGAGACCACCTATCAGGTCACGCCGCTCAAAGTCGGCAATACGCTTTATATCTGCACGCCGCACAATTGGGCGATTGCCATCGACGCGGCTACCGGCAAGGAAAAGTGGAAATACGACCCGAATGTCGGCCTTAACCCGGACCGCCAGCACCAGACGTGCCGCGGCGTATCCTATTATGCCGAACCTAACGCCGCACAGGGTACGGCATGCGCAGAACGCGTCTACCTGCCGACCTCGGATGCACGGCTGATCGCGCTTGATGCGGCAACCGGTCAGGTCTGCACTTCCTTTGCCGATCAGGGTGTGCTGCATCTTGAACAGGGCATGAAATACAATCCCGCCGGTTATTATTATTCGACCTCGCCGCCCGTGATCGCGGCGGGCAAGATCATCATTGGCGGCGCGGTGAACGACAACTATTCCACACAGGAACAGTCCGGTGTCATCCGTGCTTTCGATGTGAACAGTGGCGCACTTATCTGGAACTGGGATTCCGGCAATCCGACAAAGACCGAGCCGCTGGCGGAAGGCGAAACCTATACGACGAACTCGCCGAACAGCTGGTCCGTGCTGAGTTATGATGAAGGATTGGGTCTCGTTTACGTCCCGCTGGGCAATCAGGTGCCGGACCAGCTCGGCATGGGTCGAAGCGAGAATGTGGAGAAATATTCCTCCTCCATCGTCGCGCTCGATATCAATACCGGAAAGGACCGCTGGGTGCGCCAGACGGTTCACCACGACCTTTGGGATATGGACGTGCCCGCTCAGCCGGTGCTGCTCGACATCACCAAGGACGGTCAGAGCGTTCCGGCGCTCGTCGGTCCCACCAAGCAGGGCGATATCTACGTTCTGGACCGTCGTACCGGCGAGCCGCTTCTGCCGATCACGGAAGAACCGGCTCCGAGTGGCGCGATCCCTGAAGACTTCACCTCTCCGACTCAGCCGACGACCGCGCTGTCGTTCAAGCCGGAGCCGCTGAAGGAAAAGGACATGTGGGGCGTCTCCATGTTCGATCAGCTCGCCTGCCGTATCCGCTTCCACCAGCTGAACTACAAGGGCCGTTACACCCCGCCGTCGCTGACCGGATCGATTATCTATCCCGGCAATTTCGGCACCTTCAACTGGGGCAGCGTGGCGGTCGATCCCGAACGTCAGGTCATGTTCGGCATGCCGACATACCTTGCCTTCACTTCGAAGCTCGTGCCGCGCGCCGACATTCCGCCGAAGGGGCAGGACGAAAAGGGCAGCGAACAGGGTTTGAACCGTAATGATGGTGCGCCCTATGGTGTGTTCATGGGTCCTTTCCTCGGCCCGCTGCAAATTCCCTGCCAGGCACCGCCGTGGGGCTATGTGGCAGGCGCTGACCTTCGCACCGGCGATATCGCCTACAAGCACAAGAACGGCACGGTCTATGACATGACGCCGCTGCCGCTGCCCTTCAAGGTGGGCGTGCCGGGCATTGGCGGACCGATGATCACCAAGGGTGGCGTTGCCTTCCTCGGTGCCGCCGTCGATAACTATCTGCGGGCCTACGACCTCACTACCGGCAAGCAGCTATGGGAAGCGCGCCTGCCGGCCGGCGGCCAGGCAACGCCGATGACCTACGCGCTGGACGGCGGCAAGCAATATGTCGTGATGGTTGCCGGTGGTCATGGGTCCGTCGGAACCAAGCCGGGCGATTATGTGATCGCCTATACCCTGCCGTAAAACGCGGCCGCTTCAGGCAAATAAAAAACCGGAATGGGCGACCATTCCGGTTTTTGCTTGTGCAGCTGATGCCGTGATCAGGCTGCCTTTTTCTGGGCGGCCGCATTGATCGAAGTCTTGGCAAGCGAGGTCAGCGCGTCGTCGGTCTTGGTTTCTTCCTTGAGCGTCGCATCCAGCAGGGAAACGGCGTTGGCGTGTCCAAGCTTTTCCGCCCATGCCTTGAGGGTGCCGTAACGGGCGATCTCATAATGTTCGACGGCCTGAGCCGACGAGATGAGACCGGCATCGAGAGCGGCCGTGCCCTTGAAGTCATCCATGATTTCCTCGCCCTCGGCGATGATGCCCTGGATTGCCTCGCAGGTCTTTCCCTGCGCCCGCTTGCCGATCATCTCGAACACTTCCTGCAGGCGTTCAATCTGGCCCTGGGTTTCTTCCTTGTGCTTTTCGAAGGCCTGTTTCAGCTTCGGATCGGTCGCTGCCCGTGCCATCTTCGGCAGGGCTTTGAGAATCTGTCTTTCGGCGTAGTAGATATCCTTCAACGTGTCGTAAAACAGATCGTCGAGTTTCTTCTCGGCCATTGTTCCTTCTCCCATGTGTGAAAATACGCGACGTGCGCCCAAGCGCACGGGAGACAAACCTTTCGCCGATCCTATGGTTCCGGCTCCATTGCGCGCAACGTTTATATTGCTGCAGGGAACCAACAGGCTTTCCCGAACTTACTGTGCTGAAATTT
Source organism: Rhizobium oryzihabitans (assembly GCF_010669145.1). Taxonomy (NCBI): domain Bacteria; kingdom Pseudomonadati; phylum Pseudomonadota; class Alphaproteobacteria; order Hyphomicrobiales; family Rhizobiaceae; genus Rhizobium; species Rhizobium oryzihabitans. The sequence goes on from NZ_CP048635.1 coordinate 1,319,127, forward strand.
CGGGAGGAGACACGACTGTGCCCCAAAGCCTTGCAGAAGAATTTTCCATGAATATTTCCATTCCCTTCGAGGTGCTGGTGGTGCGCGTTTTTGGTGCGGTCATCCTGTGCGGCCTGATCGGTCTGGAGCGCGAATTTCACAAGAATACTGCCGGTCTTCGCACCAATATGCTGATCGGTCTTGCAGCGGTCACTTTCTGCGTCATCACCATCCATATGATGGAGACGATGGCGGAAGGTCATGAGGCCGCGCGGCTCGATCCCATCCGGCTGGTGGAGGCCGTGACGGCGGGCATCGCCTTTCTTGCGGCAGGTGTGGTCGTCTATACCAGGGGCGATGTCAAAGGTCTGACGACGGGGGCGAGCATGTGGCTCTCCGCGGCGATCGGCCTTGCCGCCGGTCTCGGCATGTGGCCGCTGGCCATTGTTGCCGCCGGCATCGGCATTGTCGTCCTGTGGACGCTGCGCCGCATACAGGTGGTGGCCAGCATCAAGGACGAATAAACGATGATCAATCGAACCGGAAGAGATCGGCGTCGGGATCCTTGCCGCCATTGACGGCGGCAGCGATTATCTCGGCGGCGATCTGGCTGAAGGTGATGCCGTTGCCCCCAAAGCCCATGACGGCATAGACGTTCCTCATGCCGGGAACCGCGCCGATCAGCGGCAGGCCGGTGGTGGTGGTGCCGAAGGCCGCCGCCCAGCGATATTCCGGCTCTCCGATGTCGATACCAAGGAGACTTTCTATCTTGCGCCGGATTGCGTCCTGTTTGGTAAAGAGCTTTCCTTCAGAAAGGTACGATGTCGGGCTTTCCTCATCCTCGCCCCCCGCGATCAGGCGTCCGTCACGGTCGGTACGCAGGTAGAGATAGGGATCGGAAGCCTCCCAGACGATATGGCTTTTCAGCCAGTCCGGCAGATCGATGCCCTTCCTGCTCGCCAGCGCCCAAGTGGAGATGATCTGATGTTTCGGGCTTTCAAGCGACTTCAGGAATTCGTATCCGGTGCAGAAAACGACATTGCGGGCGGACAGGATCTTGCCCTGTGCGGTGGCGACGACCACCTCGTCACCGAGGTTTCTGAGATCGGTAATCTCCAGATGGGACACGATTTCCGCACCGGCGCCCGACGTGTGGCGCAAAAGGCCGGCCGTCAGCTGAGCGGGATTGGCGGAGGCCGAAATGTCGCTGAGGATAGCCCCAGTCCGATCGATGGCGTAGTCGCTCCTCAATTCGGCGGGGCCAAGGAGACGCGCTGCAATTCCTGCTTCTTCCCGGGCTGCCGCTTCAGCCTTCAGCGCGCGCGACCCCATTTCGTCGCCGGCGAGATAGAGCGCCTGCTTGCGCGCCATGCTGCAGGATATGCCGAGCGACGAGACGATTTCCTCAAGGCGCAGGACGGCCCGCGCCGAGCGTTGCCACGCCCGATCCGCAGCGTCCCTGCCGATCATCTTTCTGAGCTCGGTCAGAGGCGTGTCGATCTCGTGCTGAATCATCGCGGTGCTGGCGACGCTGCTGCCCATTACCGGGTCACGCCGGTCGACGATCAGCATCGACTGGCCCGGCCTGTGCAACGCATGGGCCACAAGCGCGCCGCTGATGCCGGCACCCACCACGATCGTGTCATAATGGTTGGCTTCCGGGGTCTTTCCGCTGCGAATGCCGATGCGGGGCGTATCGGCCCACAGGGGTTTTGATTCCCTGAGGTCCCGTTCCTTCGTCAGTTCCGATGTGGGCATGAAAGTGTCCTGAGAGGTCTCACGGCTCGGTATAGCCGGCGACGTTGATGATGAGCGTTCCGTTTTGGGGATTGTTGCGAAAGAAGAGCGTGCCGGTGTCGCGGGATTCCGAGGCGACATAATCGAACGTCACGTCGGCGCTTTCCAGCGTGGCGGCATTTTGCTGCAGGTCGCCGCGCACATGCACCTGCGCCGCCGTCGTCATGGAGAGGTTGCGAATGTCGAAACTCACCCGGTACTGTCCCGACTGCGCCTCGACGTCCGTTACGGCAATCTCGAAGCGTGCCTTGTCCGGCTTGTAGCGATAGATGTCATAGCCGATCCAGCCGAGCATCGCGATGACAAGAAGCGTGCAGACGGCGCCCGTCAGCCACTCCACCCAATGCGGTTCGGGGCTTTCCACATTTTTGCGGCCCTTCGATATGGTCATTTTGTCCTCACAGGATCAGCCGGGCAGAGGCTGCGCCGATCGAAGCGGGAACGCCGAGAATAACGGCGGCATTCATGATCTGCGACAGCGAGGTATGGTCGAGACGTTCGAAGGTCCAGAGCGTGTAGATACTGATGGCAATGGCAATGACATAACCGGGCAGGGTGAAACGCAGGAAAGACTGCCACCATTCCTGCCCCTCGTTCACTTGGTGCGACCCCTTGAAATGAAGCGCATAGACGAAGCCATGCATGATGGCGATCGAGACCAGGCAAAGCGCCAGAATGTGATAGGGGGTTACCTTGTAGGCAATCAGGATCATTTCTTCCGTTGGGGCGACATTGAGGCTGAGAAAAAGCGCGCCGACCATCATCATGAAGAGTTCGTGCAGATAACCCGTCTCGCCCGAATATTCGCCATCCTCCTCATCCTCGGTGTCGGAATGTTCGCCGAGCTGGCTGCGGCCAAGCAGCGCCCCGATGCTGGCGGGCACGGATTGCAGGGCGATTTTGGCGATGAGATTTGAGGTGGTGAGCTGATCGTTCAAAATGCCGAACAGCAAAAGCACGGCGGCGCTGACGGCAATGCCAAGCCCATAGGCCGTTATCGCGTCACGCAGCGCCTGTGTTCGGGAATGAATATTTTCAAAGCCGATGCGGCGGGCGAGCAGGAAAAGCAGCGGCAGGTTCAGGATGCAGAGCAGCAGAAGCCGCCAGGAATTGACATAGAGGCCCAGAAACCACATTTCCATGGTCATCAGCATGGGCAGGGCAAACAGCAGTGCGCCTGCCGTTCCACGTGCAAGACCGATCAGAAATTGCCTGACCTCATCACTATCCGCATCTTTTCGTATGATTGCCGCCGCCATGCGTCCCCCTGCATGAAGGGATAACGCAATGGCGTTTTTCCGGTTCCGTTGGTCTATTTCGCGGGATCGATGAGGGCGATGCCGAATTCGCGGCGGTAACTGCGCCGCAATTCCGCGGGTGTTTCGCGAATGACGACTTCGAGCGTCGGGCGCACCACCCCCTTCAGGAAATGGCCGCCTTTTGTGGAACCATCGGCAAAGCCCAGCACCACGTGCAGGTGCGGATTTGGCGCGTCGTTTTCGTCAAGCGTAATATCGCCAAGCAGGCTCAGAACCTCGCTCTGCTCCGTCACGGGAATCTCCTTATATTCCCGCGTCGAAAGGTCGAAAAAAGCGAGCGTCGCAGTTGAAAAGGCACCTATCGCGGTCACCGAGGCGGCGTTGATGTTTTCCGATTTTGCGAAGCGGCGGATCGCCTCGAATGCCTCTTCCTCCGGGTCGATGACAAGAATGAAGGTACGTTCGGCACCGGTGGCCAGCAATCTGCTTTTCATGGATGTCTCCCAATAAAAGTGCCGCCGGCAAGCGGCGGCACGGGAATGTCGTGGGCCTCAGGCGGCGCGGCGTTCGTGGCGGCCTTCCTCGACCTCCTCGACGATTTTCGCAACGAAGGCATCGAGGTCTTCCGGGCTGCGGGACGTGATGATGCCCTTGTCCGTCACCACCTTTTCGTCTTTCCAGTTGGCGCCGGCGTTTTTCAGGTCGGTCTTGATCGACCAATAGGACGTGGCGTTACGGCCGCGCAGGGCATCCGCTTCAACGAGAAGCCAGGGGGCGTGGCAAATCGCAGCCACGACCTTGCCGGACTTGACGAAATCGCGAATGACGCGCATCGCATCCTCGTCGTGGCGCAGGACATCCGGATTGATCTGGCCGCCTGGAAGAACCAGCGCATCGAAGTCATCCGATTTGACGCTCCCGGCGGAAAGATCGACGGCAATGCTGTCGCCCCAGTCCTTTTTATCCCAGCTCCTGATCTCGCCTTCCTTGATTGAGGCGATCTTTACGTCCGCACCCTTGGCCTTCAACTGGTTATAGGGCACGCGCAGTTCGGAGCGCTCATAGCCGTCCGTTGCGAGAATGAGGATCTTTGCAGCGTTGATGGCAGTCATATCTGTCTCCTTATGGGTTCAATCGTCCTTGTCGGAATTCACGGAAGGGAGGAAAAATTCCACGTCCTTCAGGCGCTCCTCGTCGAGATTTTCGATGTTGGTCTGCCAGAATCTCTCCGCTTCCGCCGGTTCGTCTTTCCATTGGCGCACGAAGGTCTTGTTGTCGTCGATCATGACTTGGCGGGTTCCGCCGAGCCGCAGATATTCTTCCGCAAGTTTGCGCGTTTCGGTTTTTTCCATGTCGCGGCTCCTTGTGCGTGGAAAGCGGGGACGGAGGGACGCCGGATGGGTAAGAAGCTCGGCTGCCATTTCGTTGGCCACCGGGAGAAAACGGAAAAATCCCGATGTTCTTCAGCGCCATCGCGTCCGTTTGACACGGCGGCCCTCCTGCCAGAACAACGTGAGCTTTCCGGTATGGTTCCCCATTTTTTGAAGGGCTGTTATTGCCGAGGCCAAATACATCGCGCGCAATTTTTCCCGGAACAAACGGGCAAGTCACGTTGTTTTAGCCGTGATGCAGGGGAGGCAGCATGGCAGCCAGACAGAGCGACGGCGAATACAGCGACAACAACGAAAACAAGGGTTTCTGGTCGATCGACTTCGACAATTCGCCCGTCATCGGCACGGCCATTCATGACGGTCATCGCATCCGCCCCGATATTGCCGATCTGATGGCGCTTTCCCCGGACGAACGCCTGCGGGAAGAAGATCCCTTTACCGGCGAAATGATCGCGGGGATGACCAACCGCATCGTCGTCCATCATTCGCGTTTCGAAATCGATCTCAACCGTGCGGCCGACCAGGCAATCTACCTCAAGCCGGAGCAATCCTGGGGACTGGAGGTCTGGAAACAGGAGCCGCCCGCGGCATCCATCCGCCAATCGCTCGATTTTCACGCCGACTATTACGCAATGCTTGAAACCGTTCTTTCAACGGTCGAACGGCGGCACGGTGCTTTCGTGGTACTGGACGTGCACAGCTATAATCATCGCCGGCAGGGTGCCGCCGCGCCGCCGACGGCCCAGGCGGAAGCGCCTGATATCAATATCGGCACCTTTTCCATGGACCGCAGCCGCTGGAGCGATGTCGTCAGCGCCGTTGGCCATCATTTTGCGTCAGCGACCATCGGCGGCCGCCGTCTCGATGTTCGCGAGAATGTGGCCTTTCAGGGCAAGGGAGAGCAGACACGGTTCATTCACGAGCGTTTTGCGCAGAACGGCTGTGCGATTGCGGTGGAGTTCAAGAAATTCTTCATGGATGAATGGACCGGCAAACCGGACGTACGCGTGGTGTCGGATATTCGCGACACGATGGCCGCACTTCAGCCGGTTCTTGAAGAGTGCCTGAGGGCGCGGCGATGAACCTCTCTTCCGCACGCAGCGAACCGTCACCGGTCGCCGATCTGGTAGACGATGTTGTCTCCTGTCTGGAAGCTGGCAAGGCGGTCCGTCGCGATGTCGGAAAGACTGGCAGGTTGCATATCGACCGGCCGTTGCCGTTTCTCTGCCTGCATCTGACTGGCGGTACGAAGGATCTCGCGGCCCGCGACATCGCGTCTGCACATGCGTCCTATCTGATCGCATCGACCATTCAGGAGGCTGCGCCGCTGATTGAGGCCGTGGGTGCTGCCATGCGGCAACGCTTCGGCGCCTTCATGGTTCTCGATATCGGCGAACTGGAACATGACATTCTGCTCGCCGACGATTCGCCCTTTCTGCCGCATTATGAGGTTTCCGTCTCGGCGACGGACGAGCCCGAAACACAGAACGCCCGCCGTGTTTTCATCAAGGCGGTTTGCGACGCCGAAGTGCGGTTTCGCACGCCGCGCATCACCAGGCCAGAAGCGGCGGCGGATCCGATCCTTAGATTTCAGAATGCCGGCCTCGATTTCCCCTGCATCAGTGTCCGTTTTGCGCCGATCTACCGGCAACCGGAATCCGGCGCGGATTATCCCGGCCTGCGCGAGACGATGATTGCCGATATTTTCGATGCCGGTTTGCAGGCCTTCTCGTCATTCGCGGCCGGTAAAGATGCCCTCAAGGTCACCAGTCACCGGGCGCTCGGCCGCAAGGCTTTCGTCGATGCCGTCAGGCGCGCCGATCGCTCGATCGACGACATCGTCTCTTCCTTCGATTTTCTTCTGTCCGTCACGCCGATCAATGCCCGCCGGGCATTCGAGGAGTTTCGTGACGGCAGCTTTCAATATGCGCCGCGCCTGCTTTACCGGCCCTCGGCGTTGATGTCGAGGAACAGAAACGCAAGCTGTATTCCGTGGTTTTCGACCATCTGGAAGACCCGGTTCTTTATCATCTTTACCGGGAAAAGCAGCAGGAGATCGATCTGCAACTGACGATGCTCGCCAATCTGCATCGCCGCACGTTCACAGATTTCTCCCGCGCCCTTTACGGCGCCGTTGAACCCGCTCTTTTGACACTGGCGCTCAGCGTGCTTGCGGATTGCCCGCGCAAGGATGAGAGCGGCGAAATCGCCATGGTTGATTGTTATGCGGTCGCCAGAAAGTCGCGCGAGATGGTCGAGACCTATCTGGCGGAGGAGCCGGAATTCAAGGCCCGTGTCGAAATCAGGGACGACCTGCCACCCGGCCTGATGGTGACGGGCGAAAAACTGCTGATCTCGCGCCACACTGTCATGGAACAGCGCCGGGTCGAGGCGCTTCTCTCGCACGAGATAGGCGTGCATCTGCTCACCTATTTCAACGGTTCGTCTCAGGGCCTCAGGCTCTTTCGCACCGGACTTTCCGGTTACGAGGGCGTGCAGGAGGGGTTGGCGGTGCTGGCGGAGCACCTGGCCGGTGGCATGACACGCGAGCGCCTGCGGCTGATCGCCGGCCGCGTCGTCGGCTGCGCCGCCATGCTGGACGGCGCGACTTTCGTTGAGACGTTCCGGATCATGACCCGGGATCACGGTTTCGACGAGGCCGGCGCCTTCAACATGGTGCTGCGCATCTATCGGGGCGGTGGTCTTTCGAAGGACGCAATTTATCTGCGCGGACTGGCAGAGGTGCTGGAACACCTGCGCAAGGGCGGCGCGCTCGATCCATTCTGGATGGGCAAGATCGCCGCCGCCCATTTCCCGGTGATGCAGGAGCTTGCCTTGCGCGGCCTCCTGCGTCCGCCGGGCGTACGCCCCGCTTTTCTGCTGCCAGCCAAGGCCAATGAGCGGCTGGAAAAGATCCGGGCGGGATTATCCATCGCCGAACTGGCGACACTATAACATGACAGGAGGGGCTACATGCGTATCGCATTTTTCGTCAATTCCATCGAAACCGAGGGACCGAATTTCGCTACCGGGCTTATGGCCATGGCTGCGCTCAATCGCGGCCATGAGGTGGTCTATCTGACGCCTGGTGATTTCACCTTGCGGTCGGACGACAGTCTGACCATTCATGCCTCTGTGCTGCCGAAGGCAAAGTACAAGAAGGCCGACGCTTTCCATGCCGCCCTTCAGGACAAGTCGCTGGAGCGGCGCACGATGGATGTGGAGGAAATCGACGCGCTGATGCTGCGCAACGACCCTTCGCTTGACCAGACGACCAGGCCTTGGGCGGTGCATGCCGGCATTCTGTTCGGCCGGCTTGCCGAACAACGGGGCGTCGTGGTGCTGAACGATCCCGAAGGTTTGGCGCTTGCGCAGAACAAACTCTATTTCCAGAGCTTCCCCGAAATCGTCCGTCCGACCACGATCATCTCGCGCAATGTCGATGAAATCCGCGCATTCGCCGATGCTCATCCCAAGGGTGTCATCGTCAAGCCGCTTCAGGGTTCAGGCGGCAAGAATGTCTTCAAGATCGGCTCCAGCAAGGAGGCCAATCTCAACCAGATTTTCGAGGCCGTCAGTCTCGAGGGCTATCTGATAGCGCAGGCTTATCTGCCGGCCGCCAAGGATGGCGATGTCCGTTTCTTCATGATGAATGGCAGGCCGCTGATGCGCGACGGAAAATATGCCGCACTTCGCCGCGTGCCGGCAAAAGGCGATCTGCGCTCCAACATTCACGCCAAAGGCACCGCCGAGGCGGTGAAAGTGACCGACGAGATCGTGGCGCTTGCCGAAATGATGCGGCCGAAGCTGGTGGAAGACGGCATGTTTCTGGTCGGGCTCGATATCGTCGGCGACAAGATACTGGAGGTGAACGTGTTTTCGCCGGGCGGTCTCTCTAACATCCTCGAACTCACCGATGTCGATTTCAGCGATACGATCATAGAGTCTATAGAGACAAAAGTTGCCATGCAGAGCGCGTCCGGCGGCATGCTCTCCAATCGCCTGCTGGCGACGCTTTGAGTCATTCGCGCAGTTCCGTCGAGCGCATCTCACGATACCAGGCGACGAGGGCCTTGATGCCCTCTTCGACCGGGGTTTGCGGCACGTAGCCGGTCAGGGCTCTTAAAAGATCGGGCGAGGCGAAGGTGCGGGGAACGTCTCCCTGCTGCATGGGCAGCATGTTGCGGATAGCCGGCCTGCCCACCGCTTTTTCGACCGTTTCGACAAAGTGCATCAGTTCCACCGGCTGGCCGCCGCCAATATTGACGATACGGAAGGGGGCATGGTGCGACAGCGTGTCGGTCACGCCTTCCTGCGTCACCCGGTTTTCCTCGGACGGGACGATCTCACTCAGCCGGACGATGCCCTCCACCAGATCGTCAATATAGGTGAAGTCGCGGCTCATATTGCCTTCGCCGTAAATATCGATCGGCTGGCCGTTCGATATGGCATCGACGAATTTGATCGGAGCCATGTCCGGCCGTCCCAGGGTCCGTAGACGGTGAAGAAGCGGAAGGCCGTGGTGGGCAATTTGTGGAGATGGGCATAGCTATGCGCCATCAGTTCCATCGATTTTTTGGTGGCCGCATAAAGCGTCATCGGCTCATCGGCCTTGTCGCTTTCCGCAAAGGGTATTTTTTCGTTGGCGCCGTAGATGGAGGAGGTCGAGGCCAGCATCAGGTGTTTGACACGCAGGTTCTTGGCAAGCTCCAGCATGTTCCACGATCCGATGAGATTGGAATCGATATAGGCGCGTGGATTTTCAAGGCTGTAGCGGACACCCGCCTGTGCTGCGAGGTGAATGATGATTTCCGGTTCGGCGGCCTCCGCTGCCCGCTTCAGGGCGTCCACGTCTTCCAGCATGCCGATCTCGGCCCTGAAACCATTGGAGCGGGAAAGGATGGCGTGGCGTTTTTCTTTCAGGCTGACGTCGTAATATTTCGTCATGCCGTCAAAACCGGTCACGAAGTGGCCGGCATCCAGAAGCCGCTTGGCAACGTAAAAACCGATGAAGCCCGCGGTGCCCGTAACCAGATAACGCATGATGATTATATCCCGAATCCGTTGGTGCGTTTGCCGTCGAACCGGAAAGCGCGAAAACCTTTTAAGTGAAATGCCGAAGGCGAAACTTTATAGTTCTTTGCCGGAACTGCTCTCGTGCGGACGGCCAACCGCAGCATAGATGAAGCCATGTGCGGCGACTTCATCCTTGCGGTAAATATTGCGCAGATCGACCAATACAGGGCTCTTCATGATCGCTTTCAGGCGCGGCAGGTCGAGCGCGCGGAACTGGTTCCATTCCGTCACGATGACGACGGCGTCAGCATCTTCCGCAGCCTCGTAAGGACCCGTCGCATATTCGATATCCTCCATGATATGGCGGGCATTCGCCATGCCTTCCGGATCATAGCCCACCACCCGGGCGCCACCATCCTGCAGGGTCTGGATGATGGCGATTGCCGGGCTGTCGCGCATATCGTCGGTGTTCGGTTTGAAGGTCAGACCGAGCACCGCGATCTTCTTGCCGCGCACGTCGCCGCCCACCGCGTTGATGACCTTGCGGCCCATGGCGCGCTTGCGGTTGTCGTTGATGGCGATGGTGGTTTCGATCAGCCGCACCGGGGCGTCATAGTCCTGCGCGGTCTTGGCGAGCGCCAGCGTATCCTTGGGAAAACAGGAGCCGCCATAACCGGGGCCGGCATGCAGGAACTTGGAGCCGATGCGGCCATCAAGGCCGATGCCGCGCGACACGTCCTGAACATTGGCGCCAACCTTTTCACACAGATCCGCCATTTCGTTGATGAAGGTGATCTTCATCGCCAGAAAGGCGTTGGCGGCATATTTGATCAGTTCCGACGTGCGTCTCGTGGTGAAGAGCAGCGGCGACTGGTTGAGATAGAGTGGACGGTAAACCTCGGTCATGACCGGGCGCGCGCGCTCATCCGAAAGGCCGACGACGATGCGGTCCGGCCGCTTGAAATCCTCGATGGCCGCACCCTCGCGCAGGAATTCCGGATTGGAGACCACGGCGAAATCGGCCGACGGATTTTCCTCGTGAATGATGCGCTCCACCTCGTCGCCCGTGCCGACGGGAACGGTGGATTTCGTGACGATAACGGTAAAACCATCAAGCGAATGGGCGATTTCTTTCGCCGCAGCGTAGACGTAACCGAGATCGGCGTGGCCATCGCCACGCCGTGAGGGCGTGCCAACAGCGATGAAGACGACATCGGCATTGGCGACCGCGGAAGAAAGATCGGTGGTGAAGCTCAGACGGCCGGCCTTGGCATTATTCGCGACGATTGTCTCCAGACCCGGTTCGAAGATCGGAATATGGCCGCTTTTCAGCGCTTCGATCTTTTCCGGCATCTTGTCGACGCAGATCACGTCATGGCCGAAATCGGCAAAACATGCGCCTGAAACAAGACCGACATAACCGGCACCGATCATCACTATCCGCATTCTTCTTCCTTTCGGTTCGTGAGGCGATGTTCGCGCAGCAAGCTTGAGGCGAAATCAGCGGGTGCAATCACACCACAATGTTTAGCCGCCTTCGCGCTTGCCGCCAAGCGTCACGATCAACACGGGCTAACCTCTTTCCATGACGGTGATGTGATGGCGGCGGCGGGACAAATTTGCCGCACCTTGCAGCCATTTGCATCGGTTGGGTTCAATCGGGCAATTTTGCCGTTTTTCCGGCTTGCACTCATAGGTAGCCGGGTCTAGCCATAGGGTGAGGATCAAATCTGCCAGACTGTCTGTCCCTTTAAGGGGCGTCCGGGTTGCTTTACGCAGCCGGAGTGCGCTTTGCATTCCGGTCGGTGTTCGGGGAAGTTCAAATGCAAAAGGGTTTTCTGCTCGGTCTGTTCGCTTATGCGAGCTTTTCCTGGGGCGATGCCACGATCAAGTCGCTTGGATCACAGGTCAGCGTTTTCGAGATCGGCTTCTTCAGCATATTGTTTTCCGGCATCTTCATCTTCTTCAGCAAACCCCGCGAAGAAAGGTGGCGTGAATTCTGGCGCATGAGCCGTCCCTTCGCCGTGCACGGCCGGGCGATCTCGGGTCTGTTTGCCGGTATTCTCGGCATTTACGCCTTCACCACCATTCCCTTGGCGGAAGCCTATGCGCTGATCTTCCTGTCGCCGCTCTTCGTCACCGTGCTGTCGGCCGTTGTCCTCAAGGAAGATATCGGGCCGTGGCGCTGGGCGGCGGTTCTGGCCGGCATCGTCGGCGTCATTCTTGTCGTGCGGCCCGGCTTCAAGACGCTGGAACTCGGGCATTTCGCCGCGATCGGTGTTGCATTTCTGGCAGCCATGACCATCGTTTTGCTGCGCTCGCTGGCGGGTAAGGAAAAGCGCACCTCGATCATGGGCGTGCTGTTGATCTACGGTCTCACCTTCAACGGCCTTGCCTCCATCCCTGAATTCGTCATGCCCAATCTGCACCAGCTTGTTGCCTTTGCCTTCATCGGGCTTTGCACGGCAACGGGACAGATAACGCTTCTGGTGGCAACCCGCATCGCGCCGGCGAGCCAGATCGCGCCGTCGCATTATTCGCAAATCCTCTGGGCCGTCGCGATCGGCATGGCCTTCTTCCACGAATATCCGGATGCGATTGCCGTTCTCGGTCTCGCCGTCATTGCGGCCTCGGGACTGCTGACGATGATCCGTGAAAAGGTGAGGCTTGGCACCGTGCGCTGGAACCCGTTTTTCCGCAATCGTCTCTGACTCTTTCGCCGTTATCGTGATGATCGGAAACAGTGCGTCAACCGAAGCGCGGCTTGCGGGGTGGCCGCAGGCGGCTCCATAAGGCTTTTCATCTTTAGATGAATGGAGAGCCTAAATGCTCGTTGATGGAAAATGGACGGCCGAGTGGCATCCCGTGCAGGCGACCGACAGGAAGGGTGGCTTCGTTCGCCAGACATCCGGTTTCCGCAACTGGGTGACGCCTGATGGTTCGGTTGGCCCGACGGGTGAGGGCGGTTTCAAAGCTGAGGCCAGGCGCTATCACCTCTATGTCGCGCTGATATGCCCATGGGCATCGCGCACGCTGATCGGCCGCAAACTCAAGAAGCTGGAAGAGGTGATTTCGGTTTCCGTGGTCGAGCCGGCGCTTTCCGATGAGGGCTGGAGGTTCGGCGATTATCCGGGCTCGGGACGCGACGGGCTGAATGGCTTCACCTATATGCACGAGGCCTATACCAGCGCCGATCCGCACTATACCGGTCGTGCCACCGTTCCCGTGTTGTGGGACAAAAAAACGAAAACCATCGTCAACAACGAATCCGCCGATATTCTGCGCATGCTGAATTCCGGCTTCGGCGATCTGGCCGATAATGACGTCGACCTTTATCCGCAAGATTTGCGGGGCGAGATCGATGCCCTCAACGACCACATCTATCCGCGCCTCAACAACGGTGTCTACAGAACCGGTTTCGCCACCACCCAGCTTGCCTATGAGGAAGCCTTCGCCGAGGTCTTCGCGACACTTCAGGAACTGGAAACCCGCCTCGCATCAGGCGGACCTTTCCTCTTCGGAGATCGCCTGACAGAAACGGATGTCCGGCTTTTCGTGACGCTGGTGCGTTTCGATGCTGCCTATTACGGCCTGTTCAAGTGCAATCTTCGCCGTATTGCCGATTATCCTGCCCTGCAGGCTTATATGATGCGGGTGCTGACTGTTCCGGGCGTGCGCGACACGGTGAATATCGACCACATCAAGCGCGGTTATTATTCGATCAAGGCGCTCAATCCGACCCGGATCGTGCCGGTCGGTCCCGATCTTCCGGGGCTTGACGAGGTTTCCGCGGGAACTGTGTGAATCTCTAAGCCGGCTTGCCGACCTGATCGAGAAGCCATGCCTGGAAGGCGCGGGCAAGGACATTGTCCTGCCGCCCTTCCGGCAGGGCAACGTAATAGCTCTTGTCGGTTTGCAGGGGGATATCGAAGACGATTTCGAGGCGGCCGGAGACGAGTTCCGCCTCGATCAGATATTTCGGCAAGAGGGCAAAACCGATGCCGCTTATGGCCGCTTCAATGATCATCGAAAACTGGTCGAAACGGCTGCCCTTATAGGCATTCTCTGCCGTTACCCCGTTCATCTCCAGCCATTCCGTCCACAGTTTCGGGCGCGTGGTCACATGCAACAATGGCTGCCGGTTGAAATCGCCGGGCTCTCTCATTCCTGCGCGCTGAAGCAGAGTGGGGCTGGCGACCGGCACGATCACCTCATTGCATAAAAAGGTGCAGGTGCCGTGTGCCCAGACCGGTTGGCCGTAATGAATGGCGAGGTCGAAACCTTCCTCGTCGAAATCGAAGGGGTGCGAGCGCGAGCCGATGGTGATCGTCATGTCCGGATTGGCATCGATGAAGCGGTGCAGACGTGGCATCAGCCAGCGGCTGCCAAACGTTGGCAGAGTGGCGACGGAAAGCGAGGCGTGCGATGTTCCGGCCGAAACCGCGCGCACCATCAGCTGTTCGGATTGCTGCAGCAGGCGCCGCACATCGGGCAGAAATTTACGGCCCGCTTCCGATAAGACGACGCGCCGGCGGATGCGTTCGAAAAGCTGCATCCCGGTCTGGGCCTCGAGTTCGCCGATCTGCCGGCTGACGGCGCTTTGCGTGAGGTTGAGTTCTTCCGCCGCACGGGTAAAATTCCCATGCCTTGCAGCACACTCGAAAGCTTGCAGGGTGACGATGTCAGGGACCAGTCTTCTGCGCGGATCCATACCATTCTCGCATCAACTTACCCGCTTTCCTCATTGGAAAAGGGTCATTATGCCCATATATGATTACGGGAAAGAATGGAATGGTGTTTTGCCGGTTGCGGCGGAGGCCGTTTCACAGAATGACAAATTCGGGGAAAGAACAGCGACGGGAGTTGAAAGAGCCGTATCAAAAACGGCCTTTCCTCCCCTTTGAGCCAAAAAGGACAATTGGACATGGATGCGACCACGAAGCTTGACGTGAAAAAGGAAGCCGCGGCCCTGCTCGACCGGATGGGTGTTGCCCGCGATCTTTACATCGGTGGCGACATGGCGTCCTTCAGCCCGGTTACGGGTGAACAGGTCGCCAGCCTCAGGACCGTTTCGGTCGAAGATGTCGCAGCCGTGGTCGAGAAGGCCGATGCGGCCTTCAAGACATGGCGCAACGTGCCGGCACCCCGCCGTGGCGAGTTGATCCGGCTTTTGGGCGAAGAGCTGCGCACCTTCAAGGCCGACCTCGGCCGCCTTGTTTCGCTGGAAGCGGGCAAGGTGCCGTCCGAGGGTCTCGGCGAAGTGCAGGAAATGATCGATATCTGCGATTTCGCCGTCGGCCTCTCCCGCCAGCTTTACGGCCTCACCATTGCCACGGAACGCCCTGGCCATCGCATGATGGAGACCTGGCATCCGCTCGGTGTTGTCGGCGTCATCTCGGCATTCAATTTCCCCGTTGCGGTCTGGTCGTGGAACGCGGCGCTTGCGCTCGTCTGCGGCAATTCGGTGGTCTGGAAGCCATCTGAAAAGACCCCGCTCACGGCGCTTGCCGTGCAGGGCATCTTCGAGCGCGCGGCCGCCCGTTTTGGCGATGCGCCGGAAGGTCTTTCGCAGCTTCTGATCGGTGACCGCGCCGTGGGTGAGGCATTGGTGGACAACCCCAAGGTTCCGCTTGTTTCGGCCACCGGTTCCACCCGCATGGGCCGCGATGTCGGTCCGCGTCTGGCGAAACGCTTCGCCCGCGCCATTCTGGAACTTGGCGGCAACAATGCCGGCATCGTCTGCCCCTCTGCCGATCTCGACATGGCGCTGCGCGCCATTGCCTTCGGCGCCATGGGCACGGCCGGCCAGCGCTGCACCACGCTTCGCCGCCTCTTCGTGCATGACAGTGTTTACGACCAGCTCGTGCCGCGCCTGAAAAAGGCCTATGCCTCCGTTTCCGTCGGCAACCCGTTGGAAACCTCCGCACTCGTCGGCCCGCTGGTCGACAAGGCGGCTTTTGACGGCATGCAGAAGGCGCTCGAAGCGGCCAAAGCGCATGACGGTGTGGTGAATGGCGGCGGCCGCGTGGATACGGGTGCGCCGGATGCCTATTACGTCAAGCCCGCTCTGGTCGAAATGCCGAAGCAGGCTGGACCGGTGCTGGAAGAGACCTTCGCGCCGATCCTTTACGTGATGAAGTACAGCGATCTCGATCAGGCAATCGACGCGCATAACGCCGTCGCCGCTGGTCTGTCGTCATCGATCTTCACCCGCGACATTCAGGAATCGGAACGTTTCCTGTCGTCGGAAGGCTCGGATTGCGGCATTGCCAACGTCAATATCGGAACCTCGGGCGCAGAAATCGGCGGTGCCTTCGGTGGTGAGAAGGAAACCGGCGGCGGCCGCGAATCCGGCTCGGATGCGTGGAAGGCCTATATGCGCCGCGCTACCAACACGATCAATTACTCCAAGGCTCTGCCTTTGGCGCAGGGCGTGTCCTTCGACATCGAATAAATCGCTCGCAGGTCTGAACGCGATTGTGACATTGATCCATTATGCCGGTGCGGTTCGTTCCGCACCGGCATTTGCTTGTCGAAAGGGTTCATACAAGGGCGCCTGCGATGATTTGCGGGAAAGCGGCCTCTCTGCGGAATTTTATTCCCGCAAGATTGCTGATATTGAATTATCGTCTCTCTATCGTTTTAATGGAAAACCCTAGCATTGCTCCATATCGCAAACCGGCACAGCGCCGGTGATAAGGAGATAAAATGCCAGTCATCACCCGCCGTACCCTCTCCGCCAGCATTCTCGCCGTTGCGGCATTATCCAGTCTGCCTTTGCAGGCTAAGGCGGCGGAAGAGCTGAAGATCGGTTATCAGAAAACCGGTCTGCCGGTGATCGCAAGGCAACAGGGCGTCATCGAAAAGCCGCTTGAAGCCAAGGGCGTCAAAGTGTCGTGGGTCGAATTCACTGCAGGCCCGCCGCTGGTGGAGGCCTTGAATGTCGGCTCGATCAATGTTGGCTGGACGGGTGATGCACCGCCGATTTTTGGTCAGGCGGCCGGTTCGGCCATCGTGTATGTTGCGGCCCTGCCCTCGAACGGTAAGGGCGAGGCGGTTTTCACCAAGCCGGAGAGCGGCATCAAGTCGGTTGCAGATCTCAAGGGCAGGAAGGTCGGCGTCGGCAAGGGCACCAGTGCTCATAATCTGCTGGTGGCGGCGCTGGAGAAGAACGGCCTGAAATTCAGCGATATCGAGGTGGTCTATCTCACCCCGGCTGATGCCGCCGCAGCTTTTGCCAGCGACAAGATCGACGCCTGGGCCGTCTGGGATCCTTTCTATGCGATTGCGGAGACTCGCTACAAACCGGTAACGCTCGCCCGTACCAGCGATGTCCTCAACGTCAGCACCTATTTCCTCGCCAATCGCGACTACGCAAAGTCGCATGCGGACACCATCAACACCACCATCGATGCCCTGGGCGAAGCGGCCAAATGGTCTGCCGCGAACCGTGACAAGGTTGCCGCAGCGCTGCACGAGGTGACGGGTGTGCCGCTGGAAGCGCAGACGCTTGCCGCCAACCGCTCAGAATTCGGGATTACCAAGATCGACGACAAGATCGTTGCCAGCCAGCAGGAAACCGCCGACCGCTTTTATCGTCTCGGCCTGATCCCGAAACAGATCAGCATCAGCGATGCCGTCTGGTCGGGCGCGACCAACTGAGCAAGAGCCGGAGGGCATGCCATGAGCACCGGAAAGCGTATCGAGATTGGCGGCATCACAGGCTGGCTGCTCCCCGCACTCATTCTTGCGGGCTGGGAGGCGGCGGCGCGTGCCGGTCTGATTTCCGCCAATGTGCTGCCAGCCCCTTCCGCTGTCGCGGAAGCCTTCTGGCGGCTTCTGCTTTCGGGTGAGCTTCTCGCCAATATCGGCGTCAGTTCCGCTCGTGCGCTTGTGGGTTTCGCCATTGGCGGCTCCATCGGCTTCATTTTCGGATTGGCCAATGGCCTTTCCAAATTCTCCCGCAGCTTCACCGACACAACGCTGCAGATGATCCGCAACATCCCACATCTGGCGCTCATTCCGCTCGTTATCCTGTGGTTCGGCATCGACGAGGAGGCGAAGCTTTTCCTTGTGGCACTCGGGGTGTTTTTCCCGATCTACATCAACACGCTGCTCGGCATTCAGGGTGTCGATCCGCAACTGGTGGAGATGGGCCGCACCTATGGCATGTCGCCCTTCACCCTGTTCCGGCGGGTGATCCTGCCCGGTGCGCTGCCTTCCATTTTCACCGGCCTGCGTTATGCGCTCGGCATCATGTGGCTGACGCTTATCGTGGCCGAAACCATCTCCTCGTCCTCCGGCCTCGGCTACATGGCCATGCAGGCGCGCGAGTTCCTGCTGATCGATGTCGTCGTGCTGTCGATCCTCATCTATGCGCTTCTCGGCAAGCTGGCGGACAGTTTCGCCCGCTTCCTCGAAAGCATCTTCCTGCAATGGCATCCAGCCTTCAAGAAAGTCTGAGGTAACCCATGTCGACCAGCAATGTTACGACGTTGAGACGCCCCGATGCCCCGCCATCCTCCCCGCCCGGGGCGGAGCCGAAGGTTGAACAGCGCGGCAAGCAGAACGACAGCAAGGTCGCCTTCAGCTTCCGAAATTTGACCAAGACCTTTGGCGACAAGCCGGTGCTGCGCGGCATCGATCTCGATGTGCGGGAAGGCGAGTTTCTGGCAATCATCGGCAAGAGCGGCTGCGGCAAGAGTACGCTTCTGCGTATCCTGGCCGGTCTCGATGCGCCCACAAGCGGCACCGTTTCGAAAGACGCATCGAGCCGCACCCGCATGATGTTTCAGGAGCCGCGCCTTCTGCCATGGGAGCGCATTGCAAACAATGTGTCCGTGGGCCTGACCGGCATTGCCAAAGGCGAGGCCGCGAATGAGCAGGCGCTTGCCATTCTCGACGAAGTCGGGCTGAAGGATCGGGCGGGCGAGTGGCCCTATGTCCTGTCCGGCGGTCAGAAGCAGCGCGTGGCGCTGGCGCGCGCACTGGTGGCCCATCCACAAATATTAGCGCTGGACGAACCGCTCGGCGCACTTGATGCACTCACCCGCATCGAAATGCAGCTTCTGCTCGAGCGCATCTGGCGCAAGCAGAAATTCACCGCCGTTCTCGTCACCCATGATGTCTCGGAAGCTGTTGCGCTTGCCGACCGCATTGTCGTCATCGATGAAGGACGCATTGCGCTTGATCTCGATGTGAAACTGCCGCGACCGCGCCGTCACGGCACAGCGGAATTTGCAAAGCTGGAAGAGCAGGTCCTGAACCAGCTCTTCGGGCGTGGCGAGATCAGTGGATAGGAGTTGGCCGGCAGGGGCCTCGGCCCTGCCGGGTTATTTATCAGCCGATGCTCATCAGGCTGGCATTGCCGCCGGCGGCCGTGGTGTTGACGCTGACCGAGACTTCTTCCACCAGCCAGTCGAGCGTATAGGGCTGGCTTTCACCGGAAAGCGCTTCCGTTGTCGCAGCCTGAACCAGAACCAGCGGGCCGGGCAGAGCGGCGATCTTCTTGTTGATCGTCACGACACGCTCCGCATCACCTTCGATCAGCGCGCCGGCGAAGGGTGCGGATTTTTCCCAGTTGTCAGCCCAGGCGATGCGCGAGGTGACGGTTGCCGGCAATCCATAGATCGCTTTTTCCAGTCCCGACGCATTGTCGATGACGACCGAGTTGCCGGTGGCAAGTGCTGCCGCCAGCTGGCGATACAGCCCCTGTTCCGTAGCGGGGATCAGCAGAACCTTGCCGCGCGGATGCAGCGCATAGACATTGCGCTCCCCGACCGGGCCTGCCAGTTCTGTTTCAAAGCCGAGGCCGGAAAGGGCCGCAGCCTGCCTTGCGGCCTCAGCCGCGATGGTCTGGCCGTTTTCATCCAGCCAGCGGGCAAGATCGACGGCCGCCTGGTCCTGCTGGCTGGCGACACGATCAATCTTTGGCGCGGTCTGTGTCACGCGGCCAAGATAAAGCGGTCCGCCGGCCTTGGGGCCGGTGCCGGAAAGGCCGCGCCCGCCAAACGGCTGCACGCCGACCACGGCGCCGATGATGTTGCGGTTCACATAAAGATTGCCGGCGGCGACGCGCGACAGGACGTGCTGGATCGTATCGTCGAGGCGCGTATGCAGGCCGAAGGTCAGGCCGTAACCGGTGGCGTTGATTTCATCGATCAGCCGGTCGAGATTGTCGCGCTTGAAGCGGATGACGTGCAGCACCGGGCCGAAGACTTCGCGTTTCAGATCGGCGAGCGATTTCATCTCGATGATCGTCGGCGGCACGAAGGTGCCCTTGCCGGTTTCGCCGGCAAGCGTGATCTGTTCGATGCGATGGCCGAGCCCGCGCATGCCCTCGATGTGCTTTTCGATGATGCCCTTCGCCTCGGCGGTAATGACGGGGCCGACATCGACGGAGAGCTTGTCGGTACGGCCGATGCGCAATTCATGTAGCGCGCCTTTCAGCATCGTCAGCGTGCGGTCCGCCACATCCTCCTGCAGGCAGAGGATGCGCAATGCCGAGCAGCGCTGGCCGGCGCTGTCGAAAGCGGATGCGATGACATCGGCGACCACCTGCTCGGCAAGTGCGGAAGAATCGACGATCATGGCGTTCTGGCCGCCGGTTTCGGCAATCAGCGGCACCGGCTGGCCATTGGCTAGAACCCGGCCGGCAAGCTGGCCCTGAATGAGCCGCGCCACTTCCGTGGAGCCGGTGAACATCACACCGGCTGTAAGAGGTGAACCAACAAGGGCCGCCCCCGTCTTGCCGTCGCCCGGCAGAAGCTGCACGGCGTCCTGTGGAACGCCTGCCTCATGGAGAAGGCGCACGCCCTGCGCCGCAATCAGCGGCGTTTCTTCGGCGGGCTTTGCCAGCACCGGATTGCCGGCAACCAGCGCCGCCGTCACCTGACCGATGAAGATGGCGAGCGGGAAGTTCCACGGGCTGATGCAGACGACGGGGCCAAGCGGGGCCTCGCCGGATTTGAAGTTCCTGCGGGCTTCCGCTGCGTAATAACGCAGGAAGTCGATGGCCTCGCGCACCTCGGCAATCGCGTTGGGCATGGATTTTCCCGCCTCGCGCATGATGAGGCCGAGCAGGGCGGGCATTTCGGCCTGCATGGCGTCGGCGGCCCGCTCCAGGCAGGCGGCGCGTTCTTCCACCGGGGTGGACGGCCAGCTTGAGGCTGCCGCCCGCTGCATGGCGGCTTCGACATCGGCTTCAGTCGGCTCCGTCACATGGCCGACGATATCATTGTGGTCGCCGGGATTGAGAACCGGGCGCGTGTTGCCACCTGCCTGCGGCGCGGTGGCTTTCCATTCCGTCGCAGCACCTGCCTTCAGGGTTTTGTCCAGTGCGGCGAGCGTCGTTTCGCTGGAAAGATCGAGACCGGCGGAGTTTTTGCGTTCCGGGCCGAACAGGCCTTCGGGGGCGGCGATGCGGTCGTGACGCGCGCCGGGAACAGTATAGGCCTTGACGACGGCAACCGGGTCTTCCAGCAGGGAGTCCACCGGCACGGCAGGATCGGCGATGCGGTTGACGAAGGAAGAGTTCGCACCGTTCTCCAGCAGGCGGCGGACGAGATAGGCCAGCAGCGTCTCATGCGTGCCGACGGGGCGTAGAAGCGGCAGGGCCGATCGAGCTTCTTCTTGCCGACGACTTCGCTGTAAAGCGGTTCGCCCATGCCATGCAGGCACTGGAACTCATAGTCGCCGAGCTTGAAGCCGGGGCCGGCGAGATGGTAGATCGTCGCCATGGACTGCGCATTGTGGGTCGCAAATTGCGGAAAGACCAGATCGCGTGCGGCGAGCAGCTTGCGGGCGCAGGCGATGTATGAGACGTCCGTGTGGACCTTACGGGTGAAGACCGGGAAGTCTTCCAGCCCTTCCACCTGCGCGCGCTTGATTTCCGCGTCCCAATAGGCGCCCTTGACGAGACGCACCATGATGCGGCGGCCCGAGCGGCGGGCGAGATCGATAATGTAATCCAGAACGAAGGGGCAGCGGCGGCCATAGGCCTGCACGACGAAACCGAGGCCGTTCCAGCCCGCAAGGTCCTTGTCGAGCGCCAGCTCTTCCAGAAGATCGAGCGACAGTTCCAGCCGGTCGGCTTCCTCCGCATCGATATTGAGGCCGATATCGTATTTCTTGCTGAGCAGCATTAGGGATTTGACGCGCGGTAGCAGCTCCGCCATCACGCGCTCGGCCTGGGCGCGGGCGTAACGCGGATGCAGCGCCGAAAGCTTGATGGAAATGCCGGGGCCGCCATAGATGCCGCGGCCGGCAGACGCCTTGCCGATGGCGTGGATGGCGTTTTCGTAGTCCTTGTAATAACGTTCCGCATCCTTGGCGGTGGTCGCGGCTTCGCCCAGCATGTCGTAGGAATATTGGAAGCCTTGCTCTTCGAGCGGCTTCGAACGCTTGATCGCTTCGCCGATGGTTTCGCCGGTGACGAATTGCTCTCCCATCATGCGCATGGCCATATCGACGCCGCGACGGATGACTGGTTCGCCGGCGCGGGCGATCAGCTTGGTCAGCGCCGCCGAGAGGCCGCTATCATTGACCGTCGAGGTCAGCTTGCCGGTGATGACGAGACCCCAGGTGGCGGCGTTGACGAAAAGCGAACGCCCGCCGCCAATGTGGGACTTCCAGTCGCCGCGGGCGATCTTGTCGCGGATTAGCGCATCGCGGGTGGCGGTGTCTGGAATGCGCAGCAACGCTTCGGCAAGGCACATCAGGGCCACGCCCTCATGGCTGGAAAGCGAATATTCCTGCACCAGCCCTTCGACCCCCGTGCCCTTGGTCTTGGCGCGCAGTGCCTCGATCAGCTTGGCAGCCGTGGTGCGAATGGCGCTCGCCTGCTCGGGCGTGACGGTCGCAGCCTCGATCAGCGGCGCAAGGCATTCTTCCTCGGGGCGGCGATAAGCGGCGGTAATCGCCTTGCGCAGCAGGCTCTGTTCGCGCACCGGCGGCGCAAAATTCTGGAAAATACCGTTCACTGCTACACTGGCGTTGCTTGCACCATCGGCCATTCTGAAGATCCTGAAAAAGCGTTGAAGACAGACCGTCGGCGGCAGCGTGTCCTCCGCCCGCCGCTTTTCATCCTGGCGGGTACAATACCATTGCCGCGGAAATTGCTATGGCCCTATTTTTGGATTAAAACAGGAAATATGAACTTTTATTGCTCGATTTAGGCGTGAAATTACATGGCAAATAGTCATAAAACAGACGATCTGGATCATTTCGATCTCAAGATTCTTGAGGCCCTGAGTGAAGATGGGCGCATGTCCGTGCTGCAGCTGTCAAAAAGGGTGGGCCTCTCCAAGACGCCGTGCCAGACGCGGCTGAAACGGCTGGTGGACGAGGGCTATATTCTCGGCTTTCGGGCCGTTCTCAATCCGCACAAACTTGGGGTCGATCACATCGCCTTTGCCGAGGTGAAGCTTTCCGATACGCGGGAAAAGGCGCTGGAGGAATTCAATACTGCGGTGCGCAAGATCAAGGAAGTGGAGGAATGCCACATGATTGCAGGCGCCTTCGATTATCTCCTGAAGGTGCGTACCAGTGACATTCGCAAATACCGCAGGGTGCTCGGCGAAAAAATCTCAAGCCTGCCATCGGTTTCCAACACCTCCACATTCGTGGTGATGCAGTCGGTCAAAGAAACCGGCATCTAGCGAAGCGAGCAACGAAAAACGGGCAGGCGTTTGCCTACCCGTTTATTGCCTGGTGAATCCCGTTATTTCAACGCGCCGTTGCCGCAGCGGTTACCGCGCTCATCTGCGCGTCCGGGCCGAACTCGTTTTCGTTCTCGATGCCGAGGAGTTCCTGCAGGCGCAACCTTGCGCGGCTGACGCGGCTCTTGATCGTGCCGACGGGGCAGCCGCAAATCTCGGCAGCTTCCTCATAAGCAAAGCCCGAGGCTCCGATGAGGAGGATCGCTTCGCGCTGATCGTCCGGCAGCTTCGCGAGCGCCGTGCGAAAATCCTGCAGGTCGACCGATCCATGCTGCTCAGGCGGCACTGACAGGCGCGAGGTGTAAACCCCATCCGTATCCTGCACTTCGCGACCGGATTTGCGGATCTGGCTGTAAAACTCGTTGCGGAGGATCGTCACCAGCCAGGCGCGCATATTGGTGCCCGGTTGATAGCTGTCCTGTTTCGCCCAGGCTTTCATGATCGTATCCTGGACAAGATCGTCGGCGCGGTCCCTTGAGCGGATAAGCGAAATCGCGAATGCTCGCAGGTTTGGCAGCGCTGCCAGCATTTCCCGCTTGAAATTATATTCTGTCTGCTCCGGCTCTTTCGCCATCATTCCTCCGAAGCCTTGATTTTGGCTTTGCTTTCGGCTTCATCAAGTTTTTCGAGAAGATCGAGGAATTTATCTGGGATGCCTTCATCCTGAACAGCATCGTAAAGTTCTCTGAGCTTGCGGGAAATCACCGCCCGCCCGGAGTGCGGAACCTGGGGGGCGGCCGGATTGTCCGGCGAGTCTTGGTCCGATTGAAATATGTTCATAACGTCCGGTATTCCTTTTGTGTCGAGCAAAGAATGCGCGGTGAAAAAAATAGTTCCGACGCTTCGGAACTTTTTTTGCGATGCGCACGTTGCTATCTTGGGTTTGCGTTGCAGGCCGCATGAAAGGGGAGAATTCCATGTCAGTTTCTACACGCATCGCACCGCACCTGCCATATCTGCGCAGGTTCGCGCGTGCCGTTTGCGGCTCACAATCCACGGGCGATGCCTATGTTGCGGCAACACTCGAAGCTCTGATTGCCGATATCAGCATCTTCCCGCAGACAAGCAGCGATCGGGCTTCGCTCTATCAATTGTTTGTATCAATCTTTAGTTCCGTCACGATCAATATTAAGGCCGACGAAAACCTGTCGGGATGGGAAAAACGCGCCTCTGCGAACCTCTCCGCCGTGCCGCCTCTCGCCCGTCAGGCTTTCCTTCTGACCACGGTCGAGGAGTTCACGCCTTCGGAAGCAGCAGAGGTTCTGAAAGTGTCCGAAGATCGCGTCGGCCAGTTGATCGACGAGGCGGCTTCGGAAATCGCCCGCCAGGTGGCGACCGATATCATGATTATCGAGGATGAGCCTCTGATCGCCATGGATATCGAGCAGATGGTCACCGATCTCGGCCACCGCGTCACGGGCATTGCCCGCACACATACCGAGGCGCTCGACCTCTTCCATCGCACCCAGCCGAAAATGATCCTTGCCGACATCCAGCTCGCGGATGGCAGCTCCGGCCTCGATGCGATGAAGGATATCCTTCAGATGACGTCCCTGCCGGTGATCTTCATCACGGCCTTCCCGGAACGGCTTCTGACGGGTGAACGTCCGGAACCGACCTTCCTCGTTACCAAGCCGTTTAACCCGGATATGGTAAAAGCACTTATCAGCCAGGCTCTGTTTTTTAACGAAAGCTCTCGCGTCGCAGCGTGAAGTTTGCCGAAACCGCGGACGAACTGGGAACCAGTGGGGTATCTGGGCGTTGGCGGTTACGGTCGTGGGGCTATCCCGCGGCTTTCTGCAAGGAGACGAATTTGCATCGGCTGGCATGGCATAACGCGGAAAGGAACGAGAGCGAGCTTCACGATTCGCTCGTCCTTGCGTTGCTCGACTCGGGTGAAACAGTCATGCTGCAGGACTGGAACCGCGATTACATATTCGTGGCCAACCTGCCGGATGTCTGGCGTTTGCCGGCAGATTCCCATCCGACCGATGAGAACCTGTTCGGCAACGATCTCTCTGCGCGGCTTGCCGAACTTAAAAAGGATATGAATGCCGCGGGCAGCCGGGGCATGCTGGAAGTCAATGCCGGGAATGACCGGGTCTTCCAGTTTCAGGTCTATTCCACCTTCAATCAGTCGAACCAGACCGTGTTGAAAACCACCATACGGGAAGTGACAGCGGAAAGGCGGCGCGAGCAGCTTTTGCGCTCACTGCTGCGTGAAGTCAGCCACCGTTCCAAGAACCTCCTGGCTATCATCCAGAGCCTTGCGGGCCAGACGGCTCGATTCAGCCTCACCAAGGATGATTTTCTGCGCAAGTTCCGGGGCGGTTGCATGCCTTGGCCCAAAGTCAGGATCTCATCACCGATTCCGATTGGAGGGGCGCTCGTATTTTCGAACTTCTTCGCCAGCAATTCGATCTTTATGTGCCGGAATATCCAAACCTCATCCACATGGAAGGGGAAAACCTGCTGCTCAATCCAAATGGTGCGCTTTATATCGGCCTCGCCTTCCACGAGCTGGTCGTCAATACGGTGAGCCACAGCGGCAATCTTGCCTATCATCCGCCGATATCGCTGCAGTGTCGCCAGGAAGATGATGTCTACATCGTCGAATGGATAGAGCCGATCAAACCGTCGAAAGAGCCGGCAGAGACCCGGCGCGGCAGTTTTGGCAGCGTTGTGCTTGAAAAGGTGGTTCCATCCGCACTGGGCGGAAGCGCCGAATATCAGCTGACACCGGAACGGATCGTCTACCGGCTGAAATTTCCCACCGGGGATAGCGTAGATTCTTGAGAGGATTGCCGGATGTGCAGGTCGGGCCTGACAGGCGTGACCCGGCTTCGATCGTGCAAAAAGCGCAATAAAAAAGCACGGCTCGTATGAGAGCCGTGCTATTTTTATAACAGGTTTTCAGGGGCGAAACCTGTTTATTTTCAGCCAAGCTTCAGGCGGGGACGGGGGAATTGCTTGGCCTGCAGTAAAAATGCATGTCGCCGGATTCGGTTCCCATAAAATGCATTTTTTTGACAAAGGCCAGATTTTGCCCGTGGTTTATCCTTCAGTGCGGCTGTTCGGCCCGCTTGGGAATGAAGTAGCGCATGGGTGCTTCAAGCGACCATTCGAACCCGGTTTCCCGATATTCCGTCGTTACCTGTCCGCCGAATGCGCCTTCGGCGTGCCTTTTGATAACGGTGGTGCCGAAACCCTTGCGGGTCGGCTCCATGGCAGGGGGCCTCCGGTTTCTGTCCAGACGAGACGGATCATCTGCCGCCCGTCTTTTTCGAAAGCCGTCCAGCCGACGTTGATCTTCCCCGCCGCAACTGACAGGGCCCCATATTTGATGGAGTTTGTCGTCAGCTCATGTACCACGAGGCCAAAATTCTGCGCCGCTTCCGGCGAAAGCATGAAATCGTCTCCCGAAAGCACGAAACGCTCCGATACGGTGCCGAAGACGTCGAGGTGTGTCTCGATCAGCTTGCGGATCGGCAGACCCTGCCACTGAACCTCGGCCAGTGCCCGGATCGACATTCCAAGACCGCGCAGTCGATGATCCACTTCTTTCTGGAATTCCGGAATGCTTTTGTTTTCGCGACCCAGCTGCCGGATCATGGCCTGAACCAGCGTCAGAATGTTCTTGGAGCGGTGAACCAGTTCGTGCAGCAGCAATTGCAGCCGTTCTTCCGACTGACTTCTGTCGAAGGAGGCGTTGGAGAGCGCAATGGCAACCTGGTTGGCCTCCTTGATCTTGGTGTCGACGGGTGCCACGATCTCGCCCTCACCGATGCGCTCGGCCATATGGGTCAGGTCGCGAATGGACATCCGCAATTGCCGGCCGACCAGATACGCGCCGCCGACGGCGATCAGCACCAGCATCAGGCTGCCGATCATCATTTGCCGCCAGGTATCCACCAGTGCCGCCTGGCTTGCTGCAAGCGGTCCCCACATCACGATCTTCCATTGCCAGCCGGGCAATTGGGCGTAAGCGTAAAGATTGCCTTTGCCGTCGAAAAAATTGCCGCTGAAGGCCTGCATTTCCGAAAGAACGGCGGGGGTGACGAAGGGTTTGCCCACCTCCGCCTCACCCTGCGAACTGGAAACGACGACGCGACTTGTACCGTCGATGATGGCGACCACCCAGTTGCGCGGCAGGTTTTCGGTGGGGATGAGCCGGCTGAGGTCGCTGGCATTCTGCGTCAGGATCAGGGCGTCTCCGGCCGAACCCAGTTCCGGGTTGAGCGGCATGGTGACGTTGAATACCCATTCCTTGCTGGTCGCGCCGAAAAACATGTCCGAGACGGTGATGCGGCGGGACTCGATCGCCTTGGCGAGATTGGCCTCGGCCGGCACTTTGCCCAGGGGCTGGCCATAGGGCACGCGGGTATTGAGGCGCTGCTGGCCGTCCTTGGTGGCGAGAATGGCGAAAAGCCCTCCCGCTTCAGACTTTCGGCGACACGTCCCTGAAAGGCGGAAAGATTGCCGCTTTCAAGCTCGGGGAATTGCGACAGCAGATTGAGGGAGGTGGCGATTTCCTGCAGGCGGCGATCGATATTGCGGCTGACGACCCGCGCATCCTCGATCGTCTCGCGTTGCAGGTCATCGCGTTTTTCCGCTTCGAGACGCAGCATCAGATAGCCGCCGAAAAGAATAAGCGGCAGGGTAATGACGGTTGCCATCACCACCAGATAGGTGCCGATGGATGCGGTCGGGAAAAAATTCGCGCTGCGTCGACGCAAAGCGGAGATCACGTCTTTCATTTTTTTGCCGGGTTGAGGCATACAAAAACTCCGGCAGTTACTGCATTGTTACGTCAGGGATAATAGCGTGCCAGCCCCTTTAGCAATGCCTGATTTTTACCCCCGGTTGTCGCGACACGCCACAATTGCATCGGCATGATTGAAAAAATCGGAACTATTTCAACGATCAACCCGTTTGCAAGACGAACCGGTCATGGAGCGGAAACGAAATTCATTCACCGCCCGGCCAGTTGAGAACGATGAAAGGAAGGTACGAAAATGGCAAAGAAACTTACGATACTCGTCACCGCTGCCCTGATGGGCACGACGGCTTTCGCGCCGCTTGCCATCGCTCAGGGCACCACCCAGCCTGCACCTGCAAATCCGAGCGCGCAGACCGAGCCGGCAACGCCCCCGGCCACCCCGATGGCGCCGGCGGCCCCTATGGCCAATGACAGCGCGGCAGCAACGACGGGCGGCGCCTATATCACCGAGCAGGGTGAAGCGCAGATCAGCGCCAATGATTATATCGGCAAATCGGTCTACACCGCCGCTGATGAAAGCATCGGTAACGTCACCAACCTCATCATGGAAGAAGATGGCGGTCTTGTCGCAGCCGTGATCGGCGTCGGCGGCTTCCTCGGCATCGGCGCCAAGGATGTGGCTGTTCCCATGGACAAGGTGACAATGACGCGGAATGCTGAGGACGGGACAATCCGTCTGACGACGACGGAGACGGCGGAAACGCTGAAGGCGGCTCCGGAATTCAAGACGCTGGAGCAGAAGACCAGTGAAAAGAATGCCGCGACACCTGCTGCTCCCGACAGCACGACCACTTCCGCTACAAAGCCTTAATCCCATACCTGGGAGGCAGGAGCGGGACTGGCTGACACCAGCCGTCTCGCGAGAGGCACCGGCCAAAAGGCCGGTGTCTTTTTTGTGCTGTTTACACCTGCAGGTGTTCAGTCCCCAGCGTTGCGCGAGGAATGCCAGGCCCAGGCGGATTTGATGATGTCGGCCAGCGAATAACGCGGTTCCCAGCCGAGAACCGCCTTTGCCTTGTCATTATTGGCGACAAGGGTTGTGGAATCGCCATCGCGGCGGTCTGTATATTCCACGGGGAAGGGGCGGCCGGACACTTCCGAAATCGCCGCCAGCAATTCCTTCACCGTCGTGCCGGTGCCGGTGCCGAGGTTCAGTTCAACCGTTTCACCATCCGCCAGCAGATAATCCACTGCCCGCACATGGGCGTCGGCGAGATCGAGAATGTGGATATAGTCACGCACGCAGGTGCCGTCACGGGTGTCGTAATCCGTGCCGAACACCTTGAACCCCTGACGCCGTCCAAGTGCCGCCTCGATGGCAAGCGGGATCGCGTGGGTTTCCGGCTTGTGCCACTCACCGATACGGCCTTCGAAATCCGCGCCGGCAGCATTGAAATATCGCAGCATCACCGAGCGCAGCCCCTTGTAAGTGCTGTAATCCTTCAATGCCTGCTCGACCACCCATTTGGTGCGGCCATAGGGGTTGATCGGCGCCTGACGGTGCGTTTCGTCGATCGGCACCTGTTCCGGCAAACCATAAGTGGCGCAAGTCGACGAAAAGACGAAGGCCGTGACACCCGCATCGATGGCGGCGGAGAGAAGGTTGAGCGAGCCGATGACGTTGTTGTCGTAAAAGGCGACCGGTTGCTTCACCGATTCGCCGACCTCGATCAGCGCGGCAAAATGCAGGACGGCTTCCGGCTGGTGTTTGGCAAAGACTTCGTCAAGCCGCGCCCGGTCGCGAATATCACCCTGCTCGAAAGGTCCCCAGCGGACGAATTCCTCATGTCCATTAGACAGATTGTCGAAAACGACCGGTTCATATCCTCTTTCGGAGAGAAGGAGGCAGGTGTGCGAACCGATATAGCCGGCACCACCGACGACAAGGACTTTCTTCTTCATCAATCGCCTTTCAGAAAAATACGAGGACGCGCCGAGACTGTATGTCACTTTGTTCAAATAAGGGCGGCGTGGCGGCAGGCGCCAGCAACCAGTCTATCCATCGCGGGTAACATAAAAAAAACTGCGCATCCATCATCTGGATGTGCAGCCTGCATGAGAGTTTTAATAAGTGTCGAGAACACGCCCGGAGGCGTGTTTATTTCTTTTTCCTCGTATTCGCCCGTGTCGCCAGAAAACCGGCGGCCATGGCGACAGCAAGCGTTGCATAGGGCCGCGCCTGGATCGCCAGCGTCAGCAGCGATTGCAGGGCGAGGGGTGCTGCGGTTAAGGGTGCCGCCGTCAAAGGTGCGACTGGCCGTGCGGCATAGGCTCTTGGGCGTTTGACGATCGCCAGCGCCACCAGCATGATGACGCCGAGTAGAAACGCCGTGCCGGCGACGACAAGCGCGGCAGGACCGGCGCCGACATGCCGGGCAAGATAGATCGACCCCGCAACCACAGCGGCGACGAAGGCGATCAGGAAAAAGACACCGGTCAGCACCCACAGAATGATGGTGGCGCGCAGACGCCGCGTCACCACGCGTCCTTCGCGCTGGGTGTCTCCCAGATAGACCAGCAATGCCTCAAGCATGATGCGGCCTTATCGACGTGTGAGAAGAGCGAGCACGAAGCCGACGCCGACGGCGATGCCGAGGGACTGGAGCGGATTTTTCTGGACCTGATCCGTCAGATTGTCGTTCAGCGAAGAAATTTCGTTGCGAACGCTGTCGGCCATTTCGCCGGAGGCGGTCAGCGCATCGTCGGCAACGCGGGCGGCCTGCGCCTTCAGCTCATGCGAGGCGCCAACGCCTAGCGCCTTAACGCTCTTGGCAAGATTTGCGAGATCTTCGCGAAGCTGGGCAAGCTGTGCCGCCACGTCGGCTGCATCACCGCTTTCGAGGGATTGCTGGATCTTGTCATTAACGCTGCTACGCACGCTTGCCATAGGTGAAGTCCTTCCTGGAACATCGTTGATGGAAATTGCGGCGGGCCAAACCGACCGCCGCTGCAGGTGCATTCTGTCGCTCAAGACCATTCGTTCCGGCGACCGAAACACCCGCCTGTCCGCCATTCAAACGCGCCGATGCATGCTTGGTTCCGCGTCTCCGATGTTTTCTTCATGCAGATTTAAGGGCGGGGGCAAATTTCCGGGAATTCGGTGCCGAACATTTGTTTTCCTGTCACAAGCATCATATAAGGCCCATCATCGAGACGTACCTTGACTTCAATCAATATGTGAAACGACATGCTTCAGACGCCTTATTACCTCATCGACAAGACAAAACTTCTTCGCAACATGGAGAAGATTGCCTATGTGCGGGAAAAATCCGGCGCCAAGGCGCTGCTGGCGCTGAAGTGCTTCGCCACATGGTCGGTGTTCGATTTCATGTCGCAATATATGGACGGCACGACCTCGTCTTCGCTTTACGAAGTCCGTCTCGGCCGTGAGAAATTCGGCGGTGAAACGCACGCCTATTCCGTCGCCTATGCCGATTACGAAATCGACGAGGTGATCTCGAACGCGGACAAGATCATCTTCAACTCCATCGGCCAGCTGGAGCGTTTCGCGGAGAAGGCGTCGGGCATTACTCGGGGTCTGCGGCTCAATCCGCAGGTCAGCTCCTCAAGCTTCGATCTTGCCGATCCCGCGCGTCCCTTCAGCCGTCTTGGCGAATGGGATGTCGCCAAGGTCGACAAGGTCATGGACCGTATTTCCGGTTTCATGATCCACAATAATTGCGAAAACGGCGATTTTTCGCTGTTCGACCGCATGTTGACACAGATCGAAGAGAAATTCGGATCGCTCCTGTCGCGCGCGGAATGGGTGAGCCTTGGCGGCGGCATTCATTTTACCGGCGACAATTACCCGCTCGACCAGTTCTGCGACCGTCTCCGGGAGTTCTCGGAAAAATACGGCGTACAGGTCTATCTGGAGCCGGGCGAAGCTTCGATCACCAAGAGCACGACGCTGGAAGTGACGGTTCTCGATACGCTTTTCAACGGCAAGAACCTCGCCATCGTCGATAGCTCCATCGAAGCGCACATGCTCGACCTCCTGATCTATCGGGAAACCGCCAAGGTTTCTCCGAACGAGGGCGAGCATCCCTACATGGTCTGCGGCAAATCCTGCCTCGCCGGCGATATTTTCGGCGACTTCCGGTTCGACAAGGAGTTGAAGGTCGGCGACCGCATCTCCTTCCAGGATGCGGCCGGTTACACCATGGTCAAGAAGAACTGGTTCAACGGCGTGAAGATGCCGACCATCGCCATCAAGGAACTCGACGGCACCGTCCGCGCCGTTCGCGAATTCGACTTTGCCGATTTCGAGCAAAGCCTGTCTTAAACCCCTGTTTTAACATGAAACGAAGCTCATCCCTGCGGGGAAAAGGAGGCATCACCTGAAATGAAGAAGAACGTTCTGATCATCGGCGCCGGTGGCGTAGCACAGGTCGTGGCGCATAAATGCGCCCAGAACAGCGATGTATTGGGAGACATTCATATTGCGTCACGGACTTTGGAAAAGTGCCGCAAGATTGTCGAGTCCGTACGCGAAAAGAAGAGCCTCAAGACAGATGTGAAACTTGAGGCCCATGCGCTTGACGCTATGGATATCGAGGCGACGAAAGCCTTGATTAAACAGACCGGTGTTGAAATCGTCATCAATGTCGGTTCGGCTTTCGTCAACATGTCCGTTCTTCAGGCCTGCATGGATACAGGCGTTGCCTATATGGACACGGCGATCCACGAGGATCCTACCAAGATTTGCGAGGCGCCGCCGTGGTACGGAAACTACGAGTGGAAGCGTGCCGCGGAATGCAAGGAAAAGGGCGTGACCGCCATTCTCGGCGTCGGTTTCGACCCCGGCGTGGTCAATGCCTATGCCCGCCTTGCCAAGGATGAATATTTCGACAAGGTCACCTCGGTCGATATCGTCGACATCAATGCCGGCAGCCATGGCCGCTGGTTCTCGACCAATTTCGATCCGGAAATCAACTTCCGTGAATTCACCGGGGTCGTCTATTCCTGGCAGAATGGCGAGTGGCAGACGAACCAGATGTTCGAAGTCGGCCAGGAGTTCGATCTGCCTGTCGTCGGCAAGCAGAAGGCCTATATGACCGGCCATGACGAGGTCCATTCGCTGTCCCGGAACATGGACGGCGCCGACGTGCGCTTCTGGATGGGCTTCGGTGATCACTACATCAACGTCTTCACCGTGCTGAAGAACCTCGGCCTGCTGTCCGAAAAACCGGTCAAGACGGCTGAAGGCCTTGAAGTCGTGCCGCTGAAGGTGGTCAAGGCTGTCCTTCCCGATCCGTCTTCGCTGGCACCTGATTATGTCGGCAAGACCTGCATCGGCGATATCGTCAAGGGCACCAAGGACGGCAAGGAACGCGAAGTCTTCATCTACAATGTGGCTGACCACAAGGACGCCTATGAGGAAGTCGGCTCGCAGGGCATTTCCTACACCGCCGGTGTTCCGCCGGTCGCCGCCGCCATGCTGATCGCCACCGGCGAGTGGGATGTGAAGCAGATGGCCAATGTGGAAGAACTGCCGCCGAAGCCGTTCCTCAACCTTCTGAACAAGATCGGCCTGCCGAACCGCATCAAGGACGAAAACGGCGACCGCGCCCTGACGTTCTGATTGATGATCTTCCGATCTGTCGAGACAAAAAAGCCCCGCAAAAGCGGGGCTTTTTTAATGGTGACCTCAGCTTTTGGTGAGCTGCCTTATGAAGAGATGCAGGGTTTTATGCATTGCCTCCGAAGGCGGTTCTCCACCATTCCATTCCGGAAAATGCCCATCGATTGCCATTCGGGCAAGGCCATAGACCAGTGCGCGAGCGCCCAGTACGAGCTGGTCGAAGTCGAGGCTTGGGGATAGCTGGCCGTTTTCACGCGCCTGCGTCAGCAGACTGATCATCAGGCGCCGGATGGCGTCATTCTGCTCACGCAAAATATCGGAAGAACTGAAGTCGATAAGCGTTCGAGAACTTATGACCTCGAAATGCGTCGGGTTGGCCAGCGCCCAGCGTAGATAACCGTGGCCAATGGCCTCAAAGATGACAAGCGGGGCCTCATCGCCGGCCTGTGCTCTCGCGGTTTCGACGGATTCGGTCAGCCGGTTCATGGCCTGCTCCGCGACAGCCGTCATCAGTGCCGTTTTTGAACGGAAATGCCTGAATGGTGCTCCGGGGGAGACGCCCGCGCGTTTGGCCGCCTCGCGCACGGAGACGTTTTCAGCACCCCGCTCCTCGATGATGGCGATCGTCGCCGCGACAAGTTCATCGACAAGATTTCCGTGGTGGTAGGGCCTGTCTGGCCCCGTCTTTTTATCCTGGCGTTTTTCCATAGGTCTTTGGTTAGCACCGAACCCAGATGTAATCACTGTTTATTTTCTTGCGTCGGAGTGAATCTTATGTAAGCATCGATTACATTGAGTTATGGAGATTTCAATGCTGTATTTGTTTTTAAGAATCACTCTCGTATTTTCATTCCTTCCGATCGCCGCCGCCCAGGGCGAGGAAAGCCCGAAGCTGGAAATCGTCTGGCCGAAGGCCGGCGATGTCATCGAATTGGGCAATGATCCGGAAGGCGCGATCGGCGTCGTCGTGAAAAGCAACTTCAAACTGCTTCCCGGCGGGCAATGCGGAGGAAACGGCCAATGCGGCCATGTGCACATGAAAATCGACCCCTCGGGCGATACATGCAACATTCCCGGCCGCGCCTATAACAGCATGAACAGCGACTTCGGTGGCGATCTGATCAAGGCCCGTTTTGGACATTGCCCAAGCCCGACCGGGCGGCATGTCATCGGCATTCTGCTGGCCAATGATCACCATCAGCCCGTTCTGGTAGACGGCAAACCCGTGACGGCGCTTGTCGAAGTGACGACAAAAGACTGATCCCTGGGAACCGCGTCCATCCCGCAGGTTGGCACAATAAAAAAGGTCCCGTGCAAACGGGACCTTTGTCTTGAAAATTCTGAAAGCGGGTGAGTCTTCAACCCTTTGTGGGCTTCGGCCCGCGCTTTTCAAAGGGCTTGTCTTTCTTGCCTTCGAATTTCGGCTTGTCGCCGAAGGCCTTTTTCTTTTTCCAGGGCTTGTCCTCAGCCTTGCGGTCATCGCGCGGTGCGCTTGCATTGTCCGATTTGGTGAATTTGCGCTGGGCCTTGGCCGGGCGGGTGTCTTCGCGGACGTTGCCGGTCATTTCCGGCTTGCCTTCGAGCGCCTTCAGGCGAATGCCCTTCTCAAGCATCATGTCCTTGCCGATGGCGGAGGTGAAACGATCAACGGCATCGGCCGCCAGTTCCACGAAGGTCTCCGTCTGCTGCATGCGGATGGCGCCGATATCCTGACGGGTGATCTTGCCGAAACGGCAGAGCATGGGGATGAGCCAGCGCGGCTCGGCGCTCTGCTTGCGGCCGACGGACAGCGAAAACCATGCGCTGTCGGAGAAATCCGACCGTTCGCGGCGCGGCGCATTGTTTTCGACCGGTTCGAAACTGTCGCGACGCGGTTTGCGGGTATTGTCCAGCGCGACTTCCGTGATGTCCTCCGGAGCGGAGCGTCCGGCATGGTAAAGACGCACGAAGGCGGCGGCGACTTTCTCCGCACCGTGCTGCTCAAGCAGCTGGGTGACGAAATCGCGTTCGTCCTCGGCCACGGCCTCGGTCAGCGAAGGATCGGCCAGAAGACGGGCGCCGTCGCGCTCGACGATTTCTTCAACGGACGGCGGGCGAACCCATGCCGCGCTGACCTTGGCGCCCTCGAGAAGGCGTTCTGCCTTGCGGCGCTGGTTGATCGGCACCACGACGGCGCTGACGCCCTTCTGTCCGGCACGGCCGGTACGGCCGGAACGGTGGAGAAGCGTTTCCGAGTTGGTCGGCAGGTCGGCGTGGATGACAAGTTCGAGACCCGGCAGGTCGATGCCGCGTGCGGCAACGTCGGTTGCCACGCAAACACGGGCGCGGCCGTCACGCATGGCCTGCAGCGCGTGGGTGCGCTCGTTCTGGGTGAGCTCACCGGAGAGCGCCACGACCGAAAAGCCGCGATTGTTCAAGCGGGCCGTCAGATGGTTGACGGCAGCGCGGGTGGAGCAGAACACGATGGCGTTGCGGGCTTCGTAAAAACGCAGCGCGTTGATGATGGCGTTCTCGCGGTCCGCACCCGTTACCAGCAGGGCGCGATATTCGATATCCACATGCTGCTTCTGTTCGGAAGCGGTGGCGATGCGCACGGCATTTTTCTGGTAGCTTTCTGCAAGCTTGGCGATGCTGCGCGGAACGGTGGCCGAGAACATCAGCGTGCGGCGGGTATCCGGCGATTCTTCCAGAATGAATTCCAGATCCTCGCGGAAACCGAGGTCGAGCATTTCGTCGGCCTCATCAAGAACGACGGCCCGCAGCGACGACAGATCGAGCGCGCCGCGCTTGATGTGGTCACAGAGGCGGCCGGGTGTGCCGACGACAATATGCGCACCGCGCTCCAGCGCCCGGCGTTCGCTGCGGATATCCATGCCGCCGACGCAGGAGGCGATCGACACGCCGGCGAATTCATAAAGCCATTCCAGCTCGCGCTTGACCTGCATGGCCAGTTCACGGGTCGGCGCGATGGCAAGCGCCAGCGGTGCGGAAGCCTGACCGAAACGGGTGTTTTCCGAAAGCAGCGTGGTCGCAAGCGCGATGCCGAAGGCAACCGTCTTGCCGGAGCCGGTCTGCGCGGAAACCAGCGCGTCCTTGTCGGCGAGTTCCGGCGACAGCATTGCCTGCTGCACGGGGGTCAAGTCTTTGTAGCCGCGTTTTTCCAACGCCTGCGCGATCGCCGGGGCGATACCCTGGGTGTCTGTCATCTACCGTCTTTCGGATATGAAGCTGCCCGCATCCGCCCGAAACCAATAGGTCCTAATGTCTCCGGGGCAGCCGATACAGGCCATTTCGGCCATCTGGCCGGTTGCATTGCCGCGCTCATACTGCGAATGGGCCCGTTTGTACAGTGCACTGCGGTACGCTCTTTCACGGTTGGATATGCGGTCGCCTGCTCCGTACCGCCATCTTCTTTCTCTGGCGCCATTAAAAAAGGCGTACCGCATGGTTCATAAACGGCATTGCGTGCCCCCGCCTTTTCGCTAAGAGACCCGCAACTTGAGGCTCTTTGTCAGGAAGAGCCGACTGGGTTTGTTCTTGTCCGCACCCGGCAAACGGGCTGGCGGAAAAAAGGGATGGTACTGGTCAAGGCTATGGCTCGCATTGTCATGAAATTCGGCGGCACGTCCGTCGCGAACCTCGAACGCATTCACAATGTCGCAAGGCACGTGAAACGCGAAGTGGATGCCGGCCATGAAGTGGCTGTTGTCGTTTCCGCCATGTCCGGCAAAACCAACGAGTTGGTGGACTGGGTGCAGAACGCCGCGAAGGTGGCTGGCACCAATGCCGCTTCCTTTTACGATGCACGCGAATATGACGCGGTCGTTGCATCCGGAGAGCAGGTGACGTCTGGTCTTCTGGCGATCACGCTGCAGTCCATGGGCATCAATGCGCGCTCCTGGCAGGGCTGGCAGATTCCGATCCGCACCGACAATGCGCATGGCGCCGCCCGCATTCTCGAGATTGACGGTTCGGATATCGTCCACCGCATGGGCGAGGGCCAGGTTGCCGTTGTTGCCGGTTTCCAGGGTATCGGCCCTGATAACCGCATTGCGACGCTGGGCCGCGGCGGCTCGGACACATCAGCTGTTGCGATTGCCGCAGCCGTCAAGGCGGATCGCTGCGATATCTATACCGATGTCGATGGCGTTTACACCACCGATCCGCGCATCGAGCCGAAGGCTCGCCGCATGAAGAAGATAGCTTTCGAGGAAATGCTCGAAATGGCATCTCTCGGTGCGAAGGTTCTGCAGGTTCGCTCGGTCGAGCTTGCCATGGTACACAAGGTGCGCACCTTCGTTCGCTCCAGTTTCGAGGATCCCGATGCGCCGGGCATGGGCGACCTCATCAACCCGCCCGGTACTTTGATTTGTGACGAGGATGAAATCGTGGAACAGGAAGTCGTAACCGGCATCGCCTATGCCAAGGATGAAGCACAGATCTCGCTGCGCCGCGTGGCCGACCGTCCGGGCGTCTCCGCTGCGATCTTCGGGCCGCTGGCGGAAGCGCATATCAATGTCGACATGATCGTGCAGAACATCTCCGAAGACGGTTCGCGCACCGACATGACCTTCACCGTTCCCTCAGGCGACGTTGCCAAGGCTCTGAAGGTTCTCGACGAGAACAAGGCCCAGATCGGCTTCGACGTCGCTCAGAACGAAACGGGTCTCGCCAAGGTGTCCGTCATCGGTATCGGCATGCGCAGCCATGCCGGCGTTGCAGCCAGTGCGTTCAAGGCACTTGCCGAGAAGAACATCAACATCAAGGCAATCACCACTTCCGAGATCAAGATTTCGATCCTGATCGACGGTGCCTATGCCGAACTTGCCGTTCGCACTTTGCATTCTGCCTACGGTCTCGATAAGGCTTGAACCCGAGACATCGGTTTCCGACGCTCCGATTCTTCGGAGTTGCGTTCTTCCGATGTGGCGTTTCATGAAAGCGTGTCCCTTGCGGGACGCGCTTCTCTCGCTATAAATTTTTAAATGACGTTTTGATTCTCGAATATTATGACATTCGGATCGGAAGCGTCGGGGAGCAAACGCGATGAGAGACCTTTCCGCAGGTCCGCGCGTCCTGCTCAAGCGGCTACGCGAAATGATGGCGGAGCACCTTGAGCCGCAGGACCGCCTGGATCAGATCGTTCGCCAGATTGCCAGCAACATGGTGGCGGAGGTTTGCTCGGTCTATGTGCTGCGCTCCGACAGCGTGCTGGAGCTTTACGCGACAGAAGGTCTCAACAAGGATGCCGTGCATCTTGCCCAGCTGAAAATGGGGCAGGGTCTTGTCGGCACGATCGCCGCTTCTGCCCAGCCTCTCAATCTTTCCGATGCGCAGGCGCATCCCGCTTTCCGCTATCTTCCTGAAACCGGTGAGGAAATTTATCATTCCTTCCTCGGCGTGCCGATTTTGCGTTCCGGTCGCACTCTTGGCGTTCTTGTGGTCCAGAACAAGGCCAGCCGAACATACCGGGAGGATGAAGTTGAAGCGCTCGAGACAACCGCGATGCTTATCGCTGAAATAGTGGCGAGCGGCGAGTTGAAGAAGATCACCCGCCCCGGTGTGGAGCTGGACCTGACCCGTGCCGTCTCCATCGATGGCGATGCTTATGGCGAAGGCATCGGTCTTGGCCACGTCGTGCTGCACGATCCCCGTATCGTCGTCACCAATCTCTTGAACGAGGATGCGGATACGGAAATCCGGCGTCTTGCCGATGCCATCGGATCGTTGCGCCTGTCGATCGACGACATGTTGCAGCGCCGCGACGTGCCGACCGAAGGGGAGCACCGCGAGGTGCTTGAGACTTACCGCATGTTCGCCCACGATCAGGGCTGGGTGCGGCGCATGGAAGAGGCGATTCGCAACGGCCTGACGGCGGAAGCCGCGGTCGAGAAAGTGCAGAGCGACACCAAGGCGCGCATGATGCGCCTGACCGATCCCTATCTGCGCGAGCGCATGCATGATTTCGACGATCTTGCCAACCGTCTGCTACGCCAGTTGATCGGTTTCGGCGGGCGTGGACCGGAGCAGGATTTTCCGCTGGACGCGATTGTTCTGGCACGCGCCATGGGTGCTGCCGAACTCCTTGACTATCCGCGTGAGAAATTGCGCGGTCTCGTGCTCGAAGACGGCGCGGTGACGAGCCACGTCGTCATCGTGGCGCGCGCCATGGGTATTCCCATCATCGGTCAGGCAACCGGCATCGTAGCACTTGCTGAAAATAACGACCCCATCATCATCGATGGTGATGACGGTCAGGTGCATCTGCGTCCGATGTCGGATCTGCAGCGCGCCTATGAGGAAAAAGTGCGTCTGCGCGCCAAGCGCCAGGAGCAGTTCCGCGCTCTCCGCAATGTCGAGCCGATCACCAAGGATGGCCAGAAGGTCAATCTCAAGATGAATGCGGGCCTGCTTGTGGACCTGCCTCAGCTTGAGGAGTCCGGCGCCGATGGCATCGGCCTGTTCCGCACCGAGCTGCAGTTCATGATCGCCTCCAACATGCCCAAGGGCGAGGAGCAGGAGGCTTTTTACCGGTCGGTTCTTCGGCAGGCTAAGGGGAAAAGCGTTACCTTCCGCACGCTGGATATCGGCGGCGACAAGGTCGTTTCCTATATGCGCGGCCAGGAAGAGGAAAACCCGGCGCTGGGCTGGCGGGCGATCCGCCTGTCGCTCGACCGTCCGGGCCTGATGCGCACGCAGATGCGCGCGCTGCTGCGCGCCGCCTCGGGCGCGGAACTGCGCATGATGCTGCCGATGGTGACGGAAGTGTCAGAAATCCGCGCCGCACGCGATCTTCTCCAGAAGGAAGTGCAGCATCTCTCGAAGTTCAGCCATGCGCTGCCGAAAAAACTGCAATTCGGCGCGATGCTGGAAGTGCCGTCTTTGATGTGGCAGCTCGACGAGCTGATGCAGGAGGTGGATTTCGTCTCCGTCGGTTCGAACGACCTGTTCCAGTTCTCGATGGCGGTCGATCGGGGTAATGCAAGAGTTTCGGATCGTTTCGACAATCTCGGCAAGCCGTTCCTGCGCATTCTGCGCGATATCGTGCGCGCCGGTGAGAAGCACCATACCTCGGTCACGCTGTGCGGTGAAATGGCAAGCAAGCCGCTTTCCGCCATGGCTCTGATCGGTCTCGGCTTCCGTTCCGTTTCCATGTCGCCGACGGCGATCGGGCCGGTCAAGGCCATGCTGCTCGGGCTTGATGCCGCGCGCCTTGCCGATGAGCTGAATGCCGCGCTGGACGATCACAATTCGCTGGAAAGCGCGCGCGAGGTGTTGTTACGCTTTGCTGCGACGCATTCCATTCCCATTTAGAGCATTTCCAGGAAAAGTGGACCCCGGTTTTCCGTCCGGAAATGCGTTAAAGCAAAAAGTTAGAGCGTTTTCGCGTTTCGAAGAAAAGCGAAAGCGCTCTAAAAGACCTGTTTCATTATTGGAGTGACTGGTGGCGAAGCTTCCCGTCGAAAAAATGCGCGAGTTGGAAAGGCGTTTCGGCGAGATCGAAGCGCGTATGTCCGCCGGCCCTGCAGCGGATGTTTATGTGAAGCTGGCTTCGGAATATTCCGAACTTGAGCCGGTGGTGAAGAAAATCCGCGATTACGAGAAGGCTGTCTCCGAAGCCGCCGATCTCGAGGCGCTGCTTGCCGACAAGACGACCGACAAGGATATGCGCGATCTGGCGGAAATGGAGCTGCCGGAGGTCGAGAGCCGCATCAGCGAGCTTGAGAAGGACATGCAGGTCCTGCTGCTTCCGAAGGATGCTGCAGACGAGAAAAGCGCGATCCTTGAAATCCGTGCCGGTACCGGCGGGTCAGAGGCCGCGCTTTTCGCCGGCGACCTGTTCCGCATGTATGAGCGCTTCGCGTCGACAAAGGGCTGGAAAGTCGAAGTTCTTTCCGCCAGCGAAGGCGAAGCGGGCGGTTACAAGGAAATCATCGCGACGATCAGCGGGCGAGGGGTGTTCTCCAAGCTGAAATTCGAATCCGGTGTGCACCGGGTGCAGCGTGTGCCGGAAACGGAAGCGAGCGGCCGCATCCACACCTCGGCAGCCACCGTTGCGGTGTTGCCCGAGGCGGAGGACATCGACATTGAAATTCGCCCGGAAGATATCCGCATCGATACGATGCGCGCTTCGGGCGCGGGCGGCCAGCACGTCAACACCACCGACTCCGCCGTTCGCATCACCCATCTTCCGACGGGCCTGATCGTCACCAGCTCGGAAAAATCGCAGCACCAGAACCGCGCCAAGGCCATGCAGGTTCTGCGTTCGCGGCTCTACGATATCGAACGCCAGAAAGTGGACAATGAACGCTCTGCCGACCGCAAGAGCCAGGTTGGTTCCGGCGATCGTTCCGAGCGCATCCGCACCTATAATTTTCCACAGGGGCGCGTTACCGATCACCGCATCAATCTGACGCTCTACAAGCTCGACCGGATGATTGAAGGTGAGATCGACGAACTTCTCGATGCGCTGATCGCCGATTATCAGGCCGGTCAGCTTGCCCAGCTTGGCGAACAACAGTTGTGAGCGGCGGCGCTGACGCAACGGTTTCGAGCGAGCTTGCCGCAACTCGCAAACGGCTGCAGGCAGCGGGCGTCGCCGATCCGCTTCTCGATGCACGCCTGTTGATTGCAGATGTCACCGGTTTTTCACTGACCGATTTCGTGATGAAACCTCAGCATCCAGTTACGGCGGAAGAAAGCGACCGCATTGCCGCCATGATCGAAAGGCGGGTTGGGGGAGAACCGGTCCATCGCATCCTCGGCCATCGGGAGTTCCATGGCCTCGATCTTCTTCTGTCAAAGGAAACGCTCGAACCCCGTCCGGATACGGAAGTTCTCGTCGACACGCTGCTGCCGGCTTTGAAGAAAGCTGTGGCCGATAAGGGCAGTGCGCGCATTCTGGATCTGGGCACGGGCACGGGCGCGATCTGTCTGGCGCTTCTGAAGGAATGCCCACAGGCGTCGGGTATCGGCAGCGATATTTCAACCGATGCACTGGAGACGGCCGCCAAGAATGCGGCTCGCAACGGTCTTGGTTCGCGTTTCGAAACCTTGCACAGCAACTGGTTTGAAAAAATCTCTGGCGGCTTTGACATAATTGTGTCGAATCCGCCTTATATAAGAAGTGATATCGTCGCAACGCTCGACCAAGAGGTTCGCAACCACGATCCGATGGCGGCGCTGGACGGAGGTCAGGACGGCCTTGCACCGTACCGCCTTATTGCTGCCGATGCAGGCCGCTTTCTTGTGGAAAACGGGATTGTGGGTGTGGAGATCGGTTTCGATCAAAGGCTTGATGTTTCCGCTATATTTGCTTCCAACGGCTTCTCTCTTCTCGACGCCGTGAAGGATTATGGTGGCAACGACAGAGTTTTGACCTTCCGGAGATAGTTGTTCGCGATATGTCTGCGGATTTTTTGCAAGGATATTTTGCACAGCAAAAGAAAAGGCTTGGATTTCCGCATGAAGCGGGATAGTTTGCGGCCACATGCCGGGTGGCTGAGGACGAACGCAGATTCGTCAGGGTATGGGTCAGTCCCGAAGCGGGTTCTTTGAGAGCCCTGAAAGGCTGGGCGTTTCCGGCATGTGAATCAGTAAACTTTGTTCGCAGGCGGCGCGGTGCAGCATTTGCGCGACCGGTCGTCATACGCGAGGTCTTGTCTGGGGTTATCTTCGGCAGGGCGCGTGATCGAGCAATTTCAGGAAAAATTTCCAACGGTTTTCCGTCCGGAATTGCATGAAAATAACCAGATTGTCAGCAAAACAGAATTCAGGTGAGCAATTGATGAGGCCAGGACAGCAAAACAAGCGCGGCCGGGGGCGTGGAAGCAACAACAACAATAACAATGGTGGCGGTGGTAACAACAACTTCAACCGCAAGGGTGGAAACCCGCTCACCAGGACTTATGACAGCTCCGGCCCCGATGTGAAAATCCGTGGCACAGCCCAGCACATAGCGGAAAAATACGCTGCCCTTGCCCGGGACGCGCAGAGTTCTGGCGACCGCGTTATTGCGGAAAACTATCTGCAGCACGCTGAACACTACAATCGCATCATCGCCACGGCTCAGGCCCAGATGCAGGAACGTTTCCAGCGCGACGACCGTGGCGAATACAATGCCGCGGATGGCGACGAGATGGATGGAAACGATGGCGACGACGGCGTCGTTGCATCGCAGCAGCATTCCGAACAGTCTGAACGCGCGCAGCAGCCCGAACGCCAGGAGCGGTCCGAACCGCGCCAGGAGCGTCAAGAGCGCCGCGAACGTCCGGACCGCCGTGAACGGCAGGAGCGCCAGCCCCGCCAGCCGCAGGCTTCAGGCGATCAGCAGCCGCCGGTTTACGATGCCAGCCAGGCCCCTCAGCCGGTCATCGAAGGCACGCCAATGGAAGTAGCCGTCGAGGAAGAGCAGCAGCAGGCGGAGACCCCAGCGAGCGAACGTGCACCGAAGACCCGCCGCGCCACAACCCCGCGCCCGCGTCGTCCGCGCCGCGCCGCAACGGCGGAAGGTGCTGAAGGCGAGGATGCGTCGGCCGGCGAAGAGGCAACACCTGTGACACTTGAAAACGCTGCCGAATAAGCAGGGGTTCAAAAAATACGCGATTGAAAAACTCCGGCTTGCCGGAGTTTTTTCGTTTCCGGGGATCACACATATGGGTCGGATCGCGGCCACCCAAGGCAATTACCGCGAACAGATGTGACACCTGTCAAATCCGGTGAAAATTTCCCGAACGATGGTTTTCCTCCCCTTTAAACCGATGAAATTGCCTCCCATATTCGTGCAGGAAGGCTGGGTGCCGCGTTCAGCAGCAACCATCCTTCGAGAGGCGGCGATCGTGAAATCCTTTAAAACGCGACTGTCGTAGCGGGGCTTGCCTTTGAGGGAGCCTCAACCCAAACATCCGGGACCGTGCCGAAAGCGGGCGGGCCGGTAAATGGAGGTTCGACTATGAATATTGAAAAATACTCCGAACGAGTTCGCGGTTTTCTGCAATCGGCGCAGACCTTTGCACTTGCGGAAAATCACCAGCAGTTTTCTGCCGAACACGTTCTGAAAGTTTTGCTCGATGACGAGCAGGGCATGGCAGCATCGTTGATCGAGCGGGCTGGCGGCGACGCCAAGGAAGCGCGTCTTGCCAATGACGCGGCGCTGGCGAAACTACCAAAGGTGTCCGGCGGCAATGGCGGCCTTTCTTTGACCGCTCCGCTTGCGAAGGTATTTTCGACCGCGGAAGACCTCGCCAAGAAGGCAGGCGACAGTTTCGTGACCGTCGAGCGTCTTTTGCAGGCGCTTGCAATCGAAA
The DNA here is from genome assembly GCF_010669145.1 of Rhizobium oryzihabitans. Taxonomy (NCBI): domain Bacteria; kingdom Pseudomonadati; phylum Pseudomonadota; class Alphaproteobacteria; order Hyphomicrobiales; family Rhizobiaceae; genus Rhizobium; species Rhizobium oryzihabitans. The sequence goes on from NZ_CP048635.1 coordinate 1,363,957, forward strand.
CGTCTGCCTCAACCTCGGCTTCTCTGAAGAAGGCGGGCGCAACGGCGCAGGCTCTCAATCAGGTCATCAACGACATCCGCAAGGGTCGCACGGCTGACAGCGCCAATGCCGAACAGGGTTTTGACGCGCTGAAGAAATACGCGCGCGATCTGACGGAAGAAGCCCGCGAGGGTAAACTCGACCCGGTCATCGGCCGTGACGACGAAATCCGCCGTACCATTCAGGTGCTGTCACGCCGCACCAAGAACAATCCCGTGCTGATCGGTGAACCGGGCGTCGGTAAAACGGCGATTGCGGAAGGGCTTGCGCTGCGCATCGTCAATGGCGATGTGCCCGAAAGCCTGAAAGACAAGAAGCTGATGGCGCTCGATATGGGCGCGCTGATCGCCGGCGCGAAATATCGCGGTGAGTTCGAGGAGCGCCTGAAGGCGGTTCTGAACGAGGTGCAGGCCGAAAATGGCGGCATCGTCCTGTTCATCGACGAGATGCACACGCTGGTTGGTGCCGGCAAGGCCGATGGCGCGATGGATGCCTCCAACCTCCTGAAGCCTGCTCTTGCCCGAGGCGAGCTGCACTGCGTTGGCGCCACCACGCTTGATGAATATCGCAAGCACGTGGAAAAGGATCCGGCCCTTGCCCGCCGTTTCCAGCCGGTGCTGGTGGATGAGCCGACCGTGGAGGACACGATCTCTATCCTGCGCGGCCTGAAGGAAAAATACGAACAGCATCACAAGGTCCGCATCTCGGATTCGGCCCTGGTTGCGGCTGCAACGCTTTCCAACCGCTATATTACCGACCGCTTCCTGCCGGACAAGGCGATCGACCTGATGGACGAGGCCGCTTCGCGTCTTCGCATGCAGGTGGATTCCAAACCCGAGGAGCTGGACGAACTGGATCGCCGGATCATTCAGCTCAAGATCGAGCGCGAAGCCTTAAAGCAGGAGACGGACCAGTCATCCGTCGATCGCCTGAAGAAACTCGAAGACGAACTGGCCGATACGGAAGAAAAGGCAGACGCTCTGACGGCCCGCTGGCAGGCGGAAAAGCAGAAGCTCGGCCATGCCGCCGACTTGAAGAAGCGGCTGGACGAAGCCCGCAACGAACTGGCGATTGCCCAGCGCAACGGCCAGTTTCAGCGCGCTGGCGAATTGACCTACGGCATCATTCCGGGCCTCGAAAAGGAACTGGCTGCGGCGGAAGCACGCGACAGCAGCGGTGCCGCCTCGATGGTTCAGGAAGTGGTGACGGCGGACAATATCGCCCATGTCGTTTCCCGCTGGACGGGCATTCCGGTCGACAAGATGCTGGAAGGTCAGCGTGAGAAGCTGCTGCGCATGGAAGACGAACTTGCCAAGTCCGTTGTCGGGCAGGGTGAGGCCGTGCAGGCTGTGTCCAGGGCGGTTCGCCGCTCGCGCGCCGGTCTCCAGGACCCGAACCGGCCGATCGGCTCGTTCATCTTCCTCGGCCCGACCGGTGTGGGTAAGACCGAGCTGACCAAGTCGCTCGCACGCTTCCTGTTCGACGACGAAACTGCGATGGTTCGCCTCGACATGTCGGAATATATGGAGAAACACTCCGTTGCCCGGCTTATCGGTGCGCCTCCCGGCTATGTCGGCTACGAAGAGGGCGGTGCATTGACGGAAGCGGTTCGCCGCCGGCCCTATCAGGTCGTTCTGTTCGACGAGATCGAAAAAGCGCATCCGGATGTGTTCAACGTCCTCTTGCAGGTGCTGGATGATGGCCGCCTGACGGATGGCCAGGGCCGCACCGTCGATTTCAAGAACACCATCATCATCATGACCTCGAACCTCGGTTCGGAATTCATGACGCAGATGGGCGACAATGATGACGTGGATTCGGTTCGCGATCTGGTGATGGAGCGGGTCCGGTCCCATTTCCGGCCGGAATTCCTCAACCGTGTCGACGATATCATCCTTTTCCACCGGCTGGCGCGGGACGAGATGGGTGCGATCGTGGAAATCCAGCTCAAGCGCCTCGTCTCGCTTCTCGGCGATCGCAAGATATCGCTCGAGCTGGATGAGGATGCCCGCAGCTGGCTCGCCAATAAGGGTTACGATCCGGCCTATGGCGCGCGTCCGCTGAAGCGTGTCATCCAGAAGTCGGTTCAGGACAGGCTTGCCGAGATGATCCTCGGCGGTGAAATCCCGGATGGGTCGCGGGTCAAGGTAACCTCTGGTACCGACCGGCTGCTGTTCAAGGTCAAGCCTCCCAAGGGCGAGGCCGAAACCGAAACGGCCGATGCGGCATAAAACGAAAGGGCTCCGGAAACGGAGCCCTTTTCATTTGGCCGTTTTTTTGAAACGCAAAGGTCCGGTGGATTACCGGCTCGCCACCTGATTGGACTTTTCCTCGATGTTGAGCAGATTGTCGATGCGCTTTCTCTCGTCGGAGAAACGCGCGAGCGCATCGCCGGAAAGCGACTTGCCGCCCGGCAGGCGCACTTTCATCGCGTCCACTTTCGTGCCGTTGACGATCAGTTCGTAGTGCAGATGCGCGCCGGTGGAAAGACCGGTCGATCCCACATAACCGATGACCTGGCCCTGCCTGACCTTGGAGCCTTCGGTGACACCCTTGGCGATGGCGCTCTGGTGGTTATAGGAAGAAACATAGCCGTTGGCGTGGCGGATCAGGGTCTGGTTGCCATAACCCGAGGCCCATCCGGCCTTCTCGACGGTGCCGTTGCCCGTCGCGATGATCGGCGTGCCGCGGGCTGCCGCCCAGTCGGTGCCGGTATGCATGCGGCTGAATTTTAAGACCGGGTGCCGGCGCATGCCGAAACCGGATGTCATGCGGCCGTTCGGAACGGGGTTACGCAACAGGAACTGCCGGATGCTTTTACCGTTCTCGTCGAAATAATCGACGCTGTTGTCTTCAGGGCTCTGGAACCGGTAAAAACGCGTCTCGTTGTCGCCGAACTTGGCGTTGACGTAAAGCAGTTCCGACTTGTCCGTCGCCTTGCCGTCCGCATCTTCCACGGAGAAGAAAGCTTCCAGCGTATCGGCAGGTTTCAGCTGCGCCTGAAAATCGACGCTGCTGGCCAGAAGCTTGATCAGCTGGGAAACCATGCTCTGGTTCATGCCATAGGCAAGAGCCGCCCGGTAGACGCCGTCATAGACGCTGGGCAGATCACGGCCGGCCGCCGGCGCCGGTGTGCTGTCGAAAGCGGTCGCCACCGCATCGAGCTTGGGCGGTTCGCTTGCCTTGATGAAATTCTTGCGGTCGTCGACGGCCATGGTAACCATGTGCCGGCCCTTGCGGTAAAGACTGACGCGCACGATGTCGCTTTTTTCGTCTTCCTGGATAATGCCGACGCGCAACACATCGCCGCTTTCGACATTGTTCGACTGGAGTTGCGGCGACAGCAGCCCGGCGATTTCCGTCGATTGCGCCTTCGAATAGCCGGCGCCAAACAGGGCGGCTTCAATGGTCTCGGTCTGGCGGGCAGGGATCACGTCGTCGGCATATTCCTTGACGGGGACAGAGGCAGATTGCGGGGTCGAAACCGACATGTTCTGTTCGACGA